>CAZLWN010000004.1:27457-57666 GCA_964563195.1 uncultured Undibacter sp. | reverse complement strand
CGATTAGAGAAGCGGACATGGTCTATCGCACTGCAAATGTCTGCTTTTGACCCAACTGCGACATTGAGCCTACCTTACTGAGCAATTGCACAAAGTTCGTCCGAGGCCCTTCCGGAGCACCCGTTTGAGCCGATACGATGCCCCTGGTCCTGAGCCCCGGGGGAGGGCAATGAGACGGCGCTCCAGCACAGGCGGCAAACCACACAAAGCGGGACCTCCAAAACCGACAGCGCCAAAGCGCCCGGATGCGCCAAAGGCCGCGCGTCCGCACAAATCCCCTTCTGCCGGCGAGGAGACAGAGGTCGCGCCGCTCAGGCGCGAATTGAACGAGGCGCTGGAGCAGCAGGCGGCGACATCCGAGGTGCTGCGGGTCATCAGAAGCTCTCCGACAGACGTCCAGCCGGTGTTCGATATGATTGCCGAGAGCGCGGCGCGGCTCTGCAACGCCCAATTCTGCTTTGTCTATCGGTTCGACGGCCAGCTCCTCCACTTCGTGGCGCATCGCAGCCTCACTGCCGAGGTGCTCGAGATCAACCGACGCGCATACCCTGCGCCGCCAAGTCGGAAGAGTGTGGCGGCTCGCGCTGTACTCGAGCGAAGCATCGTCCAGATACCTGATGTCGATGCGGACCCCGAATACGGTCTAGGCGCGATGGCGGTTGCGGGAGGCTATCGCAGTGCCGCAGCCGTCCCGATAATACGTGACGGCCTTCCCATCGGGTCGATTGCCATCACCCGCGCTCAGACTGGGCTCCTCCCGGACGGGCAAATCAATCTTTTGAAGACGTTTGCCGACCAGGCGGTGATCGCCATCGAGAACGCGCGGCTGCTCAACGAGTTGCGCGAATCTCTGGAGCAGCAGACCGCTACTGCTGATGTGCTCAAGGTCATCAGTAGTTCGCCCGGTGAGCTTGAGTCCGTGTTCCGGGCGATGCTGGAGAACGCCACCCGCGTTTGCGGAGCGAAGTTTGGCATTCTGTTCCGGTACGAAGGCGGATTATTTCACCCGGCAGCAATGCTTGATGTGCCGCCTGCTTTTGCCGAATTTCTCACGAGGCAGGGTGCGTTTGCGTCTAAACCCGGTCAATTTTTCGGCCGGCTTTGCGAGTCAAAAACCGTAGTGCATGAACACGACCGAGCGATGGAGCCGAACCTTAGTCCGTCGGCGAGATACGCTGGCGCGCGATCTGCCATAGGGGTGCCGATGCTCAAGGAAGGTGAACTCGTAGGCGCCCTTTTCATCTATCGCACAGAGTTGCGCCCGTTCACCGATAAGCAGATCGGGTTGGTAGAGAACTTCGCCGCGCAGGCCGTCATCGCTATCGAGAACACGCGGCTGCTCAACGAGCTGCGCGAATCCCTTCAGCAGCAGACCGCCACCGCTGACGTGCTCAAGGTTATCAGCAGCTCACCGGGTGAGCTTGAGCCCGTGTTCCAAGCAATGCTGGCGAATGCAATGCGCATTTGCGACGCCAAGTTTGGAATAATGTACGAGTTTAGTAGAGGCCAATTTCGAGCAATCTCATGGATGGGCGTCCCACCCGAATATGCAGAATTTGTTAAGCAGCCGCGAGCATGGGGTCCAGGCACTGGCCTCGGCCAAGTGATCAGCACAAAGCAGGTCGTTCACATCAATGACGTTGTGGAGGGCCGCGCGTATGCCGAAGGGGATCAGGGACGTATTGCGACCGTCAACCTAGGAGGAGTGCGGACTGCACTAATAGTTCCGATGCTCCGGGAAAGCGAGCTTATCGGAGCAATTGTAATCTATCGCCAGGAGGTACGCCCCTTCGCCGATAAACAGATTGAGCTGGTCAAAAACTTTGCTGCGCAAGCCGTCATCGCCATCGAGAACACGCGGCTGCTCAACGAGCTGCGCGAATCCCTTCAGCAGCAGACCGCTACTGCCGATGTGCTCAAGGTCATTAGTCGGTCGACGTTTGATTTGCAGGCGGTGCTCGATACTTTGCTTGAATCGGCGGCGCGGCTGTGCCGCGCAGACCGTGCCGCGATGCGGCTTGCGCGCAACGGCAAATTCCACGCGGTGGCATTATACGGTTTTCCGCCAGAACACGTCAGTTATATGAAAAGCCATCCAACGAAGGCGGATCGCTCTTCGGTCGCCGGCCGCGTAGCGCTCGAAGGCAAGATAATCCATGTACCAAACGTGGCCGCGGACCGGGAATTGACCCTGCTGCAAGCGCGGGGCGTCGTCAAAAGCGGCACAATATTGGGCGTGCCACTGCTGCGCGAAGGCGTGCCCATCGGCATTCTCATAATTTCGCGCGCCGAGATCGAGCCGTTCACCGACAAGCAAATCGATTTGGTCACCACCTTCGCCGACCAAGCGGCAATCGCGATCGAGAACGTTCGCCTATTCGAGAGTGTTGAAGCCCGTACCCGCGATCTGGCAAAATCTCTGGACGACCTGCGCACCACGCAGGATCGCCTGGTGCAGACCGAGAAGCTTGCATCTCTTGGCCAGTTGACCGCCGGCATCGCCCACGAGATCAAGAACCCGCTCAATTTTATCAATAATTTCTCCGGTGTCTCGGTCGAGCTCATCGACGAGCCGCAGGCGACCCTCAGCAATATGAAGGCCGATGATAAAACAGTCGCCGAGATTGCTGAACTGACCGACACGCTGCGGGGCAACCTCGAGAAGATCGTGCAGCACGGCAAGCGCGCGGATGGCATCGTCAAGAACATGCTGTTGCATTCGCGTCAGGGCTCCGAAGAGCACCGGCCGGTGGACATCAATGCCCTGGTCGAGGAGAGCCTCAATCTCGCCTACCATGGCGCGCGAGCCGAGAAGCAGGGCTTCAATATCACCCTGGATAGGTCTCTTGATCCGTCCGCTGGCGAAGTTGATGTCTTCCCGCAGGACATTACCCGGGTGCTGCTCAACCTGATCTCCAACGGGTTTTATGCCGCTACCAAGCGTAAAGCCCAGGCGGATGGGGCCGTCTATGAGCCAACCCTGATGGCTGCCACCAGGAACCTGGGCGACAGCGTGGAGATCAGGATTCGTGACAACGGCACCGGTATCCCGCCCGAGGTGAAGGAAAAGATGTTCAATCCCTTCTTTACGACCAAGCCTGCGGGCGAGGGGACGGGGCTTGGTCTGTCCATCAGCCACGATATCATCGCCAAGCAACATGGCGGGTCGATCGAGGTTGCCACCGAGCTGGGCCAGTTCACCGAGTTCACCATTATCCTTCCGCGCACGGCGGCAACCATTGCTAAATCAGGAGAGCGCCCGTGACCCTGCTTATTCTCGTCGTTGACGATGAGCCGGACGTCGAGGTGCTGTTCCGTCAGCAGTTCCGGCATGATCTGCGCGACGGCCGGTTTTCGATGGAATTTGCCCAATCTGCTCCGGCCGCACTTCAACGCATCACTGACGCGGCGGGAGCGTCAATCATTCTGATCCTGTCCGACATCAACATGCCGGGAATGACTGGGCTCGAAATGCTTCCCAAGGCCAAAGCCGCACGGCCGGATGTTCCCATCATCATGATCACCGCCTATGGCGATGCGGAGACGAAGCGGAAGGCGTTTGAGAACGGAGCTGAGGCGCTGCTGACCAAGCCGATTGATTTTGTGGCACTCCGCAGCGAAATCGACAGCCGCGTGGAACGCGCTGCATGACCGCAGGCTCTCCGGGTTTGGAAGAGGGCACAGCTATTTGTGTGGTTACCCAATCGCAGATTTGCCCCGTTGAATGTCGCCAACTTTGCTGCAGTGCATGAGTCCGCTTCTGGCACTTAGCGGACATCGAGCAGCCGGCGGCTAATGTCCGCTTTCGGGGGTAAAACGGACATTCGGTAGGCTCCGATAAGATGGGTTATCGGAGCCAGGTTCTGGGCCACAGAATGTTTCCGCTGGAATTGGCGCCATGCAGTATCTCAAAGGCGGCCGTAGATTCGCCTTTAGCGGTCCCTTGGTCTTTCGAGCCCTTGAGGTAGGATGCGGCGCTCCGTGGGCTCCCCACGGACGGCTGGTAGCCTATCTATTCGGCAACCGGCCTTCACCGCCAAATATCCTTGAAAGGCTCCGGCGACATTGCGGTGTAGCGCACCGTATTGGTGATGCTTGCATGGCCTAAAAAGTGTTGCAGTCGTCGCGTGTCCATACCCTTGCTTGCTAGAGCGTACCCCGTGGAATGCCTAAGCATGTGCGCATGGACGGGGAACGGTAGCTCGGCGGCTTGGCCACCGCGTTCGATCATCCGGCCAACGCCCATTCGCCCAAATGGCTGCCCTCGCTCGTTGACGAACACATAGGCTGATTTGGGCTCTTGCTCACGCTGCAATCGTTTAAGGCCAGCAGCCTCATCACGTTCAAGATAGTGGGTGCTGTCATCGCTACCCTTAAGGCGACGGACCTGAATGGTGCGTTTGGCTAGGTTGAGGTCGTCCCACCGTAGGTCACAGGCCTCGCTGACACGCAGGCCATGCCGATAAATCAGCAGACCGACCAGCCAGTCACGGTGCCCATGCCGATTGGCCTTCAAGGCAGCCAGCAGTCTGTCCAGCTCCGCTTCCGTCAGGTGTTCGCGGATGCGATAGGTTTTGTTCGACTTGCGCCCTTTCGATGCAACTGGTCGCATATCAGCGCTTTCGACCAGCTTCAGGTGGGTTGATTTCATTGACTTGTCCCCATGCTCAATAACGCCACTGGTCGCAGAATAGAACAGTATGTGACCAGTTACTGAGTACAAACAGCGCAAGAATGATTCAAAGATTGCCCGGATCTTGAATCAAAATTACAAACGCCGCCAGTTGTCCGTGGTAGACTCAGGGCTTCATTTTGGCGGGTCCCCGCTAGTAGAAAGCCGCACCATATTTCTGACTCACCAGCGAGGCTCCCCGGACGCAGCGCGGGGCATTCGATTTACCGACTCTCAGTCCGCTGGAGCAGCGCCCATGTCCGCTGTTACTCCAAAAGCGGACAAACTATTGCAGTGCCGCGAATGTCCGCTTTGTGCCAATAGCGGACATGGCGAGAAGTCCGCAAGATGTCTACTTTGCTTCTGAAAGCGGACATTCGTCAGCGCTACTGACACGTCAGCTTTGGGCCAAAGCGCGAAATAGCGGTTTGCCACAGCAGGTACCGCTTTCCCTCAACTTTCGAGTCTTTGTGTGGGCTCGTTACCGGCAACTGGCCGGTAGCTTACTTTTGCAGCTGTCACTACCCCCGACGCAACGGAATAGGGAATTATTTGAGCGAAACACGGATTTTCTGCACACGAACAGGGAATTACGGACCAAAATTAAAATCTCTGACGGATAAGGTTTTCGGCACACACAGGTATTATTATCATCACCGAACGTAGGTGTGGCAACCGCAAACCCCGCGGCGTAGATCAGGGCTTGAAATCGGTACTCCGCGAAAACCAACGTAAAGGCCAAACATGGCGATTATCACTACTATTCGTGATTCTTCGACGGTACTCGAAGAACGCCGGTTTAATCCACGTATCGAAGCGAGAGTCGCTATCGCCGGCCTGGGCACCATTGGAAAAACACTGGTACGAAATCTGTCGCGCGGAGTAATTCCTGGCATGAAACTGACTGGCGTCGCCGCACGTGACAAGACAAAGGCGCGACGAACGCTGGACAGCATGTCGTTAAACGTTCCCGTATATGATGTCGAAAAGCTGCCCGGCATTGCCGACGTTGTCGTTGAATGCGCTCCCGCGGCAGTCCTTGATAAAGTTGTACGCCCCGTCCTGCTTGCGGACAAAACCGTAATCGTTCTTAGCGCCGGTGCGCTACTCTCCCACCCCGATCTGATTGAGCTTGCGCATAGAAAGTCTGGTCAGATCATCATTCCGACGGGTGCTTTGATCGGGTTAGATGCCGTCAGCGCAGCGGCAGAAGGGAAAATCTCCTCGGTCAAGATGGTTACACGCAAACCGATCGCGGGTCTGATTGGCGCCCCTTATCTCGTCGAAAACGAGATTGATATTGAGAATTGTAACGAGCCGACCTTAGTGTTCAGCGGAACGGCGCGCGAGGCCGCGAAGGACTTTCCCGCTAATCTCAACGTAGCGGTCGCTTTATCTCTTGCTGGCATCGGGCCCGATAAGACAATGCTCGAGATATGGGCAGACCCCACGGTTACAAGAAATACCCATCGAATCGTCGTCAACTCGGACTCTGCCCTTCTCGACATGACCATCGAGAACATTCCGAGCGAGAACCCTAAAACTGGTCGCATAACTGCGCTGAGCGTCATGTCGACGTTGCGAAAGCTCAATGTGCCAGTACGCGTCGGCTCATAAGCCGCGCAAAAAGTCTGCGCGCATGCGATGATCCTCTTGGTCTAAATTTAGCGCATATCGCCCTGGCGTCGATGCATATTCTGGTCATTCCCGCGACGCGCTCGATGTTTGACGCGACTGCAATAAGCATGCGGTAAGTTGCCGGGCTTGCGGACTCGACGATAGAAGAAATCCGCTAGCCAAGGCGTGAATTGGTAGGGTACGCTGCGTTTGATCGAATAAGGGAGGTTGACCGATGGGTTACCGAAAATCACTCCTCACAATTGCGACCGCCTTTTCTGCGCTGACGACCCTGGCCATTGCGCCCGCTTACGCCGTGGACATGCCCTGCAGCACGGCGAAATTGATCGTGCCGTGGGGCGCCGGCGGCGATACCGACATCATCTTCCGCCTTGTCGTCGACGAAGCCAACAAAGAAGGCGCTAAACCTCGGTTGCAGGTCGTCAATGTCGGCGGGCAGGGCGGCAACAAGGGTGCGAAAGACGCCAAGGCCGCGGCGCCGGATGGCTGCACCCTGTTCGCGATGCACGACAGCGCTATCATCAGTTACCTGGCCGGACGCGTGAACTTCACATGGGACGCGTTTGATCCGATCGCCAGTGTCTCCTACACGCCGTCGGTCATCGGCGCCAATGCCGCCACGCCGTACAGCAACATGAAGGAATTCGTCGCCGCCGCCAAGAAGGCGCCCGGCACGATCACGACCGGCGTGACACTCGGCTCCACCAGTCAGTTCGTCTTTCTGCTGATCGAGGATGCCGCCAAGATCAAACTGAAATACGTGCCCTATGAAGGCACGCGTCAGCGCCTGACCGCCTTGCTCGCCAAGAACATCCAGGTCGGCGAGATGAACATCCTGACCGCCAAACAATACATGAAGGAAGGCTCGCTGAAGGGGCTCGGCATCGCCTCGGAGAAGCGCGATCCGCTGGCGCCAAATCTGCCGACGCTCAAGGAGCAGGGGGTCGATGTCGTCTACGGGCTCACGCGCGGCATCGTGGCGCCCAAAGGCACCAAGCCGGCCGTCATCAGCTATTGGGAGGGCGTCATCAATAAGGCCGCTCACAGCAAGGCGGTCGAAGGCGCGCTGGCCGCCAAGGGAACGTCGGTCGTATTCAAGGGCCCGGCCGAGTACACCAGCTTCCTCAAGAAATCCTACGCCCAATACGAGAAGCTCGCGATCTCGATCGGAATGTACAAGAAGAAATAGATGAGTGCGGGCCGTGCGAGCGGCGAGCGTCGGCCTTCGTGCCGTGCTTGCCGCTCGCCCGGACCCAGCTGAGGGGGAACTGACACGTGCGCCGCCTCAGTTTCGATTCCATCGTCGCGACGGTGTTGTTGCTTTTCGGCGGGGCCCTCTTCTGGGACACCTTCCAATGGCGGCGCACGCCTTATGCGACCATGGCTTCCAGCGTGTGGCCGCGCTTCGTGTTGCTGGTGTTCTTCGCGCTCTGCGTCATTTACCTCATCAGGTCGCTGCGTCGGGGAACGGCGGGTGAGACGAAGCGAACCTTCGTCGAGTGGATCGCCCACTACCGCAATCCACTCTGGTGCTATGGCCTCTTCCTGCTTTTCCTGCTGACCATGCCCTATCTCGGCATGCTTGTCGGCGGCATACTTTTTGTGTGGGGGGTGCAAGCCACGGTGGGCGAGCGAACCGCGCGCGCGCATTTGCGTCATGGTGCGATCGCGATCGGTTCGGTCGGCTTCATGTGGCTTGTTTTCACCTATGCCATCGGCGTCATTTTGCCGGCGGGCAGCCTCGTTCACATCTAACGCGGCGATCATGCGATGCAGTATCTGGATCACGTGATCGCGGCGTTCGGCGCGGTCTTTGAGCTCAAGAACCTGATCTTGATGACGGTCGGCGTCGTCGCCGGCCTGATCGCTGGCGCCATCCCCGGCTTCACGATTGCGATGGCGATCGTGCTGACGCTGCCCTTCACCTTCGGCATGCCGCCGGTGGAAGGCCTGTCGACCATGCTGGGCGTTTTTGTCGGCGGGCTGTCGGGCGGACTGATGTCCGCAGTCCTCACCGGCATTCCCGGGACGCCATCGGCCGTCGCCACTACCTTCGACGGTTTCACAATGGCGCGCGCCGGCAAGCCGGGCTTGGCGCTCGGCATCGGCGTGTGGTCGTCGTTTTTCGGCGGCCTCCTGAGTGCCGTGCTGCTGTCGGTATTGGCGCCGCAACTTGCGCGCATCGGCCTCGAGTTCGGGCCGTGGGATTTCTTCTCGCTGGTCGCCTTCGCGCTGACCATCGCCGCCAGCCTGTCGGACGAGGACCTACTCAAGGGTCTCATCGCGGGCGTATTCGGCATCCTGGTCGCCTGCTTCGGCGAAGACCAGGTCAATGGTGTGGCCCGCTTCAGCTTCGGCGTGGATGCGCTCGAGCAGGGTTTCGCCTTTCTGCCCCTACTCGTCGGGTTGTTCGCTTTCAGTCAGCTGATGTCGGACGTGCGCGATCCAGGCTCGGCGACCGAGGCGTTGTCCGAGCGCGGCGCAGCCGGTGTCAAAATCGAGCACCTGAGCGCTATCAAAGCGATCTTCGAACGTTGGGGCATTTGGCTGCGCTCCTCGCTGATCGGCGTCTTTGTCGGCGTGCTGCCGGCGGCCGGCAGTTCGATCTCCAACATCCTCGCCTATGATCAGGCCAAGAAGTCCTCAAGGCACCCGGAAAAATTCGGCACCGGCATTCCCGACGGCATCGTCGCCTCCGAATCGGCCAACAACGCCACGGCCGGCGGCGCGCTCATCACCATGATGGCGCTCGGCATCCCCGGCGACGCCGTCACCGCGGTCATGCTGGGCGCGCTGCTCATCCACGATATCGCGCCCAGCCCGACTTTCATCAGCACCCAGCCGCAACTTGCCTATGCCATTATCGTTGCCTTCTTCCTCGCGCATTTCATCATGGTGGCGTGCCAATCATTTTCACTGCGACTATTCGTCCTCATTATGCGGGTGCCGCTCTATGTGCTCGCCGCGGTGATCCTCGCCTATTGCGCCATTGGCGTGTTTTCGCTGAACAATGTCGATTTCGACCTGTGGACGCTGTTGATTTTCGGCATCGTCGGCTACGTGATGGTGCGGCTGGGTTTTCCGTTGACGCCGATGATCCTTGGCGTCGTGCTCGGGCCGGTGGCCGAGGTCAATCTCTCCCGCTCGTTTGCCACCAGCAGCGATCTGACCTTGTTCGTGACGCGGCATTGGTCGCTGTTCTTCATCATCCTAGCCGTATTCTCCCTGATCTACCCCTGGTTCCAGCGCGCGCGCGGCCGCAAGAAATGGACCCTTGGCTACGCGCCGGCCCTCGCCATCACACTCGCCCTGCCGCTTTTCCTCATGGGCGGCTGGGTGAGGCCGATCTTGGCGTTTGTGCTCCTGATCTTCGGTATCGGGCTCATCTGGCGCCGCGGGCGCGATGGCTGGAAGCTCGAAGCCGGCGACCTCGAAGGCGCGCGTCTGCATCAAGGCTGAGCGGGAGAAACTGCCCGCGGACTTATGTTTTCCGAAAATGACAAACTAGAAATTCATGTTCGCTTTGCTGGGTCTTATGTGCGCTCTATCCCCAAAAGCGGACATCCCAATTGCCTCGACGAATGTCTGTTTTGGGTCAAAAGCAGACATCGTGCCGAGCTCATGCAGTGTCCGCTTTACCCCCGACAGCAACCGCAATAGCGGACATCGTTAGTGCACAAGTCAGCGAGCACGAACTGATTTCCTAATCAGGTGGCCTACTTTCTTGGCTATCACTATACCCCCTGTCTGTTAGCAGGGAATTTTGGAGTAGAGATTGGTTCGACTGCGACTGCGTCCGCCACCACCCACTCTCGACTTTCCCCGACATGCAGAGACTTGCCGCATTCGCCCGCCATTGGCGGGCATTTTCGGTATGCACTTGTGGTCTCCGGGTCTCTAGGGCAGGCGACGGCGCATTTCGGACCTCAGTCTCCGCGGTGAAAATTCCCGTTCCTGCCGTTGGAAAGGTGTGGTGTCGAAAACGTCACCTTTTTGGCAGTCGCTGTTCGACAGAATACCGTTCTCTGTCGCCGCTTAGATGTGTTCACAAAGCCGAGCTCTAATCGGCGCTCGCCGGGGAATCCCGAGCCTCGATTTTCGTAGCGATCTCTGCTGCCGTCGCGGTCAACAACTTTCATGCCAGGCACCGTGGCAACGACAGATTGATGCCGATGAACTGGTTCCAACGAACGAGGTGCTGGTTGGAGCGTCGGACGTCCCGAATCGGCGAGCTGATTGCGCCTACGAGGGATTTTCGTGGTTGGCGGAGATCGAGAAATTTCTCGCGCTCGTTATGTAACCGAGGTCGAAATTCGATCGGCTGGTGCCCACGCAGGACTGATCGAGGCCGGTCTAGCTCTGATTGCCGAAGCGACCACATTTTGCAAAGCCGTGATCGCTCGCGCGCGGTGTGCGAAATGGTCTCAAGATTGCACTATTGGCGCTTTGTCCAATTTGCCTGAAAAACTGTGCTGCCCTGGAACTGGGAAGCGCGATCCAGCAGATTATTAGCGGTTCAACTTTCGGACCAAGCGAATTTGGTAACTGCCCCGGCAGCGCGTGCCGATGCCTATATATATTCCCTCTCCGGTTTCACCCTTGATCCTGCCTTGCGACGCCACGGTGAAGTTCTTGTTCACGAGCGCCGGGTTCGCAAAGTGAAAACTTCCATCTTTGCTGATAACTCCAATCTTCCTGCCATTAGGTGCAGTGATCACGCCCTCCAAAATCCGTCTTGCAAACTTCAAAGATTTTATTCGGCAATACTGCCCGCCTGACGCCTCGAATTCCCAAATGCCGTCGAATGCGGTTCCTGCGTCGCTCGTAGGCACGTGTCCCATCGGCGCCGCGCCACCCGCCGGCGGTGTCATCGCAACGGATGGGGGTGGCGGCGCGGCGGGCGCCGGGGGAGGGATCGCAGCCACTTGGCTCTTCTTCAACTCCTCCAGCCGCGCGCGCGCCATGCTGGCGTAGACGGTATTGCCGAATTGCCGGATATAGTCTTCCAGCACGGCCTGGCTCTTCGTCTCGCGCGTCACCGCCCATGCCTGCGCAGCCGGATCGAGCGGCGGTATCGCCACAACCTCTTTGTTCTCCTTGTTCTCCTTGTTCTCTTTGCTCTCCTTGTTCTCTTTGTTCTCTTTGTTCTCCCGCGCGCCGGCCGTGACTTTCAACTTGAATTGCCCGACCAGCGAAATCGACAACTCGGGCCGCTGCTTGCCGTCCGTCAGTCGGTCCACCTCGTCCTGCACATTGAACAGCATCTGGCGCACGTCGAGATCCGGCGTGCCCAGGTTGTCCAGCAACGCCGTCGCGAACGGGCTGTTATGCCCCGTGCCGTCCGATGCCACGTCGTTCGCCTGCGTCGCATAGGCGACAATCAGCCCATTGGCCTCGACGCGCGAAAGCCCCCGGGTCAGGAACGCGCTGCGGTTGGACCCGTGGATCGATGCCACGCGGCGCTTAAGATCATCCTCCACCGGGTTGTTACGGCAGGCATCGAGTATGATGATCCGCGCGCCCGGCGCGCGCTGCAGGACGTCGAACAGGTCATCGAGTGGCATCAAACGAAACCGATTAACGTCCTCCGCGCTCTCGAGCTGAGTGTCCACCGGCAGCAGATAATTCTTGCCGGCGAATTGCATGCCGTGCCCGGAATAATACACTAGCGCAATCTCGGCGCCGCTAACCGCGCGCGAAAAGCGATCGAGCGCATCGTTCATCCCCGCGCGGTCAAGGTCGGTCGCAATGATGGTCGAAAACCCGAGGTCGCGCAGCGACTTGCCGATGTCCTGGGCGTCGTTCTTCGGGTTTATCAGCGCCGGCACATGCTGGTAGGTGCTGTTGCCGATCACCAGCGCCACGCGCTTGTCGGCATGCGCAACGCCGACGCTGCACATCAGCAGCAAACAACTTGTAAGGGCTAAAGCAAAGCGCACCCCGGCCTCCTAATCATCCGTCTGATGATAAATTACCATAGCCGACCCCTCCAAACGAAAGGGCACAATGCTTCGGATGCCCTTAGTCAAGTTCGACCGCGTCAGTTCCGATTCGAAATTTGAGCCGGTTCCAATCGCTTTAACACGACCTTGCCTGCACACCTGGCGCCAGGCGTGTAATACGACCCAATTCCGGATTCACCCGCCAATTTGCCGGAGACCTGTTTGAAGTACGCAGGGTGTCCCGCTTTGCCTTCGTACCTGAAGTTACCGGCGCCGTCGACCCGCCCCGGCTTACGATCAGGCGCGGCTAGGATCACGTTATTTTCGATTATAATTCTACGAACGACTCTCCTATCTCGGCAGAACTTGTTATTGATTAGGGTTTCCTCCCAAATACCATCATAAGGCCCGAGATTGTTCTTAGGGATACCGGGCGTCGCCGGTTGCGTCATCGCAACGGATGGGGGTGGCGGCGCGGCGGGCGCCGGGGGAGGGATCGCAGCCACTTGGCTCTTCTTCAACTCCTCCAGCCGCGCGCGCGCCATGCTGGCGTAGACGGTATTGCCGAATTGCCGGATATAGTCTTCCAGCACGGCCTGGCTCTTCGTCTCGCGCGTCACCGCCCATGCCTGCGCAGCCGGATCGAGCGGCGGTATCGCCACAACCTCTTTGTTCTCCTTGTTCTCCTTGTTCTCTTTGCTCTCCTTGTTCTCTTTGTTCTCTTTGTTCTCCCGCGCGCCGGCCGTGACTTTCAACTTGAATTGCCCGACCAGCGAAATCGACAACTCGGGCCGCTGCTTGCCGTCCGTCAGTCGGTCCACCTCGTCCTGCACATTGAACAGCATCTGGCGCACGTCGAGATCCGGCGTGCCCAGGTTGTCCAGCAACGCCGTCGCGAACGGGCTGTTATGCCCCGTGCCGTCCGATGCCACGTCGTTCGCCTGCGTCGCATAGGCGACAATCAGCCCATTGGCCTCGACGCGCGAAAGCCCCCGGGTCAGGAACGCGCTGCGGTTGGACCCGTGGATCGATGCCACGCGGCGCTTAAGATCATCCTCCACCGGGTTGTTACGGCAGGCATCGAGTATGATGATCCGCGCGCCCGGCGCGCGCTGCAGGACGTCGAACAGGTCATCGAGTGGCATCAAACGAAACCGATTAACGTCCTCCGCGCTCTCGAGCTGAGTGTCCACCGGCAGCAGATAATTCTTGCCGGCGAATTGCATGCCGTGCCCGGAATAATACACTAGCGCAATCTCGGCGCCGCTAACCGCGCGCGAAAAGCGATCGAGCGCATCGTTCATCCCCGCGCGGTCAAGGTCGGTCGCAATGATGGTCGAAAACCCGAGGTCGCGCAGCGACTTGCCGATGTCCTGGGCGTCGTTCTTCGGGTTTATCAGCGCCGGCACATGCTGGTAGGTGCTGTTGCCGATCACCAGCGCCACGCGCTTGTCGGCATGCGCAACGCCGACGCTGCACATCAGCAGCAAACAACTTGTAAGGGCTAAAGCAAAGCGCACCCCGGCCTCCTAATCATCCGTCTGATGATAAATTACCATAGCCGACCCCCACCCTGGAAAGGCACAAAGGGCACAATGCTTCGGAAGCTCTTCGTCGGGAGTGCTGATCCTGCAATGTGCAGCTTCACTTGAATGTCGCGACGCATTCCATCTTTTCGTTCAGCACTGGCACGTTGTCGAATAGCTTCGTCGGCCTTCTTTAGCCCGCCGGTTTGAATTTTCTTACCGCTAAGGCTCACCGGCCCGTGGTGAAGATGCCCTGCATTCCGACTCGGACCGGTGAGTTCGAGGCACTTTGCGCCAATACTTTCGCTGCCAGAGTGGCCTCTTTCTTTCCATCAATCTTGCGAAGCGTCGCCAGGAGTTCGGATAGTTGATGCGCGGAGGCGACCGCGACGAGATGATCGGCGCCGAACGGAGCCGAGACGTCCAGTGGCAACTGGTAGGGACGCCCCGGATCAATAGTCGGCGGGTCGCGGTGCGTCGTGAGTGGATAGAGGAACTGCACCGTTCCGTTTCCCGTGATGTTGAAAAGGACGAAATAGGGATAATGGCGGCCGGTCGCCACCAGCGTCAGGTGCGTGCCGATGACATGGGTTCCATCGGACGCGGCGGACGGCGCCGCGGAAATCGATTCCTCCGGGAGCATGAGCCGCATGTCGAGCCCGGACGCCAGCGTTATTTTGCGTACGGCGTCGATGGCGCGCGCACTGTCCACGACCGCTTGCAGGTCGCCGGCCTCGATCTCGGAAGCCTGGGTGTTTCCGAGCTTGTCGAACACCTCGCGGGTGGAAGCATCCCAGGTCAATTCCGCGGCTTGCCCAGGAGCGACCAGCGCGGCGCCCTTAAGCGTTCGTGCTATCGCGGTGCGCTGATCATCGGACGTGCCGCGGATCTGGAGTCGGACCAGGCCATTTTCAGGTTTCGGCTTGGAAGTGGCGGGCGGCGAGCTGAGAAAGAACAGTGGGTCATCGGGGCGCATCTCGACGCCAGCGCGGACGTCCGGCTCGGGCCAGCGCACATTGGGATGTTGTTCGGAATCGGAAAGGATCCGGATCGAGCGCAGGACGTAGCTGCTCAACTCGGCACCACTGACGACACCATCGCGGTCGCTATCGGCGTGACCCGCGATGGCCCTGGCAAACGACCAACTGAGCGCGCCCTGCGGCCGGCCATCAATCTCAAGTTCGGGCACCAACTCATTGCGTCGCGCACCCGACAGAAATACGACGTGCGGAAGCTTGAGCACATTGGGCGCGCGGGGAATCTTGACCCCAGCTTGCAAGTCTTTCTCGACATCGTAGATCCCGGCAGTGCGGTACCGCACTTCTGCGCCGATACGGGCGTCGATCTTGCGGGTCATTCCGCCCGAGTGGCATGCGTCGGCGACGAATATGATCTTGTTGCGCCCCTGAACGGATTTCCAGAGACCTTCTAGCTCGTCATCCAGGATGCGCTCCTCGTTGAGGGCCGGCTTTGAGCTATCAAATTTCGCCAGGAGGAATGAATTGTGCAGGCCGTCGGGCGTTGCGCTCAGGCCTGGTCTTCGTTCCTGACTGCCATGGCCTGAATAGGTGACCAGCAGGGTATCGCCCGGTGCCGACTCGGCGACCATTCCCTGCCAAGTGTGCAGGAACGCCGCCCGGGTTACATCTCCATCGAGAAGAACGCGTGTCGTTGCAGCGAGCGGGCGGACCGCGGCCTCGATCCCTTTGGCGTCGTTAACGCAGCCTTGAAGTTGAGGAACCGGCAGATAGCTCATCGAGTGGTCCCGATTGCGGCGACCAATGCGTCCCTTATAGGCATTGATGCCGACGATCATCGCGTGCAGACGGGGCGACGACGCCTGGGTGTAGGCGGGCCTTGTCCCTAAGGTGAGCGGAAGCGACGAAGCGCCCAGACCCAGCAAGACGGATCGGCGCGTCAGCATGGCAAGAGCCCCTTGTGCGGAACCGTCAGCGGTATTTGACTTCGACCCGCCGCAGCATTTGATAGATCTGCGCCTTTGAATAGTCGGACGCATTCGCCAGCGCCAGTGGCTCGCGTTTCCCGCGGCCGTCGGCGTCAACTTTGGCGTCTGGGTAGCCATGCTCGACAAGGTAGTGACGCACGGCCTTGGCGCGCTGGAGCGAAAGTGCGAGATTGTACTCGTCGGAGCCATCCGGATCAGTATGTCCGACCAGAAGAACACGCGGGTAGCCCTGCTCGCGGAGCAGTCGCGCCGTCTCGGCGGCGTATACCTCGCCAAGCTTTGTCATCTCATCGCGGCCGCGGACGAATTGAACCGGCACCGGTACGGCTTCGACCGCAACGTCGCGAACCGATCGCGTCAGCAGCATGTCACCTTGCACGAACGTGCTCGACAGCATTCGCGACTCGTTGGCGAGCTTCATCAATTCCTGAATGACTTCTTTCGGTGGCGGATCGGGAACGCTTTGCGGGTCTTTGATATCTGCTAGGGCGGACTGATAGGCAAGGCTGGCGGCGGCATAGTCGATCTTGCCGCTCGAGGTCGGCACTTTACGCCGCAGGTCCCCGATCAGCTTCATCATCTTCCACGGTTGCGCATAGGTCATCGCGCTTTCGAGGATCGCTAGCTTACGCGCGGGTTTTTCGATGTGGTCGGCCTCTCGCACATGCGCCAGCGCCACTTTGACGCCGACTTGCTTGCGCGTCGCGGCCGGGCATTCGGCAGAGTTCAGGATCGGCTTGGCGGCGGCGATGATGGCACGCAAATCGTCTTTGGTAAGCGTCGCATTGAACGGATCGAGAAGCTGTTTGCAGTCAGCTTGCGCCCACGAGGCCGTAGCCCCTGCCAATGTTGCGGCCGCAACAAGCAGAGAGGCAATGAAAGATATCCGAAACATGTCCCTGCGTTCCTGTGGTCCCTAGCGTCTGAAGCGGCGTGAACTTTCTACGGAATGCCAACGGTCGGGACATTACCCGCGTCGGCGATGTGGCTCACGAACAGGACTGTGCCTGCGCTGAATCGACGTGCGCCAGCCAAAAGGGGCGCACCCGTGCGAACTGGCGATCGCTGAAAAGTGGCAATGACGGGCCATGCGCCACTGTGCTTTGATAGTACTGAAAGTCAATGGAGGAATGATACTTCACCATTTTTTATTGTCGACAGGCGGCATTGTCCCCGAAGCTGGGAGCTCGGCTCAACGGTGCAGCCCTCCGGGCCCCTGGGCGCGCGCTTGATGCGGTCTGGAGGCACTTGCAGGCCCGCAGCTTTTGGGCCGAGGTGCCGGCTGGTTCGTTCGCGGTTGGGTCAGACGCCTCACTTTGCCGCCCTATCGCGTGCCATGACATTCGAGAATGGGATGGGTGTGTGCGGGATGGCGGATGCGGCGTCGCGGAATTTGCGCCCAATCACGGATCGTGCCGCCCAGATCGGCTTTCAATTCGCCCGAACGATTGACGCTTAAAGACTTGCCTCCGACACACGGTCCAAAAGCGCGTTGCAAAATCTTCTCATAGGGCAGAAGATGAATATGGGTAACCGTGCGGGACAGTGAGTTGCCAGCGAAACCATCGCAAATCTTTCACGGCGGCAAGATCGCCACGGCAACGGCGGGCGAACGCGGGATCGCCTCCGTGCTCTGGCTGGTTCTAGCCGGGCCGATCGTCGATGCCTGGATCTTCCTGTTTGAGGCCAGCTGGCTTGCCGTTCCGGCCGGCGGGGGCGCGAATTTCTGTCCGCGCCCCGTGGCGCAAGGCGGGCTTGTTACTGATGAGCTGCGCCTCCGTGAACTGGCGGCCCTGCTGGTCAGCGTCAAATCCGATCTGACTACCCGGATCCCATGCCCGACGTCGCAATCGTGAGCAGCTTATGAGCGACAATCCAGACAGGGAGAGCTGCTCCCAAGCCGGTGCAGATCGATGATCAACGCCTCGAACTACGTTTGCGCCACGCCGCTCGAAAATCTGGTTCTCGCCAGAGGTGCCACGGGCGCCGTGCTCGATCAGTCGGCGAGCATGCTGGCCGAGATCGAGCGGCGTTGCGGCGCCGATGTGGCGACGCTGTTCGCGCAGCCGGCTATAAAGTCAAGTCCTGAGAGCACTGTCGTGTCCTGGTACGCGGCGGCGGATGGCTCGCCGCGTCCGTTGGCCGACTTTGATGAGATCGGGCAACGCCCTTTCGTGGAAATCCTTCGCGCCCGCCTGGCGCGCCTGCTTCCCATCTTTGCCGACCCGACGATCGGGGCGACCGTGGGCGGCGCGCTCAACATCCGGTCTATCCATGAAATTTATGTTGTTGGAAGAGACCCGGTCATCGTCAATTGGGGAATGCTGCCGCGCGATGTCGCCTCATCCGAGACGGCGCGCGAAGCGCACTTCCGCAGCACCCTGGGCTCGTTTGTTCCTAGAGGTTTTCCGACGCCGCCATTTGATTTCAAGGACGGGCGTGCCTTCACAGATGCGATCGCGCGTCAACTGAGGGCCGCCGAGGTGCGCGAAACGGCCGAGGCGCGCGACAAAGCGCAATCAGCTGCCACAGACCAGGCAAGCCAGGCCGCGAGCGGGGCGGTCGCGGCGGCGAAGAAGCGTCGCCCGTGGATTGCCCCGCTCGTCGCGTCTGTCCTGGCCGCTGCTGTGCTGGTGGCGCTGCTTATGCCCGGTGTTCTCCGGTACGCGACGATCGTCTCACCGGATCATGGCCTGATTGATCGGGAGCGGCAGATCGTGCAGGACGTCAACAGTTCGCTCGAACAGCAGATTGCCGAGCTGAAGAGAATAAGCGCCGAGTTGGTCTGTCGCGCCCCCCCCGGTGCTACCAACATAACGCTTGCCCCGCTGAACCTGCTGCCGCCGCCAGCCCAGAGCATTCGAGTTGCTGCGCCAATTCCGGGCGGACCGACCAACGCTGCCCAACTGGCCGACCAGGCTGTCGTCCTCGTGCGGTCGCAACTTGGCAACACTCACAAGACTGGCAGCGCTTTCTTCATATCCGACCAGTTGTTGGTAACTAACGATCACGTGGTTTCGGGCCCTGGCGGGCGCGAGGCGACGGCTGTGACCATCGAAAACAACACGCTTGGTAAGCGCATTCCAGTAAAAGTCCTGGCGCGGTCACATGTATCACGTCCCGGCGACCTTGATTTTGCATTGTTGGAGGCACCCGCAAACACCTCGCGGGCTTTCCTCAGGCCAACCGCACAACCTGAAAAGGCATCATCAGTCCGCTCTGTGGGGTTTCTAGAGCTTGCAGGTGACACAGGAATTCCCGAGTCAATAATCACTGATGGAATTGTCTCAAGCTTCATCGCCTCGAGCGGACGGAATGTTATCGTGCACTCGGCTGCGATCGCCCATGAAAACGCTGGTGGGCCGGTGATGGATCTCTGCAGCCGAGCGGTTGGTGTGAATACTTGGCTGCTGACAGACTCCGGTCCGCCGGCCGGAGTTTCTTTGGCACAGCCCGTTGCAGCTCTGTTCGAATTCTTGAAGGCCAACGGAAAAACCATTGCGCTGGATACCGCTCGCTGCGCGCCGGGCGGCATCGCTTTCGGCGGACCAGCCGCGACGTCTCCGGTATCGCCTAGGTCGCGACCTGCATCACCAACGCGGCCTCCAGGCTGAGAATCCAAGCCATGACCCGCAGGCTCATTGATTTTACCGAGGACTCGTCTCTCCGGCAGACGATCCCGAAGGCACTGAGTTTTTCCTACATCCGCGCTCTGGTCGAACAGCATCTCGGCGCAGACGCGGCCGCGATGCTGAGTGAGCCGCAAGTCGTGCCACGTGAGGGCCGCCACCAGTGGCTCGCTGAGGCCGCGCTCGATGCGCCGCTGGTGCGTCTCGATCGGGCTTCTGCCGATCAGGCCGCGGCGGCGAGGCGTACGTTGGACGAGGTTCGCTGGCGGGCGCGTAGTACCTGGGAGAAACTCACCGCGACTGGTAACGAACAAAGTCGCCATCAGGCGGTGGCGATTCTGCGCGCCTTCAAAGTTCCGCAAGATAGCGAATACGTGTGGCTGATTGGCGAGCGGCCGGTCCTGGTCGGCTGGGGCCACGAGAAAGCCAGCGTCGTCCCGCTGGAGCCGGCCGAGCTCGCTCTAACCTACCGCCGGCCGGTGTCGGACGTTGCTCCTCGCGCGAGCGCGATCACAAAATCTGGACCGGTACCGCCGGTTGCGCCCGTGAACCCTTCAGGGCCGGCACGCGCCACCTCGTCGTGGAGTTGGCTTGCAGCATTTCTGTGGGTGTTGTTCATCGCCCTCGCGCTAGGAATCGGAGGGCTGCTTTTGCCGGCCTGCTCGATCCAAATCCCGGGCACGCAATGGCACTGGACCTGGGGGGCCGACTGCGTGGCACATGCGCAAAATCCGCTGGCGGACTTGTTTGCGCAAAATCGCGCACTTGAAGAGGGTCTGCGCGCGCAGCGCGTCGCGCTGGCGGCGCGTGACTTTTGTCCACCGGCGCCTCGTCCCGAATCCGTTCCGCCGGTTTCCAATCTTCCCACACTCCCGTCTAACGTCGACACCAGTGCTCCGGTCCAAGTCCGCCTCGACTGGGACACGGACGATGATCTTGACTTGGTCGTCAAATGCCCATCCGGAGGATGGATCTCGCGGCTAAAGCAACACCAGTGGGAGGAAAGTTGTGGCGACGGTAAGCGCGATCTGGATGCAAACTATAAGATGAGCAAGAGGGACTACCCAACAGCCGAGCACATCGCGTGGCGCAATATTCAACCCGGCAACTATCGGGTAATTGTCTGGCCGGTCAAAACCGGTTCGGGCAACCCAATTCCGTTTCACGTCACACTAACATTGTTCGGGCAAACTCAAACCTGCTCAGGAGAGGTGGTATGGGATGACAAAAAAGGGGAAGGCTTTTCGGCGTATGTCATTGACTTTGACCCAACGCAGCCCCTCCCATCCTGCAATGCCAGCTCGGCTGCGGAAGGACACCTTCAAGTCTGTACAACGGGTTGCGGAAAAGATTGAGAGGATACGCCGGCCCGAAGTGAGTTATTGATTTTGATTCTAAACGGCCCTTAACATGGGGATGTACCGAAGGACGGCAAGACGGCGAACAGAATGACGGCGATTTGAGTTAATAGTTTGAGAGGGACGATGTCCAATCTGAGTACGCTCGCAAGCTGCAAGCTGATTCCGTTCAGCGGAGTTCAGTTCTACGTCACTACGTTCGACCGCGATGCCAGCGGCCCGTTCAGCAGAAACTTCTACGTCGTGCGGCAGCGAGCTCGCGAGGGCGAAACCGAGGAAGTGCGTCTTTCGCTCAAGCCCGACTGGGACGACGACAATCCGAACGCGCAGATCGAGACGCCGGAAGAATACGAGTACGAGGCCGTTTCGAAATTAAAATCCTATGAGGCCTTCGTCGGGGAATGGATGCCGGTCCCGGTCCTGAAGGTGCTGGGAGAGTCCGCGGGCGGCACTAGGTTTGACGTTGGTCCCACTAATTGGGCCCGGGTGCTCGTGACGCCGCAGAACCCGGCCGCGACTGCCAGGGAGGCTGCGAAATTCAGCGTCGTCTATGCGTTTGACACCCAGGTGGTTGAGAATCCGGCCGATGAATCCGTCTACGTGGCCCCCATCGAAACCGATGCATGGCACGAGGTCGCGTTTCGATTTGCGCCGAAGATAGCTGAAGTGAGCCGGTTCCTGCGCGACGAGCGAAGTTTCGAGAAGGACGGCAAGCCCGACAAAGTCGATTTGCAGCGCTGGATGTCCGCCTGGGTCGAGCGGGTATTTGAGCAGTACCAGCGCAGCCTACGTCCGGGCAAGGTTCCGGACGAGGAGGAACGAAGCAAGTGGCCGATCCAGGCGTGGTGCCGCTACATGACGTTCGTGCAGCTGCTAGCGAAGTTTGCGCCGCCGCCGGAGATCCGATTCGCCGACACGTTCTCCGGCGATGCCGGCTTCCGCAAACGCCACGACAACGTCAGCGATCAGAGCCGTAAACCGGTCGACGTATCGCTGGTGCTCGACATCGGCAATAGCCGCACCTGCGGAATCCTGATCGAGAGACTTTCGACCGCGCTGACCAAGGCCACGCTAGGCGATGCGATGCTGTTGCGCCTGCGCGACCTTGCCCGACCGCATCTGACCTACAGCGAAACGTTTGAAAGCCACGTAGAACTCGCCCAACCCTGTTTCGGGCAGGATGACTTGTCGGAGCAGTGCCGGGCGAACGCCTACCTTTGGCCGAGCATCGTCCGCGTCGGCCCCGAGGCGGTGCGTCTGCGCGACCAGGCGGAAGGAACCGAGGCGCTCAGCGGCCTGACCAGTCCGAAGCGTTACCTATTCGACATCACGGCGCAGCAGCAACCGTGGCGTTTTCAGCAGACGAGCTACGACAGGCTCGGCGGGCCGCCTCCGCTCGACACAGCGGTCCGTAACTATGTCGGGCCGCGCGGCGACGTTAAGCGGCAGATCAATGCGGAGTCTAATTTCTACAGAAAGAAGCTTACCTACCCGCACGAGAAGATCGACATATCGGCCTATCCACAGCGCCTGTCATTCTCGCGGTCATCGATGTTTACGTTCATGCTCGCCGAGATCATCTGGCAGGCTTTCACGATGATCAACAATCCACAGGTTCGCGCGACACGTCCGGAGGCCGATACGCCACGCAAGCTCATGCGCGTCATTCTCACCCTTCCGACGGCGATGCCGATCAGCGAACAGCAAATTCTCCGCTCGCGCGCGCTCGCCGCCGTGAAGCTTCTCTGGGATTTGACCGGGTGGACCAAGAACCGTCCACCTGGCGCGGAGGAACCCGAGATACAGATCTCATTCGACGAAGCAAGCTGCGCACAGCTCGTCTACCTCTATGGTGAAATCACGGAACGCTTCGCCGGCGACGCCAATGCATACTTCGATCTTGCCGGTAGACCGCGACCGCGACCAGCCGATGGAGAGAAGCCCAAGGCTGAGCCTGCAGCCGAGCGTTCGGTGCGAATTGCGAGCATCGATGTCGGGGGCGGTACGACCGACCTGATGGTAACCACTTATTTTGTCGAGGCCGGCAAGGCACTCGTGCCGTTCCAGGTTTACCGCGAGGGATTTCGCGTCGCCGGCGATGACCTGCTGCGTGACGTGATCGAGAGATCCATCCTGCCGGTGATCGAACAGCGGCTGGCTGACTGCGGGTTGCGCGGCGCGCGAGAGTTTCTAAATCGTTGCTTCGGAATAGACCGGGTCGATATGAGCGAACTGGACCGCCACCTGCGGCGGCAGTGCGTCACCCGAGTCCTGCGCCCGGCCGCGATCGCCATACTTCAAGCCGCAGAAAATGCCGACTGGGCCGCGGAAGCACAGACAACGAGCCAGACGCTGCGCGACATGATCGTCGCGGCGGGCAGCGCGGTGGATGATCCGGCGGCGGGCCGCGCGGTCCGCTATGTCGATGACGCGGCTAGCACAGAGGGGGCGGCGGGCTTCTCCCTGCTGGACATCCAAATCGATTTGCAGCTGCACGATGTGCGCAACGCGGTGGGAGCGATATTCGGCGATGTCTTTGACAATCTTGCCGAGATCATCGACCACCTCGATTGCGACCTTGTGCTGTTCGCCGGCCGTCCGTCCCGGCTCCCGGCCGTGGTCGATCTGCTCGTCAACAAGCTGTCGCTCGCTCCCCACAAGGTGATCGCGTTGGGAAACTACCAGGCCGGCCCCTGGTATCCGTTCGCCTCGTTGCGCAACTTTACCATCAGCGATCCAAAAACGGTCACGGTCACGGGAGCCATGCTGGCGCAGCTGTCGCAGCGCGACATTGAGAACTTCACCGTTTTTCTGGATCGCCTGAAGCATCGGTCGTGCGCCCAGCAGATCGGGGTGCTCTCGGGGACCGGCCAGCAGCTCAGGACTGAGGACGTGAAATTCAAGTTCGACCCGGCTCGACCGCCGAGCGTCCAAGAGATGGCGACTTATTCTTATTACGCACCCGTACGCCTCGGGTACCGGCAGATTCCATTCGATCGCTGGGTCGCGACGCCGCTCTACTTGTTGCGCCTGCTCGACGACGGAAAAATCCCCAAGCCGGTCGAGGTTGAACTCGCAAGAGGGATTTCCGACGACGAGGACTTCACAAGCGCGGAGGCGGCGAAGGAAGAGATCCGGATCGAATCGGCGACGTCCGCCGCCGGCGCCGATGTGACGAGAAACATGGCACTCGAACTCAATACGATGAAGGGCGCGGGCGGTTACTGGCTTGACACTGGGCTGCTGACGATCGGTTAGGGCAGGTAATGACGGAAAAACAGCCTCTTGCGACCGCGTGCGCTAACACCAGCGAAGCCATCAGCGAAGCTTTGGGTTGGGTCAGGAATGATGTGAATGTCCGCCGGATCAGCTCGGTGCGGTCAACGCTCGATCGCGAACTGCGGCGCGCCTTCATTGAAGCGGATCGTCTGGCGAAAGCCATTGAACGTCCCATGTGCGTTGGCGTCTTTGGCCCCAGCCAGTCGGGCAAATCCTATCTAATTTCCGCGCTTGCACGGCGGGAAACAGAGCGGGCCCTTGTCGCCTTTGAGGGAATTGCGCCCGGGCTCGATTTCGTGCGGCAGATCAATCCGGAGGGTGGCAGGGAATCCACGGGGCTGGTGACCCGGTTCTCGATGCGCCGCATCCCGACTCCGCCCGCCTATCCGGTCGCGGTGCGGCTGCTTTCTCAGTCCGATATCGTGAAGATATTGGGCAATACTTATTTACTGGATTGCGAGCTCGAAGGCGAAAAAATTTCGGAGGAGAGTGACCTTGGCGGGCTCGTCGCGAAGGCGCGTACGCTGACCGCGAACGTTCCGGGGATTAGCGAAGAAGATATCTGGGACATTCGGGAGTACTTCGAGCAGCGGCAGTTTAAGGGCGAGCCTATTGTCCGCCAGCTTTCAGCCATCGGCTATTGGGACACATTGCAAGAGCTGGCGCCGACGCTGTCGACCGAAGGCCGGAGCCTACTGTTTAGCATGCTCTGGGGGCAGATCGACGACTTTACCAAGGTCTGCGACAGGCTTTGCAAAAAGCTCGACGAACTGGGCAACGCAGCGGACGCGTTCTGCGCGATCGATTCACTGGTGACCCCGAATGGGGATCGTTTTGATCGCCGGCTGGACAGCATCGTCAATGTGGTCACTCTCAATACCCTGGATAATCCAGAAGGCGAATCGGTAGAGGTATGCACCGGAACGGGGCGCAAAGCGAAATTGGCGCGGGCCGATCTGACTGCTCTGGTCGCCGAACTGCACCTGAGCCTGTGCGCACAGCCACGGGACTTTTTTGATTACACCGACCTGCTCGATTTCCCCGGCGCGCGCAGCCGCTTGCGAATACCCGATGTCCGGACTTTCTTGAAGGCATCAGGCTCTTCCGAAGGCAAAGCTGCGCCGCTCGCGGATTTGTTCTGCAGAGGCAAGGTTGGTTATCTGTTCGAGCGCTACAATTTTGAACGAGAACTCACGAGCATCCTGCTTTGCATTGGTCCGGGCCCCGCCGAGGTCCGCACCCTGCCCGGGATGATCAAGGATTGGATCGATGTTTCTCACGGAGAAACGCCGGCGGCCCGGGCCGCAAGCGAGACGGCGCTGTTTTTCGTGCTAACCAAGTTCGACCGCGAGTTTGAGCAGGCCGCTGGGCAATCCGAAGACTCTTCTCAGCGATGGACGACCCGCCTGGAGAGTTGCCTCACCAAATTCTTCGGACAAGCCCACGAATGGCCACGTGAATGGAAGCCGGGGCATCCCTTCGACAATCTTTACTGGTTGCGCAATCCGAACGTCTTTTCACCGCAGATTCTGGATTACGACGAGGTCCGCAGGGAGATCGATGTTCGGGAAAACGAAAAGGTCCGGATCGACAAGCTTCGAAACGAGTTCCTGGAGAATGCCGAGGTCAAGAAGCATTTTCACGACCCCGGCAAAGCCTGGGACGAAGCGTTCCGCCTCAATGACGGGGGCGTGAGCTATCTGGCGGACTCGCTGCGGCCGGTCTGCAACCCGGACATCAAGCGGCGGCAGATCGCCGCCAGGCTTGGCGTTCTGCGCGGCCGCATCCACGACCTGTTGCAACCCTATTATGTACCGTCGGCTCCGGGCGAACGCCTGCAAAAGCGGATCGCGGTATACCAGACTCTCGTGCGGGCCATCGACGAAGCTGATCAACGCGATCGCCTCGGAAGCTTCATCCGCCGGCTGGGAGTCGAGCAGCTCGGGCTTTACGAGGCGATCCGCGCCCGGATCGCGATCCAGAATCCCGACCGTCTTCGCAAGCCCAACGACTCGGGTGGCCGGCAAGACGCGGCGCGCTCAAACGGGCGTACGCACAAATCCGAGCAGGCGGCGGAAGCGGCGATCGAGTGTTGGACCCAAGGCCTTTACGAACTGTCGCAAGACCGTTTCTTTGCGCAAGCTGTTGGCATAGATAGTTCCGATCTTTCGGAAATCAGAGATGAAATGGTCGCAGCGGAACGCCGCCGCAGTCTTCGCGAGACTATCGCCAAGCATATCCGGGCGGTCAGCACGCCGAACGACAAACCGTCTACATTCGCCGAAAAGGCAAGCGTCATCGCCGAATGGATAATCAACGGGTTCGTGTCAAGCTTTGGCAGTGAGCCGCCGCCCCACCTGCCGGCGGCCGCGACGCCGGCGCCGCGATCGAGACGGGGAGCTCTCGAGAAGCTGTTGGGCAAACGTCCTGTCGCGGCGGAACCGTCCAAAAAGCTGTCGCAAGCCGCGGAAGCGCAACCCGAAGAGCAGCCGCGCGCACTTCGGTTCGACGGCTCGGTTGAGGAGATATTCCGGCCGCATCCGCCCAATCCGACGCCGGAGACGCTTTCCCCCGAGCCGCGCGCGTTTCGCAGCCAGTACCTCCTTGATTGGGGCTTGGCGCTCGAGGATGCTATGCGCGCAAACGTGGAAGGGGGCACGATTGGGTCGCCCGAGGAGCGCAGGCAGAACGAGGTTCTCGAGCGAGTGCTTGGCCAGCTTGAGCAAGCTGCCACCTCATGAATGAACAAGGGCTGGCAAATCACGTAACTGGCCGGCCGTTGCGCGCTGTTTTGGGAACAGACGCGTGTTTTCGATAGCTGATGGAAATTTGCGATGGCCAGTGTTCGCGAGCTGATCGAGGCAGGGCAGCCGCCCCGCGAGAACGAGCGCGCACTGGTCGTAGTGGACGAGGCGGCTGAGACCGAACTTGAACTCTCCTTTTATGATTACCAACAGAGTCGGTTCATCGGTCCCCAGGGACTGACGAGCGAGCCGCACTTTTTTCGCGCGACGCTTGCCCGGATAGGCCGAAAAGCGGGCTATCTGGTCGGCCCTGAGGTCACGCGCTCTCTTCGGCACCGTGCGCTTGTCGGTATCGCGTCGCGCAACGGTCCTCTCGGCGACGTACCCAGCGATGTCCGCACCTATAGGCTTGTTGCGCATGGGGCGACGATCGACATTCCGGAGGCGAAACAGCCAGAGGTCGCCAAAGAGCTGGAAACCAGGGGCGGGGTAGCGCGCCGCGGTGTTGGCGACGGTAGTGATGGTGCCAGGGACGGAGGGACCGGTGGTCCCGGTCGTGACGGTGGGCAGCAGTCACCCGAAGTTAGACTCGATCCCGAGCAAACAGCCCAGCGGCGGCGCAGGCTCGCTTTCGCCGCAGGGCTTGTGGCGATTCTGCTGATCGTCGCCGTGCCATTCGCGCTCGCGCGGCTGGGATGGTACGGGTTTGTCGTCGGCGTGAACGGATCTCTGGATTTCACCCAGAACAAGCGGCAGTCCGCTTCGGAACCCTTGGTCTTTACGCCAGAATCTACCAGCATCGAAATCCGCAGAGCGCTTTGGGTAAGACCGTTCGAAGGCTGGTGGATCAGCAAAAAGCCGCCGGCGCAGATTGATGTCGATCGCGATGGGTGGTGGCTGACCAAAGATGACCAATCGCCGGACCATGCGACCACCATGGTCCTGCGCCCGAACGCGCCCGCGCTGTCGACCTCGACCGGACGTCTTCGCTCGCAATTGACGTTCCGGAACACCGATACGGGGCAGGTATTCGACAGCCGCGAGGCGACCGTGCAGCTGGTGGCTGTGCCGGTTGGCCAATTGCACTTCGAGCATGACGACGCCATTGTCTTTGCCGCCTTCAAGGGCGCACCATTCAATCCCAAGTCCGCGCAAATCAATCTGTCTGCCTCGGGAGCCGATGTCCGCTGGTCGGCGCACGATATTCCGTCGTGGATTCAGTTGAGTGGCGGCCCGACGGGACTACTCAAAAAGGACAGTACCGTCACACTGACAGCTGTGCCGCAGGCGGCAAATCTCGCGCCCGGAGCTTACGAAGGTCAGCTGACATTTCGCAACGACGAGACCAATAAAGTCACCCAGAAGCCCGTGCGCCTGGTCGTTCTGGATGCGGCGCTGGAATGCGATCGGCGCGCTGGAAGCCGGTTCGATCCGGATCGCCCCGCGCCGGCGCCATTTGTCGCCGACATGGGCACTCTTTCCGATGACGACCTGGACCTAGCGGCCCGGGTCTGCGCTGCCGCGTTCCAGGGCGACTCTTCTGCAGCGGCCCGGCGCTTCATTGCGGAAATGGGGCGGGCCTATGCGGCCCGCGCCGTGCGGCTGGCCAAGTCCCGTGCTGACACAGACGCCCGCGCCGCAATGAGCGACGCCGTGCGGTTATGGCAAGAGGCGGCAAAGAAAGGATCGACTGCCGCGATGAGCTTCCTTGGATCCTATTGGACGGGGCTCTACGATGACGAGCTCAAGCCGCCGTCGAACAAATGCCCAAGCACGCCGCCCCGCTTCTCCTTTGCCGCCGCGGATACGAGAATGGCGCGGGACTACTGGGAGCGGGCCGCGAAGGCCAGTCCCCCCAATCCTGAGGCGATGGCCAATTATGGGTGGCTGCTCGTCACGGCGCCCGATCTCTGTCCTCCACAACCCGGCCTGCAGAATATTTCGGAGGGCATATCCTGGCTCAAGCGCGCCGTTGACCGCGGCAACCCTGGCGCTGCGGAAGTCCTCGGCGAACTGTTTTACCTCGGACGGACCCCTTCGTCGGTCGCGCCGAACGACCGTTATACCAAAAACGTCGATGAAGGATTGCGGTGGCTGGCGATGGCCTGCCGGGAAGGCAACGCGCGAGCTAAAGACTTTGTCACCAGAATGATCAGCACAAAAGCGATGGCCCCGGCAACGCGCCCCCCTGGCTGCTGACCAGGTGAGGGCTCGCTTTCGGACTTAAGATACAACGTCGAATACTTAGTTTCCCAAACGGCTCAGATTTGCTTTTGCCTCGGCACTGCCGGCAGCTACGGCCGCGCGGTACCACCGAATGGCTTCGGTCATATCTTTGCTTACACCGGTGCCATTTGTATACATAACGCCAAGCTTGTTCATCGCCCGCGCGGCCCCCTTTTCGGCGGATTTGTGATACCACTTGAACGCTTCTGCGTCGTCCTTCCTGACGCCCGCGCCGATTTCATACATGAAGCCCAGCCAGTACATTCCCTCCGCCGATCCGGCATCAGCAGCCTTGCGAAACAATCGAACAGCTTCTTCTAGGTTTGCCGCGACGCCCCTGCCGTTGTGATACATGTAGCCGAGATTGGTTGATGCATCTGGACTGCCGCCGTCGGCCGCCTGACGGAACAAGCGAAGAGCTTCCTTGTCATTCCGCGCGACGCCCTTACCGTTTGTGTACATAATGCCGAGATTATTCATCGCCTCCAGGTAGCCGCTTTTAGCAGCCTTCCGGTACCAGGAGAGCGCTTCGGTGGAGGCGCCCTTTTTGTCCAATGCGCGGCCGAGTTGATACATCAGGCGCGCATCATTCGGCCGCGCTGCCGCCGCGGCTCGGCAAGGTGGAAGCGCCTCTGTCGGGTCAAGCAGCTCCCACCGGATGCCGGAAACACCGCTTCGGCGCGCTGTATCGTCCGGATTTCCCGCCAAGCGGTCGCACGCGCGGACGAACGCGCTTACCTGTTCGGGAGCCCCGGTGGCCAATTCCGCCAAGCGGGCGCGCGCCAGAATGGCATAGGCCGAGTTGCCGAAGCGCCGGATGAAATCCTTTAGTGCGGCCGGGTCGGTCGTATTCCGAATCTTATCCCACGCTCGTGCGGCCGGATCCTCCGGCGGCCGCCTGTTTGCGTTCAGCGCCGCCAAGCGGGCGCGCGCCCGATCGGCGTACTTCGTGTTGCCGAAGCGTCGGATGAAATCCTCCAGTGCGGCCGGGTCGGTCGTATTCCGAATCTTATCCCACGCTCGCGCGGCCGCATCGTCTGGCGGCAGCTTGTTTGCGGCCAATGCTCCCAAGCGGGCACGCGCCAGATCGGCGTACTTCGTGTTGCCGAAGCGTCGGATGAAATTCTCCAGCGCGGCCGGGTCGGTCGAATTCTGCACCGCAGCCCACGCTCGTGCGGCCGCATCGTCTGGCGGCAGCTTGTTTGCGGCCAATGCTCCCAAGCGGGCAC
>CAZLWN010000004.1:0-27357 GCA_964563195.1 uncultured Undibacter sp. | reverse complement strand
AAGCGTCGGATGAAATTCTCCAGCGCGGCCGGGTCGGTCGAATTCTGCACCGCAGTCCACGCTCGTGCGGCCGCATCCTCTGGCGCCAGTTTGTTTGCGGTCAACGCCTTCAAGCGGGCGCGCGCCGGATCGGCGTACCTCGTGTTGCCGAAGCGTCGGACAAATTCCTCTAGCGCGGCCTGGTGAGTCGTGTTCCGCACCGCAGCCCATGCTTGTCCGGCCGCATCCTCCGGCGGCAGCGTGGTTGCGATCAACGTGATCAAGCGGCCGAGCGCCAAATTGGCGTACTTCGTATTGCCGAAGCGTCGAATGAAGTCCTCCAGCGCGGCGCGGTCGGTCGTATTCTGGATCGCAGCCCACGCTCGTTCGGCCGGATCATTCGGCGTTAGCATGTTGGGGGTCTGCGCGACGCGCTCGAATCTACGTTGATCAAGGTCTAGCAGCGCGCCGGTTAGCGGAGTTGCATGAGGCGTCACGCCGACGTCGACTGAAGTAAAGGCCCCTAGCGTTACTCGTGCGTGCGTATTGCCGGGCTCAATCCCAAACCAGGTCAACAGCACTGCACAAAACAGTACTGTCGGACGCATTCTAACCTCCCGAAGATTTTCCAACGAAGCTATTGCCTCCGATCGCGCCGCCGATCGGTCCCTGCGACAGCGGCTGATCGCCCCGAGCGTAGCGAATCTGCTCACAAAAGCAATCCGTTCCCTTGTGCCCGTCAAGGGCCAAGCGGGTCTAGACTTAAGGCCCAACGTCGCGGTGCCGCGCCGCTTCCGGCGCGTATAAGCCCCTCTAGTGACTAATTGCGACATTGGTATTTGCGCGAGGAAGAGCTACCGCGCGCTTGGCTGCGATTTGTGCGAGTGCCATCGGCGGCACGCCTTGCGAGACCAGCACATCGACCTGCTTCAGCTTGGCGACGATCTCCTCCGGCTTGATATCTTCCCCTCGGTATATCGGTCCTCCTTGATGCCAAATGACATACTTCAAATCGGACCCCTTCAACGGGGGTGGTTCATTCGTAGCCAATCGAGTATGGTTGTCAGAGGAATTAGTGAAGCGAAAGTTTCATTAGGAGCGCTCAATGATTACGCGGCATTCTTTGTATGGCGTCACGTTGGCTGCAATCCTGCTCGTTTCAGCGCCCGCAAATTCTGAACAGCCGCGCCAGAACAATATCCAGACATTTTACAGTAAGTGCAGCAAAGGAAATACGATGGACCAAGCGTATTGTCTCGGATTTATTTCCGGCGCCGCTCGTCAAATGTTTTGGACTGGCGCGTTTTTGAAAAACGCCAAAAATCATGACGATCGAAAATTAATCTCTTTCGTTTCTGCTTGTTTAGAATCTTCTGTATCGGATAGCGCAATGCTTCAGGCATTTATGAACTGGGCGCGAAACCATCCTGAAAAATGGCACATGGTTACTCAACTAGGCGTAATGGAAGCGATTCGCTCAACATGGCCGTGTGCCGCAATTTAGAAGACCATTGAGCCTTTAGGCGGACGGGACCTGAGCGGCCCACATTTGGTGGTCCGGGTCGGATGTTAGTTTCGGTGGTGATTGCGCCAGCGTGGCCGGCGAAGCCGGTCCGCGTAGCGAAGCCTGTCCCTTCCGAAAATGTAATCCGGAAATCAATCGGGATTATATCCGGTTCAATTCCCTGCTCCATTGAGTAAGGAATTTGCTCTAAGTCCGCTGAATCATTGGGCGAATGGCGAGGTCTGATCTGCAATCTGGAGTAAAATTGAAAAATTCCCTGTAAATTTCCCTGTTAGCAGGGAATTTGGGTGTGGAGACGGGTTCGGCTACGTCCGCCACCATTTCCCCGCAACTTTATCCGAGCGCCACCGCCCAAGCCGAATTTAGCCGGCTTGGGCGGTCAAGTTCCGCGGATGCCAGCGCACAAGCTACTTTGTGAGTTCCTTCACCAGTGTGGCGTAGTTCTTGTCCTGCTCCATCCGCATCTTCTGGTATTGATCGCCGCTAATGAACTCGTCGTTCTCGTCGAGCTTCTTGAGCAGCGTCATGTAGGTCTTGTCCTTCGACATCTTGGCGAATCCCTCGCGCAGCTTGGCTAGACGGTCCGTCGGGATGCCGGCGGGCGCCAGCACCACGCGCTGCATGGTGGCGATCGAGGCGACGTTCGGGAAGCCGAGCTCACCCGAGGTCGGGACGTCCTTGAACACGCGCTTGTCAGCGAGCGTCACCAGCGTGCGCACTTTGTCGCCCTGGCTGGTGATGACCGACGGGAACGCCACGGTGAAATCGACGTCGCCGGCGAGCATCCCGCGCATCGATGGGCCGCCACCTTTATAAGGCACCAGCGTCATTTTCACGCCGGCCGCCTGCAAGAGCGCCGCGCCCGGCACCATGCCGGCACCCCAGTTGCCGCTGTGGCCGAACTTGACCTCGCCCGGATGCGCTTTGGCGTATTCGAGCATGTCCTTCAGCGTTTTGAATTTACTGTCGGAGCGCACCACAATTGAGGGCGGAGCGTAATTGGTGCGCGCGACCACGACGAAATCCTTGTTCGGATCGTAGGGTAGCTTGGTGACGTGCTGTTGCAGCTCATCGATGAAGTTGTGGGTGAACAGCAGTGTATAGCCGTCGGCCTTGGCCTTGGCTGCGGCGGCCGTGCCGATGCGTCCGCTGGCGCCCGGCATGAGCTGAACGACCACCGGTTGCCCGAGATAGCTTGGCAGCACCGAGGTCATGACGCGCGCGTTGAGATCATGCGAGCCGCCAGCGCCGAGCGGAATGATCATGGTTATCGGCTTGCTCGGATAGTTCTGGGCGAGCGCCGCGGCTCCCCCCAATGCAACGCCGGTCGCGGCGGCGCCCGCAACAAACAAGCGCCTCGATAGGTGTGTCATTGCATTTTCCTCCCTTACGCCCTCGCTATCAGTCCGGGCTTCATTGTTTTGCCGGCACCGGCTCCAACCCGTTGACCGGGTCCGGATTTCTCAGCTTCCGCGTACGGTACCACATCACGTAGGTCAGTCCCGGCGTCGCCAGGATGATGCCCAGGGCGAGCGGCCGTTCGATTACCACATAGTGCAACAAATTACCCTGCGACAACAGGATTGACTGGCCCAGAGAATATTCCAGCACCGGGGTCAGGATGAAGGCCATCACCAGCGGCGTGACGTCGAAGCTCAACTTGCGCGCCGCGTAGCCGAGCAGGCCGAAGAAGATCAGGAAATAAAGGTCGAACACGTTGGAGCGATAGACATAGGTGCCGACGAAGGCGAACACCACGGTCAGCGGCACCAGATAGGCCTTGCGGATCATGACGACCTTGGAGAACAGCGGGATCAGCAGATAGCCCAGCACGTAGAGCAGCACGCAGGCGACGATCATGCTGAACAGGATGGCGTAGATCAGCGGCGCCTGCTGCGCAAACAGTTGCGGGCCCGGCCGTAGGCCCTGGACCACAAAAGCGCCCAGCAGGATCGCGGTGATGTTGTCACCAGGAATGCCGAGGGTCAGCAGCGGCACCATGGTGGGCCCGTTGACCGCGTTGTTGGCGGCTTCAGGTGCGGCCACGCCTTCGAGAATGCCGGTGCCAAATTTCTCCGGGTGCGGGGAGGCGGATTTGGCCCCGGCATAGGCCGTCAACGCCGCCACCACTTGGCCGACGCCGGGAATCATGCCAATCACCGCGCCGAGCACGGTCGAGCGCGCGATGGTGCGCTTGCAAGCACTCAGTTCGCTGAGGGTCAGCCGGTCGCCTTCGGGCCGCACCGATTTATCGATGAAGGGCTTGGCCTTTTCCTCGATGGAGAGCAGCACTTCGGGAATGGCGAACAGGCCGATCAGCATGGGCAACAGATCAATGCCGGATTCGATGGGGAAGAAGCCGAAGGTGAAACGGCTGAGCGCGCCGATCGGGTCCTGTCCGACCATGGCGAAGAACATGCCGAGCAAAAGCATCATCAGGCTCTTAACCACCATGGTGGTGCCGGAGAAGGCGATGACCAGCATGCTCAGCACCATCACCGCCGCCAGTTCCGGCGGCCCGAACTTCATGGCGATGAGCGCGATCGGGCCGATCAGCACCACCGTGCACAGGCTGGCGGCGAAGTCGCCGATGGCGGAGGCGGCGAGCGCCATGTCGAGCGCCTTGCGCGATTGGCCCTTCTTGGTCAGCGGCAGGCCATCATAGGTGGTCGCCACCGAGGCGCCGGTGCCGGGAATGCCGACCAGGATGGCCGGAATGCTGCCGCCGTAAATGCCGCCCTTGTAGACGCCGATCAGGAAGGGGATGCCGACGACCGGGTCAAGAAAAAACGAGATCGGCAGCAGCACCGCCATCGCCATGGTGGTGGTGAAACCGGGCAGCGCGCCGATGAAGATGCCGAGCACCAGTCCGAGACTCATCATCAGCAGCGTGTCGAGCCGCAGGAGCAGATCGATGCTGTGGAGGATGGAGTCGATCACGGCTCAGAAATCCGGAAATTCGGGCAGCGCCACCGTCAGCACGCGGCGAAACACGACATAGACAATGGCGGGCACGCCGACGGAGACAAGCGCGATCGTCGTCCAATGGCGCGCGCCGTAGAAAGTGCTGAGCGCCGCCACCACCAGCGCGCTCGACAGGATGAAGCCGAGCGGTTGCAGGATCGAGGCATAGACAACGAACATCACCGTGGTGAAAGCGACGCTGCCATAGTTGTGTTTTTTCAGGCCACGAAAGCCGTTGGCGTCGTTGAGGCGGAAGCTCGTGTACAGGTACCAAATGCCGACCAACATGAAGCAGGTCGCCACCAATTCCGGAAAAAACGCAGAATCGAGCGCCGCCGAGGTCGTGCCGAACAGCACCGGCGGCCGCTCGACCTCGCTCGGGATGACGAGGAACAGGAAGATGGAGAACAACACGCAAGCAGCGGCGAGCACCGTGTTGAAATTGACGCGGCCGCCGCGCTGCGGCGGGCGATCCGCCTCGGCGCTCACGATTGACGTCCTCCCCAGGATGGCTAGTTTCCGGCTTTTGACCGCCGCGGCGACGAGCGCCGCGTCGGTTTAGTCGTCCGTAGCCCGGCCCCTTCATACACGGTTTTTCCAAGCGCGTAACGCGGGGTCAGCCGCCGCCGCGACGAGTTGCCGCCCAGCCTGCCGCCACGGCCGCCAACGCCAATACGGCGACGGCCACATAGGCGAGGGTGCCCGTCCAATCCGCGCCATGGGAAACCGCGAAGCTGAGCAGGAACGGGATCGGGAAAAGAAAAAAGACGATGGTGCTGAGGACGAGACCTAACTTATCCATGGAGGCAGCCCGCCGGTTTCGGCCTATTTCCAAAACTGCTTGGTCGCAATCTTTGCTCCTTCCGCCATGGCCGCGAGCTTGGCGAACACCACGTCGGGATCGACCGCGGCCTGGCCGACCCAGGTGCCGAATCCGCAGTCGGAGCCGGCGATGACGTTTTCGCGGCCGACCAGCTTGGCGTAGCGGCCAATGCGTTGCGCGACCAGCTCCGGATGGTCGATGAAGTTCGACTTCGATTCAATCACGCCGGGGATAATCACCTTGCCGTCCGGCAGTTTGCGTTTTTCGAACAGCGTCCATTCGTGGGCGTGGCGCGGATTGGCGGCCTCGAACGAAATGGCGTTGGGCTTGGCCGAGACCACGATGTCGATGATGTCGGCGAGCGCCACGTCGCGGTGATGCGGACCTTCGTAATTGCCCCAGCACACGTGCATGCGAAGCTGCTCGGTCGGGATATTGGCGACCGCGTGGTTGAGCGCTTCGACATGCAGCTGCGCACGCTTGCGGAATTCGGCGAGGCTCAACTCGGCATATTGGATGTGCCGGCCCATGGCGAGATCCGGACAATCGAATTGCAGCACGAAACCGGCCTTGGTCACGGTTTCGTATTCGTGCCGCATCGCCTCGGCGATCGCCGCGAGATAGGCCTCCTGGTTCGGGTAGTGCTCGTTGCGGAAGAACAATCCCACCACGCCGGGCGAGGCCGCGCTCATGAAGCCGCCCGCCGCCTTCACCGCGCCAAGCGCTGCTTTGAGATTTTCGGCGTCGGTCTGTGCCGCCTGTTTGTCACGCACACTGATGGCCGCGTTGCAGGCCGGCGTCTTGCGCCGCGAGCGGCCGGGGTCGCCGAAAACGCGTTTTTCCAGCCGCGGAAAATCGGCGAGGTCTTGATAGACGAACGTATTGCCGGTGCCGCCAAAGCCATTGAGCCGGTCTTTGATGTAGGTGGCGTAGCTCGGCTTCGACATCTCGCCGTCATTGATCAGATCGATACCGGCGTCGGCCTGCTTCTTCACCACCTCGGCGACCGCCGCGCGCACCCGCGCGGCCAGCGCCTTGGGCTCGACCGGGACGCCTTCCTCCTTGGCGTACATCATGCGGATGAGGTCGTCCGGCCGCGGCAGGCTGCCGGTATGGGTGGTCAGAAAGCGCTCCGTACTCCGCTGCATGGGTGCCAGGGATCAGGGATCAGAGGTCAGCGATCAGAACTCTAACGGTTTTTCTGATTACTGATACCTGACTTCTGACCCCTGGTATCCACGGCTGGGCTAGTTACGTTGACAGGGGCTGGTGGGCTCACTAGAACGCCAGCAAACAGGCATCCAGAGACCGTCATGAAAGTCCGTAACTCCCTGAAATCGCTGCGCGGCCGGCACCGCAACAACCGGTTGGTGCGGCGCAAGGGCCGTCTTTACGTCATCAACAAGACCAACCGCCGCTTCAAGGCGCGCCAGGGCTGAGCCGGGCGCTCCCCGGGCGCGAGGCGCCCATTCCGCTGCCGCATATTGGCCTTATCTGTCGGAGATATTAATCTTCGATCATGCGCCCGCGATTCCTCACCGCTGCCTTTGCCGCCGTCACGGCCACGGTGCTTGCTGCACCGGCGTCGGCCGCCGAGCCCAAGGGCAAATGGGTCGAGCCACCGAAAAAGTTGCCGCATGTGCGGCTGGACGACCGTGCCCACAATCTCGATTTCCTGTTCGGTGCGCTGAAAGCGGCGCCTAATGCCGAGACCGCCAAGGCGATCGAGCAGCGCATCTGGGCGCTGTGGATGATCTCGCGCAGCGACACCGCCAATCTGCTGATGACGCGCGTGCAGAAGTCGATCGAGGAGAAGGATCTCGATCTCGCGCTTAAGCTGCTCGACGCGATCGTCAAGATCAAGCCGGACTACGTGGAAGCCTGGAACCGGCGCGCAACCATCTATTACATGAAGAAGGACTACGGCCGCTCGGTCGCCGACATTCGCCAAGTGCTGCGGCTGGAGCCGCGTCATTTCGGCGCGCTCACCGGCTTCGGGCTGATCTTGCAGGACATCGGTGACGACAAACAGGCGCTGGAAGTCTATCGCCGTGCGCTGGCGGTCTATCCGCAGCTGGAGCGCATCCCTGACATCGTCAAGACGCTGCAGATCAAGGTCGAGGGCCGGGATATCTAGGGGGCGGGCTCGTTACGGCGCCAGCCAGAGCGCGTTGGCATTGCCGCCGGCCAACCGCCGCTTTAGGGCCAGGCGCAGACATTATAACGCGCAAGCGATACGCCCGCTTTCAACCGTTCCCGGACACTGCCGGGGCGGCGGTTGATTTTCGTCGGCGCAACTGCGCTATTCACCAAGGAATAGCGCGTCGAAAAGGGCGCCAGCTGAAGCACCAAAGTTGCAAGTTAGCCGGAATGGCGATGGCCGTTATGTTCACGGCGCCATCACAAGGTCGTGCGCTAACGCGCGGTCAAGTCTCGTAATGCAGATCGTCGAAAAACCGGGCCGGCGTCAATCGCAACCGGTTGCCTGAGAAGTCCTTGTCGAGCCGCGGATATCACGTTACCAAAACGGAGTTTGGCCAGCGTGATTTCCGAATTCATGTCAAAAATTCAGAACGAAATACCGCCAATTCTCGCGCACAAGCACTACAGCGCATCCTCAGTATTCACGCCAGAAAGCTTGCTACGCGAGGCAAGACGCCAGCGGCGGCTTTCCGAAGGCAGCGTACCCAATGTCTGCGTTCTCGATCCCGATGGGGATATTGTGCGTGCATTGACGTCATCGGATCAGGCGAGACTTGACCCGACGTGGGCTTGCTACCACACGAAACTTTTTCGTTTCACCCTAGGCGGTGCTGTTTTCGGGATCATTGGCTGCGCGGTTGGCGCGGCCTTCGCGGTCCTCATCGCCGAGGAGCTTTTTGCCTCGGGCTGTAAGTTGCTCATCAGCGTTACCTCGTCCGGGCAAATCGTCCCGATACGCCGGCCGCACTATTTCATTATGATTGATCATGCCCTGCGTGACGAAGGCACGAGCTATCATTACCTCGAACAATCCGAGTTCGCCTATGCTGATCGTGCTCTCATTGACGCGCTTGCGGGCGCTTTCGATGGTTTCGGCGTACCCGTCCTGACGGGACCCACCTGGACGACGGACGCGCCGTTCCGCGAGACGCAGCAGTCGATCGACCAAATGCGCGACAAAGGGCTGCTGGCGGTCGAGATGGAAGCCGCCGCCCTCTACGCCTTCGCTTCCGTCAAGCGAAAACCGGTTCTTTGCTTCGCGCATGTTACCAACCAAATGGGGCTCATCGACGGCGATTTCGAAAAGGGCGATGTTGGCGGCGCCAAAGATGCATTGCAACTGATCGCGACCGCGGCTGCGCGTTTGCGGCCTCGCCTATAGTCGCGCGCGCCGTCGCATCGACAGATCATTGGAGATGAGATGGCGACGGCCGCAATCGGAATCATTTGCAAGACGCCCAAGGCTGGTCGCACGAAGTCGCGACTGGCGACATCGATCGGCGCCGAATTGGCTGCCGGCCTATCCGCCTGTTTTCTACGCGACGTCGCGGCCGCGATTGAAGCGGTGCCGTTACAAATTGGGCGCCGCGCCTACGGCGTCTATGCGCCGGCCGGCACAGAATCCGATCTGACGAGCCTTTTGCCGCCTTCGTTCGGGCTGCTGTTGCAGGCCGACCTTGATTTGGGGAATGTCCTGTTCGGCGCCACGCGCGATCTACTCGCCGCGGGGCACGATTGCGTTCTGCTTATTAATGGCGACAGCCCAACCCTGCCGCCGTCATTCATAATTCAGGCAATCGACGCTCTGCGGCGGCCCGGCGATCGCATGGTGCTGGGCCCGGCCAGTGACGGCGGTTACTATCTGATTGGGCTTAAGCTGCCACACCGCCATGTATTTACAAATATTCAATGGGGAACCGAATGCGTCACCCGGAGTACCCTCGATCGTGCTGCGGAAATCGGGCTCGAAGTCGTGCTGCTCCCCGAATGGTACGACGTTGATGATATTGAAACATTGGGATGGTTACGCGATGAGCTGGCGGGACAATCGGTGCAATTTCGCGGCGGCGGCCCTGCCATGGCCACCCGAGCATTTCTTACCGCGATGCCGCGAGTGAGCTCGTGAATCCGACGCCGGACTCGATTACAGGTCAGTTCGCCGGGTCGCCATCGTCCGCCAAAGACGTGTCGGCGCTGTATTTATTGGCCGCCTTCGGTGCGATATTCACCGGCCTGACCCTAGTGACGCCGTTCGCGTTTCGCGCCTATGGCGACAATGCATTCATTGCGCTGACGATACCTGCTTGCCTGTTGACGATAGCAGCGACCTATGTCGCTGAGCGTTCGCCGACAAGGCGTGCGCTCTGGCTGATCCTGGGCCTTGGCATCGCGCTGCGAGGATATGTGTTGCTGTTCGATCCTTTGCTTTCCAGCGATATTTACCGGTACGTTTGGGATGGCAGAGTTCAAGCTGCCGGCATCAACCCCTACCGCTATTTTCCCGCTCACGATGTTTTGGCGCAGCTGCGGGACACGACGATCTTCCCCCTAATCAATCGTGCCGACTACGCCGTGACGATCTATCCGCCGGTCGCAGAATTTTTCTTTCTGGTCGTTAGCCGTATTGGCGAAAACGTAACCGTCATGCGTCTTGCATTACTTGGGTGCGAGGCGGTGAGCGTGGCGGTGATCCTGTTACTATTGCGTCGCATGCAACGACCATTAACGCGGCTGGTCGCGTATTTCTGGCATCCGCTTCCGATTTGGGAGATCGCCAATAGCGGCCATGTCGATGCTTTGATGGGTGCGCTGATGCTGGTCGGGCTATGGGCTGCGCTGAACGGCCGAGCCTTTCGCGGAGCAGTTTTGATCACACTCGCGGCGCTCGTGAAGCCGTTCGCGGCGCCGGCACTTGCATTGGTTTGGCGCCCCTGGGGCTGGAGGGTACCGCTGGTGGTCATCGCCACAGTCGCGCTCTGTTACCTTCCCTACCTGTCCGTCGGTTGGGATGTATTCGGGTTCCTGACCAAAGGCTACCTGAGCGAGGAGGACTTTATTTCCGGTAATGACTTCTGGGTACTCTCCGTCTGGCGTCTCGTCTTCGGCGCCCATCGCGGCGATGTCGCCGTTTATGCTGTGCTGGTGACATCGAGCCTGCTGCTTTTGGCGTTTTGGGTCGCCCGCCGCCCCACTGGGACCGTTTCGTCGAGGCTTGCCGACATCAATATGCTGTTACTGGCGGCTCTGCTGCTGTTGTCGCCGAACTATCCTTGGTACTTTTTGGCGATAATGCCGTTCGTCGCACTTTGCGGCAACGCGCCGACCTGGGCAGTGTCAATCGGAGCGCTGTTGCTGACCGATGAAGTCGACTGGGATTTCTACATTCCAATGCTGATCGTCAAATCGGTTCTCTATGGCGGTTTTCTCTTAGCTTGTGGCTGGTCGGCCCGGGAGGCGTACTTGAAGCGGACGACCGACAGAGAAGGCGCAACATGAGCATTTCCGCCAGCGACATTGCGGCCGCCGTACCGGTCGATCCGCGCCGCTATCACGAATCGGTCCGCGGAAAACGGACCGCAGTCGCGACCCGGCCGCCGGTCTGCCTCTATCTGGAAGTGACCAATCGCTGCAATTTGCTTTGCACGACGTGCCCGCGCACCTACGAGGAGCTCGAGCCGCCAGCCGACATGAGTTGGGAATTGTTCACCTCGATTGTCGATCAGGTGCCGGATCTGAGTCGGGCGGTACTGCATGGGGTCGGCGAGCCGATGCTGGTGGAGAAGCTCCCGCAGATGGTGCGATACTTGAAGGATCGCGGCGTCTACGTTTTGTTCAACACCAACGGTACCGTGCTCAATGAACGCAATGGCCGGGCGCTGATTGCCGCCGAGCTCGATGAACTGCGGGTATCGTTTGATGCGTCAAATCGCAAGAGATTCAAGGAGATTCGCGGCAAAGACTATTTCGGTCGCATTGTGCGCAACGTGCGCGCGTTTCGCCAGTTGCAAGAGCGGGAGGGGCACAGCAAGCCACAAGTTTCCGCCTGGCTCACCGGTTTGAAAGAGACGGTCGAGGAGCTGCCGGCGTTTGTAGGACTTTCGGCGGAGATCGGTGTCAAGGAAGTCTATTTGCAAAGGCTTGTCTTTTTCGATCAGTCGTCGATCGGAATGGCACGGCCGGATCAGGCCTTGTTTGAGCGTATGACGCGCGAGGAGTCGGCCTATCTTAAGCAGGCCGAAGATCTCGCTTGTTCGCTCGGCATCACCTTCAGCGCGTCGGGCGCTGCGTCCGAGCCGGGCCTAAGCTTGCGGAAAGGCGAGGAGAGCTCGCCCTGGTCGCTGTGCCGGCGCCCTTGGACGCTGATGTATTTCACGGCCAATGGCCGCGCATTGCCTTGCTGCATCGCGCCGTTTTCGCAGCATGGCTACGAAAACTACACCCTGGGCGATGCGAGCCAGCAGACTTTGCGGGAAATCTGGAATGGGTCTGCCTATCGAAAATTCCGTGCGGCGTTGCTGTCAGATCAGCCGCCGGCGACTTGTGCCAATTGCGGGCTGCGCTGGAGCTTGTGAAGCAGGATCTGCATGAAAACGGTGTCGCGCGGTCGAGCCTGGATCGTGCCGCCATCGTTTCCGCTGTCATTCCCTGCCTCGACGAAGAAGCGGCAATTGCAAATGTTGTGACCGCAGTGTTGGCGCAGGGTGTGAGCGAAATCATCGTGGTCGACGGCGCTTCACGGGACGAAACGGCCGCGCGCGCCACAGCCGCCGGCGCCCGCGTCGTCGTCGAGCCGCGGCGCGGCTATGGGCGTGCCGTCCAGACCGGCATTGCCGCTGCGCGCAGCGACGCCGAAATCCTTGTCTTTCTCGACGGCGATGGCAGTGATCCCGCGGAATTCATCCCCGCCTTAGTTTCCCCGATAGTGGCGGGGCGGGCCGCTTTCGTGCTCGGCTCGCGCGTTCGCGGCGTGCGCGAGCGCGACAGCTTGGCGCCGCAACAGGTTGCGGCTGCGCATGTCGGATGCGTACTGCTGCGGCTCGTCTATGGCGCACGCTTCAGCGATCTTTCGCCGTTTCGCGCCATCCGGCGCGACGCTCTCGATCGCCTCGACATGAGCGACATGACTTATGGATGGAACCTGGAAATGCTGATGCGAGTCGCCGCAGCCGGCTTGCCTGCGTTGGAAATTCCGGTTGGTCAGCGGCGGCGTATCGGCGGCGTCTCGAAAGTCTCGGGGAACCTCATCGCCGGCATAAAAGCGGCTTGCACCATGGCGGCCACCTTCATCCGCCTCACCTTGCGCCTGCGGCGGCCCAGTAATCCGTGACCAGCCGCGCTCGCCATCTAGCCGGCGATATGCAGAAACCCTCCGAGCAGACCTTTGCCGTCGCGCACGGCCGGGACATGACGACGCAGCCAAGCGTCAAGACCGAGACACCGGCCGGCGCCTTCGAGCGCAAACAGGAACATCAACATCGCCAGGAACATGTAAGACCATGGCCACTCGGCTGGATCGCCCGGCCGGTAGATTCCAAGCCAAAGCTGCAGCACAAATAGTATCGCAAGCACGCCGACGACGCGCACCGCAAGCCCAAGGATCATCGATGTGGCGAAGGTCAGTTCAGCAAGAAATACAATGGGGCCAAATGCCGATAGGTGTGGCAGCAGGAATTCCTTGACGAAGTCGCGGTGAAACGCGAAGGCCGCGCGCGTTGCCTCCTGCTCGGTCCAATATTGCATTCCATCGGACAAGGGCAGCGGCAGTTTCCACAACATGCCCTCGAACCACATGCAGCCGATGAGAACGCGCACGATCCAGATTCCGATGTGGCAGCCGGTGCGCTGTCCGGGTTCTTCCTGCCAATTGCGAAACGCGATAAAAAGGCTGGTGATCATCAGCACCCAGAACAGTGCGAGGATTAAAAAGCGCCAGCCACCAAGATCGAGGTAATCGCTCGTCGTCGCGGTCAAGAATTGCCAGATATCGGTGATGGGATTCTTTGGCATGGGCAGCAGCTCCAAAACAAGCGGCGAAGGTCAAATTAGCATTGGGAAGGCCAGTATCCGCATCACTTTGCTGAGAACTTGCGAGCGCCGCGACCTCAGCCCCGCCTATATCGAAATGTCGTTATGTGCCATCGCGTCGGCGCACGTCTGATCACGGGGGAATTGCGGACGTAGAGCAGATCCGGCACAGAGCGCGTTTCGTTCACGCCCGGCCCGCCTCAATCCCCCGCCTCCTGCGCCCCCACATAGGCAATCCGCAGCATGTTGGTCGCGCCCGGCGTGCCGAACGGCACGCCAGCTGCCACGATGACGCGCTGGCCGGCCTTGGCGAAGCCTTCCTTGAAGGCGATGCGGCAGGCGCGGTCGACCATGTCGTCCTGGTCGCGCGCGTCCTCGGTGACCACGCAATGCACGCCCCACACCATCGCCAGCTTGCGCCCGGTCGACACGTTGGGCGACAGCGCCACGATCGGCGGTCGCGGCCGCTCGCGCGCCACCCGCAGAGCCGTCGAGCCCGACGACGTCCAGCAGATCACCGCCGCCAGATCGAGGGTGTCGGCAATCTCGCGCGCGGCGCCGGCGATGGCGTCGGCGCCGGTCGCTTCCGGCTGCGCGCGCTGGGCATCGATGATGCTGCGGTAGATCACTTCGCCTTCGACTTCCTCGGCGATCCGGTTCATGGTCGCCACCGCTTCCACCGGGTATTTGCCGGCTGCCGATTCCGCCGACAACATGACCGCGTCTGCGCCTTCGAAGATAGCGGTGGCCACGTCGGACACTTCCGCGCGCGTGGGCACCGGCGCGTTGATCATCGATTCCAGCATTTGCGTCGCCACCACCACCGGCTTGCCGGTGACGCGGCCCAGACGCGTCATCTGCTTCTGCACGCCGGGCACCTTTTCCAGCGGCATTTCCACGCCGAGGTCGCCGCGCGCCACCATCAGCGCGTCGGCGATATCGATGATATCGGACAGCCGGCTCACCGCCTGCGGCTTCTCGATCTTGGCCATCAGCGCCGCGCGGCCGCGGGTGATCTTCTTGGCCTCGGCGATGTCCTCGGGGCGCTGGATGAACGACAGCGCGATCCAGTCGACGCCGGCATGGAGCGCCGCTTCGAGATCGGAGAGGTCCTTCTGCGCCAGCGCGGAGAACGGAACAGTGGTCTCCGGCAGACTGACGCCCTTGCGGTCCGACAATTTCCCGCCGACCGTAACGCGCGTCACCATGCGCCGGGATCCGGCCTCCGTGACCGTGAGCTGCACTTTGCCGTCGTCGATCAGCAGCGTGTGGCCGGGCTCGACCGCGGCGAAGATTTCCGGATGCGGGAGAAAGACGCGCGTCGAGTCGCCGGGAGCCGGATCGCAATCGAGCACAAAGCTGGCGCCGTTCGCTACTGTCACTGCGCCGTCGGCGAAAGTCCCCAGCCGCAGCTTCGGTCCCTGCAAATCGACCAAGATGCCAATCGGCCGCCCGGTGTCCCGCTCGACGCCGCGGATCATTGCGATCAATTCGCGCATGCGATGCTGGCTGGTGTGGCTCATGTTGATGCGGAAGACGTCGGCGCCGGCTTCGAACAACCGCGCGATCATAGCCGTATCAGACGAGGCCGGCCCCAGCGTTGCGACGATCTTGGAGCGGCGCAGGCGTCTCATGGCTTACCGCCTTTTCCTGCCGGTGCCGGCCGTGCGGTCACCGGCGGGTGCGGCGTTTTCGGCGGCGTCCGCGCCGGCTTTCGGCTAGACGGTTTCTGCTCGGCGGTGTCGGTGAGCTGCACCGTCCAGGAGCGTTGCTCTCTGGTGTCGACCTCGAAAAAGCCGGTGCGGTCGAAGCCGCGCGCGAGGCAATTGTCGGTGCCGCGAATGGTGAATTCCTTCTCGCGTGAGCACATATAGGCGTGACCGGACCATTCGCCGCCGCGGTCATAGTCGACCGCATAGATGTAATAGTAGCGCGCTACCAGCGCGCCGCGCAGCAAAGTCTCGCATGTTCGTGACGGCACGTTCCACCAGCCTTCGGTGGTCCAGCCTTCGGCGTTCTTGTAACCCAGAGCGACGCCCACCCGGCTGCCGGTGTTGTTGCAGAGACGGAAATCAGCTCTTGCCGTCTGCGCCGAAAGCGCCAGCGAGAGCGCCGCCGCGATTGCGGCGATGAGGGGCGTGCGGCGCCTGGCGGCGATCGGAAGCAATAGGTTCACGGTTCGATTTGGATGTCGCGCGGTTTTCGCGTGATCCGTCAAGCCCTGTCAACGACGATGGCGCGGAAGTCGTTTACATTGGTGAAAGTCGGCCCCGGCGCCAGCAGGTCCCCAAGAGCCCCGAAAAATCCAGTCGAATCGTTGTCGGCGAGAAAGGCGGCAGGATCGAGGCCGCGTGCCCTGGCACGCGCCACGGTCTCGCCGTCGATGAGCGCACCGGCGGGGTCGGTTGCTTGACCCGCGCCGCCGTCGGTTCCGTCGGTGTCGCCGGCGAGCGCTGCAACACCCGGCATGCCGGCAAGTTCGATGGCCAGCGCCAGCGCATATTCCTGGTTGGGCCCGCCGCGCCCTTGCCCGCGGATCGTCACCGTCAGTTCGCCGCCTGACAGGATCACCGCGCGCTTGCCCTTTGCGCGCACATCGCGCGCCAGCGCAGCGTGGATTTGTGCCACTTCGCGCGCCTCGCCCTCGACGCTGTCACCGAGCGAGATGCATTCGTAACCCGCAGTCGCCACCGCAGCTGCCGCGGCGCGCAAGGCGTCTGCCGGCCGCGCCGCCAGCATGAATTGGCTGCCGGCGAAAACCGCATCGCCCGGTTTCGGCGTTTCGTTGGCCGTATCGCTAAGCGCGCGCGCGATGGCTGCTGGCACATCGAGTTTGTATTTGGCGATGATCGCGCGCGCGTCGGCGAGCGTGGTCGGGTCTGGAACGGTCGGACCCGAGCCGATCGCGGAAGGATCGTCGCCCGGAACGTCGGAAATCGCGATGGTGACCAGCCGCGCAGGATAGGCGTGGCGCGCCAATCGTCCGCCTTTCAGGCGCGAGAGATGTTTGCGCAGTGTATTGATCTCGCCGATGGTCGCGCCTGAGCGCAGCAGCGCGCGGGTCACCGCCAGTTTTTCCTCAAACGACACGCCGGGCGCCGGCGCGATCCAGTTGGCCGAAGCGCCGCCCGACATCAGCACCAGCACCAGGTCGGAGGCCGCCGCGCCGTCCGCCAGCGCGAGTGTGCGCTCGGCGGCTTCAAGCCCGGCGGCATCGGGCACGGGGTGGCCGGCCTCGATCATCGTCACCACCCGCGTCGGCCGGCCATAGCCGTGGCGCGCTACCGCCACGCCGCTAAGGCGCGCGGGCAGCAGCTTCAGGCGGTCGAGGTAAACGTCTTCCGCCACCTCGGCCATGGAGCCGGCCGCCTTGCCGGCGGCCAGCAGCACCAGCCCCCCTTGGGGCGGTTGTGGCAATAGCGGTGGCAGGCAGGTCGCCGGGTGGGCGGCGGCTACCGCAGTGCGAAACAAGTCTGCGAGAAATTGGCGCAGGGATGCATTCATGACGCGAGAGTGATTGCGCAGGAGGTGGCGGATCGGCCTATAATTGTTGGCACTCGAACTATTCCATTTCTCATCCAGCGGACGCCTGTCCCTTGGGTGCTCTTTCCGCCTTCCGCAGGCGTACGGTGGCGGCCAAGAAGATGCGCGGAACAGCCGCGCCGCGATAATAACCGCCTCTCGTGGGAGCGAAACACATGTCCATCAGCTTTACGATCAACGGCAAGCCGGCGAAGGTCGAGGCTGCGCCCGATACGCCGCTGCTCTGGGTGGTGCGTGAGCATCTCAAGCTCACCGGCACCAAGTTCGGTTGCGGTGCCGGCCTGTGCGGCGCCTGCACGGTCCATATTGACGGCAAGGCGATCCGCTCGTGCCTGATCGCCGTCTCGAAGGCGGCGGGCAAGCAGGTGACCACCATCGAAGGCCTGTCGCCCAACGGCTCGCATCCGCTGCAGAAGGCCTGGGTCGAGGAGCAGGTGCCGCAATGCGGCTACTGCCAGTCCGGCCAGATCATGCAGGCGGCCGAACTGCTCGCCGGCAACAAGAGCCCGACGCGCGAACAGATCGTCGCCCACATGGACGGCAACATCTGCCGCTGCGGCACCTATCACCGCATCATCGCGGCCATTCAACGCGCAGCAGCGGAGGCTTGACCATGACGATCCATATGCAAGCCCTCTCACGCCGCAGCTTCCTGGTTTCATCGGGCGCCGCCGGCGTCGCGGTCACCTTCGGCTCGTTCGAAAACCTGTGGCCGGCGGACGCCGCCACCTCGTTCACGCCCAATGTCTGGGTCGCCATTGGCGCCGACAATATCGTGACTATCATGTCGCCCGCGGTCGAAATGGGCCAAGGCTCGATGACCGCGATTCCGGCTTGCTTGGCCGAGGACCTCGATGCCGACTGGAACAAGGTGCGCGTCGTCACCGCGCCCGACGACGAAAGCAAATACGGCAATCCGAAATTCTTCGGTCTCATGATCACGGTCGGCAGCCTGGCCGTCAACAGCTATTACGAGAAGGTGCGCCTGGCCGGCGCGCAGGCGCGCAAGATCATCCTGGCCAACGCCGCCGAGATCATGAAGGTGCCGGCGTCCGAACTTTCGACCGAGCCCGGCATGGTCGTGCACGCCGGCTCCGGCCGCAAGCTCAGCTATGGCGACGTCGCCAAGGTCGCCAAGCTGCCCAACCCCTTGCCGAAGGCGAGCAAGGCCGACCTTAAGCCGGCCGCGCAGTTCCGCTATATCGGCAAGGATATGCCGCGGGTGGATATCCCGCTCAAGGTCAACGGCAGCGCCAAATACGGCATCGATACGCAATTGCCCGGGGTGCTCTATGCCTCGGTGCTGCATCCGCCGGTGCAGGGCGAAAAAGTCGTTAGCTTTGACGACAAGGCCGCCAAGGCGGTGAAAGGCGTGACGGCGGTCGTCAAGCTGCCGAGCGGCGTCGCCGTGGTCGGCAAGACGCTGGAAGCAACCATGAAGGCCAAGGCGGCCCTGAAGGTGAAGTGGTCCACTGCGTCGCCGGCGCGCAAACACAGCAACGATACGCTCGCCGCCGAATACACCAAGGCGGCGAGCGACTGGTCGCACAAATCCGTCGACATGCTCAAGCAGGGCGACGCGACCGGCGCCATCGGCAAAGCGGCCAAGGTGCTATCCGCCAACTTCGTCGCCAATCACGTCGCCCATTGCGCCATGGAACCGCTGAATGCCACCGCGCTCGTCATTGGCGACCGGGTGTGGCTGTGGACCTCGAACCAGTCGGTAATCGACATGAAACTGGCCGGCGCGCATGCGGCCCGTACGACGCCCGACAAGGTCAAGGTCGAGCGGCCGCTGCTCGGCGGCGGCTTTGGCCGGCGCACCGATTGGGACGTCGCTCTAGAAGCCGTTGAGCTTGCCAAGACCTGGCAAGGCACGCCGATCAAGGTGATCTGGAGCCGCGAGGACGACATCCAGAAAGACATGTGGCGGCCGCTGGCGACCCAGCGCCTGGAGGTAGGGCTCGACGAGAAGGGCGAGATCGTCGGCTGGCGCCACCGCGTGGTGGCGGCATCCTATGTCGCCCGCGCCATCCCGCCGCTGTTCGAGAAGATCGGCGGCAAGGATTTTGTCTCCGCCGTCGGCGGCGAGTTCCGCTACGCGGTTCCGGCGCATCAGGTCGATTACGTGCGCGCGCAGAGTGGTTTCGAGGCGGGCGCCTGGCGCGGCGTCGGTGCGGGCTACACCAAGTTCGCGGTCGAAACCATGATCGACGAGATCGCTGCGGCCAAGGGCGTCGATCCGCTCGCGCTGCGCTTCTCGCTGCTGCAACAGCATCCGCGCGCGGTCGCGGTGCTCAATGCGGTGGCGCAGATGGCGGAATGGACGCTGCTGCCGCCGCCCGGTCAGGCGCTCGGTCTTGCCTATTCCGACGCGCTCGACAGCTATACCGCGGCGGTCGTTTTGGCCTCGCTCGATCACAAGAGCGGTCAGATCAAGGTCCATCACATGTGGGCCGCGGTCGATCCGGGGATCGTGGTGCAGCCCAAGAACGTCATGGCGCAGATGGAAGGCGCCATGCTGTTCGGCCTCGGCGCCGCGCTGCGCGAGCAGATCACGCTCAAGGGCGGCGCGCCGCAGGAGTCGAACTTCGACAAGTACCAGGTCCTGCGCATGTCGGAGATCCCGCCGATCGAGGTCAAGGTGATCTCGACCGACAACCCGCCCACCGGCATCGGCGAAGCCGGCGTGCCGGTTGTGGCGCCGGCGATCGCCAATGCGGTCGCCAAGCTCACCGGCGGCAAGCGGCTGCGGCACCTGCCGATGTCGCCCGAGCACGTCACCGCGGCGCTGCGCGGCGCCTGATTGCGGCCTGAGCCAAGGCCCCGCCGGCGTCGCGCCGGCGGGGCTTTTTTGTTGGTGGCAATGCCGGGTTCCGGCCACTATCTTTAATCCGTTACGGCAAAGGATTTAACGCCATGGACGACAAGACCCGCACCGAGCTCGAAGCCGCCGTCTACCGGCGCCTGGCCGATCACCTGCGTGCGCGCACCGACGTGCAGAACATCGACATGATGAATCTCGCCGGCTTCTGCCGCAATTGCCTGTCGAACTGGATGAAGGACGCCGCCGACGAGAAGGGCCTCACCATGTCCAAGGAGGAGAGCCGCGAGATCGTCTACGGCGAGCCTTACGACCAGTGGCGCAAGAAGCACCAGAAGGAAGCCTCGGCCGACCAAAAGGCGGCATTCGAAAAGTCCAGGCCGCAGCACTGATTTTGTGAACAGGTGTGAATGTCGGGGGCTTCGCATTGACGCAAGCGCCCCGGCGTCGGAATTCTTCTTGTGAAAGTGGCGGGACGTCCGCCCGGGTTCATGTGAGGAGAATTCGATGCCCGCCAGCGCCGCCGCTCAGCCGGAAAAGCCCGCGACCCGCTTCGCCAAGGATCAGCTCAAAGCCGTCATCGAGCGCATCGAGCGGCTGGAGGAGGAAAAGAAGGCGACCTCCGACGACATCCGCGAGGTCTATGCCGAAGCCAAGGGCAACGGCTTCGACGTCAGGGTGCTGCGCTCCATCGTGCGCATGCGCAAGCTCGACAGCGACGAGCGCCGCGAGCAGCAGGAAGTGCTCGAGACCTACATGCACGCGCTGGGGATGTTGCAGTAATCCAGAGCAGAATTACCGCAGCGACGCCGTCGCCTGCGATGTGAAGGTGGCGGTGGCGAGGAACACCACCGCGTGGCCGGAGAAGCGGTCGGTCACCATGCCGAGATGCGGATCGGCCGAGAACGTCATCACCAGCGAATAGGCCGGCTTGTCGAACAGCGCGCCGAGCCAGTTCGGATTGACCTTGCTCAGCCGGGTCGCGGTCATGAAGCCGTTCACGCTCGGCGTCAGCATGGCGGCGCGCAGCCACGGGCTGTCATAACGCTCACCGCCGCTGGTCAGCGCCGGCGGCTTGACCGCCACGGTCATGTTGTACGCGGCCGGGGTCACGGTAGCTTCCCGCGCCAGCCGGGGGATTGCCTTGCCCATCGGGCGGGCGCGCGCCGCCGGCGTCGGATTGGATTCGGCGGCATAAGTGAGCGCCTTACTGCCGGTGATCTCCGGCTCGGCGGCGGCGATCTCAAACGGCGGCTGCGCGGTCACGACCGGCCGGGCCACGATGGGATCGCCCCAGATGTTGCGTTTGACCGGCGTGCTCCACACCGAAGCAGTCACCATCGGCTGTGCGGCGGTTTTTGGTTTGGCCGGTAGCGAGGCGGTCGTCATCACCTGTTCGGCGGCCTTAGGCTTGGCCGACAGCGATGCGGTCACCATCGGCTGTGCGGCCTTCGGCGTGGCGGCCGCCGCCACAACCGGCTTCGGTCGCGCCGCCGGCAGCGGCACGATGCGGTTTGTGACCACCGGCTTGGGCTTCGGCATCACGCTCGCCAGCACCAGCGGTCCGCGCGCCTGCTTGGGCGCCGGTGTGGTTGCAGGCTCGGCCTGCGTCTCGTGCGCGTCTTGCTGTTCCTTCTGACCAAAGCCGAACAGGCGGGCGAGCAGCGTGCGCTTCGGCGGCCGCGTCGTCACGGCCTCGGCCTGTTGCTCCTGGCTCGCAGTGATCAGGCCGGCTTGGCGCGCGGCTTCCAGCGACCGGCCATTCGGCGCATTGCCCTGGCGCTCCACATCGGCGAGCGCCAGCGCGTAATTGCGCAGCGGCTTGCCGTCGGCGGGAATATGCACCGTGCGCCCGTCGGGGAAGATCCTGACCAGTTCTTCGCGCGGAATGCTCGGCCAGTGGCGGATGCTGGCGGTGTCCATATGCACGAAGGGCGAGCCGGAGGTCGGGTAAAAGCCGACGCCGCCGCGTTGCAGCCGCAAGCCGATCGCCCTAACCTTGGCCAGCGGCACACCCGGAATGAAGAAGTCGATGGCCTTGCCGTTGATGTGCTGGCTCAGGCGCGCGACTCCGCTCGAGCGCGCGCGCAGCATGGCATTGGTTCCGGGCGAGCGGTAGCCGCAGATGATGTCGATCGGCTCGGTCGCCCCAACCTCGCGATAGACCTGCCAAAGCAGATCGATCAGATGCGGGTCCATGTGCGTCGCCTGCTCCTTGCGCCAGTCGCGCATGAACCAGTCGAGCTTCCTCAGCGCGGCCTCGTCGTAGCGGCCGTTGCGCTTGAAGGTGACGGTGATGCCTTCGTTTGTGTGGACGTGATGGAAAGAGAGCGTGCGGGTGTCGCCCTCCGCGATGGCGTTTTGCAGGGAGTTGTTGGCGCCGAGCAGGAACAGCCCGGCCATGCCTAGCTTGGCACCGGCACGCGCCAATGCGATGACGAGATTGAGCTCGCGCGCGCGATCAACCAGCACTGACGGATTCCGTGAAAATCGCCGTCCCACAGTCGTCGCTACGCCCCAAGCGGCCGTCTCGGCGACGACCCGCAGTGTTTATCGGGATCGGTTAACGCGGTCTTAGCGGCCGTCCCCCGCTTAAGCCGAAGCTACCCGTCGAACATGGCCGAAAATGAGGCCGCGGCTGCGGCCGGAAGCCGGAAATAGGTGGAAAATCGGCCCTTAAAGCGCCGATGGCCGGGATCGAGGCCCCGGCCATCGCGGCATTGCGGTCCGCCAAGCCGCCCTCAGCGAAGAATATCCTCGGTTATTTATTCCACGGCGGCGTTTAGCTTGAACCCGGCGGTATCGTCGTCGAGCCCGAGGCTCTCGAGTTTGCGGTAAAGCGTCGAGCGCCCGATACGCAAACGCCGCGCGACTTCCGACATCTGCCCGCGGTAATGCGAAATGGCGAAGCGGATGACTTCTCTTTCGATCTCATCGAGCGGACGCGCGTCGCCCTGTACATCGGTCAGCGGCAGCGACGGTGCCGGCACGGTTAACGCCGGCGCATCCGCCATCTCGCGCGCGTCGGGCCACGACGCCGCCATTGCCGGCGAAGGTTCGACCACCGGCGGCGCGGCCGCGGCGTCGGGATCGACATTGGCGGCGACTTGCGGGAATTCGTTGACGCCGATCTCCTCGCCGTCGGCGAGCACGACCGCGCGGAAGATCGCGTTCTCGAGCTGGCGCACATTGCCGGGCCAGCGGAATGCCGCGAGCCGCGCCAGCGCCTCTGCGCTCATTCCGCGCACGCGTTTGCCTTCCTCGGCGGCAATGCGCTTGAGGAAATGGCGCGCCAGCTCGGCCACGTCCTCCGGCCGCCCGCGCAGCGGCGGCACCGAAATCGGAAACACGTGCAGGCGGTAGAACAGGTCCTCGCGAAAACGGCCTGCCTTTACGTCGGCGATCAGGTCGCGGTTGGTGGCGGAGATGATGCGCACGTCGACTTTCACCGGCTTGCGCCCGCCCACGGGCTCCACTTCGCCCTCCTGCAGCGCGCGCAACAGCTTGACCTGTGCCGGCGGCGGCAGTTCGCCGATTTCGTCGAGAAACAGAGTGCCGCCATCGGCCTCGGCGAATTTGCCAGTGTGCTTTTCGGTGGCGCCGGTAAAGGCGCCTTTCTCGTGACCGAACAGGATCGACTCGACCAGGTTCTCCGGCAGCGCGCCGCAATTGACCGCCACGAATGGCTTGGCGCGACGCGCGCTCGAGCCGTGGATGGCGCGCGCGATCAGCTCCTTGCCGGTGCCGGACTCGCCTTCGATCAACACCGGTATGACGGAGGCCGCGGCCTTGTCCGCGGCGCGCAGCACCGGCTTCATCGCCGCCGAGCGCGTGACCACGTCAGTCAGATTGAGCGTGCCGTCGCGCTTGCGCTTGAGCCGCTGCACTTCGCCCGCCAGCGCGCGCGTGGCGATGGCGTTATGCAGGGAGACCTGCAGCCGTTCGGAGCCCGCCGGCTTGACCACGAAATCACTGGCGCCCGCGCGCATGGCCGAGACCACGTTGTCGATGCCGCCATAGGCGGTCTGCACGATGACCGGGGTGTCGAGGCCTGCCTCGCGCATGCGCGCCAGCAGGCCGAAACCGTCGAGGTCGGGCATCACTAGGTCGAGTACCACACAATCGACGCTTGCCGCCTTGGGACCGGTGAGCAGGGCCGCCGCCTTGTCGCCGCCGTCGGCAGTGATCGCCTGATAGCCGAAGCGGGTCACCATGGCTTCGAGCAGACGGCGCTGGACCGGATCGTCATCGACGATGAGCACGGTGGCGGACATGGAACCCCCTCACGCTGTACCGATTTGGTGCAATGTCGCCGGTCTCGCTTAATGGGGTGTTAAATTGGCGGCCTAAAGCGGGCCACGCCCGCCCTGTTGAAAAGATTGCACGACGCCATCGCATCGCCACGACTGGCAACCTAAATGATGTCTTAACCGTCCGATTTTCCCTCCAAAGGAATAGCCCCACGCCATGGCCACAAGCGCCGCGCTCAAAAATTCGAAGACGCCCAAGCTCGGCGCCCTGCCGCAGTGGAATCTCGACGACCTTTATCCCGGCATTGACAGCCCCGCGGTCGAGCGCGACCTGGCCGCAGCCGATGCCGATTGCGCCGCCTTCGAGCGGGATTTCAAGGGCCGGCTGGCCGCGCTGGCGGCGGGCGAGGGGGCCGCTCTCGCCGAGGCGGTCAAGCGCTACGAGGCGTTGGAGGACAGTCTGCGGCGGCTGATCTCCTTCGCCCAGCTCGTCTATGCCGGCGATACCACCGATCCCCTGCGCGCTAAGTTCTACGGCGACGTGCAGGAGCGCATCACCGCTGCCTCGCTGCACCTTTTGTTCTTCATGCTCGAGCTCAACCGCATCGACGATGCCGTGCTGGAAGCGGCCATGCGCGACCCCGCGCTCGGCCACTACCGGCCGTGGATCGAGGACGTGCGCAAGGAGAAGCCCTACCAGCTCGAGGACCGGGTCGAGCAGCTCTTCCACGAAAAATCCGTGACCGGCTATTCGGCCTGGAACCGGCAGTTCGACGAGAGCATCGCGTCGTTGCGCTTCACGATTGGCGGCAAGCAGCTGGCGATCGAGCCGGCGCTCAATCTCTTGGTCGACGCCGACGGCAAGAAGCGCAAAAACGTGGCGCAAGCGCTGGCTGCGACTTTCAAGGAAAATTTGCGGCTGTTCACGCTCATTACCAACACGCTCGCCAAGGACAAGGAAATTTCCGACCGCTGGCGCGGCTTCAAGGACGTCGCCGCCGCGCGCCATCTCGCGAACCGTGTGGAGCCTGAGGTGGTCGAGGCGCTGGTCGAAGCCGTGCGCGCCGCCTATCCAAAGCTCTCGCACCGCTATTACGCCTTGAAGGCGAAATGGTTCGGCAAGAAGCGGCTGCCCTATTGGGACCGCAACGCGCCGCTGCCCAAGGTCGCCCAGCGCACGATCTCATGGAGCGACGCGCGCGCCACTGTGCTCACCGCCTATGGCGCCTTCTCGCCCAAGATGGCCGAGGTCGCCGATCAGTTTTTTGAGAAGCGCTGGATCGACGCAGCCGTGCGCCCCGGCAAGCAGCCCGGCGCTTTTTCCCACCCGACCGTGCCCTCGGCGCACCCTTACGTGCTGCTAAATTACATGGGCAAGCCGCGCGACGTGATGGTGCTCGCCCATGAGCTCGGCCACGGCGTGCATCAAGTGCTGGCGGCGCCGAATGGTCCGCTGATGGCGCCGACGCCACTGACGCTGGCCGAGACCGCGAGCGTGTTCGGCGAGATGCTCACTTTCCGCTGGCTCTTGGCCAACACCACCGACAAGAAGCAGCGCAAATCCATGCTCGCCGCCAAGGTCGAGGACATGATCAACACGGTGGTGCGGCAGATCGCGTTCTATAGCTTTGAGCGCAAGGTGCATCTGGAACGCCGCAACGGCGAATTGACCGCCGACAAGCTCAGCGAGCTATGGATGTCGGTGCAAGCCGAGAGCTTAGGCTCCGCGATCGAATTGAAGCCGGGCTACGAGACCTTCTGGGCCTATATCCCGCACTTCGTGCATTCGCCGTTCTACGTCTACGCCTATGCCTTCGGGGATTGCTTGGTGAACTCGCTTTATGCGGTCTACGAGCAGTCGGATGAGGGCTTTGCCGAGCGCTATCTCGCCATGCTCTCGGCCGGCGGCACCAAGCACCATTCCGAACTGCTTGCTCCCTTCGGCCTCGACGCCCGCGACCCCAAATTCTGGGGCGGCGGCTTGCGGGTCATCGCCACGCTGATCGAGGAGCTGGAGGCGCTGGACTAGGGGAGAAATTGCTTATGTTTCAAATAAATGGCGGCCGGTTGTCCGTTTGCATAACTTCGGTTATACATTTGTATAACGCTGGAGGTTGGCTATGAATGAGCGTCCCGGCAATACGGAAATCGAAGGTTACCTTCTTCAAATCAAGAAGATTGGGAATTCGCTCGGCTTGATCCTGCCGAAGGAGCTGCTCGCGCGCCTCAAGCTCAAGGAAGGCGACAAGTTTCATATCGTTGAACAGACCGAGCGCGGGATTAAGCTCAGCCCGTACGATCCGAAGCACGCCAAGGCGATGGAATTGGCGCGGCGGTCGTTTCGCAAATACGCCGATACCTATAAAGCGCTTGCGAAATGAAAGAGCCGATATGGCTCGACATCGACATTGTTCTTGATTTTCATGCCGAGCAACTTGCTCTCTTCGGAGGCGCCGACGGTCTTCGCGACCGCGGGCTTCTTGAATCCGCTTTGGCGAGACCGCTTAACAAATTCAATTACGGAGAAGGCGATATTGCAGTGTTCGCGGCGGTATACGGCTTCGGAATCTCGCGGAATCATCCGTTTATCGATGGCAACAAGCGGACGGCGTTGGCGTCGATGATCGTGTTTCTCGGGCTCAACGGAGTTGATCTCGACGTGCCGCAGGAGGCCGCAACCGCCATGATCCTCAGCCTTGCCGCTGGCGAGATCACCGAAGATGCGTTGGCGCAATGGGTGGCCGATAACATCGTTCCGCTTGACGCGCCTGGCATTACACCCTGACGTGCTTATGTAATAGGCGTCACGCGTAGCAATACATGCCCCAACCCCCCAACGACCGCGAAAAGAACCGCTTTTCCGCCCGCGCCCGCCGCTATGCCAATGTCGGCACCCGGCTCAGCGGCACCGCTGCCCGCATGGCGGGCGCGCGCTTCTTCGGGGTGCCGCTCGACCGCGCCACCAACGCCCTTGAATTGACCGCCGCGTTGGGCGGGCTAAAGGGCCCGATCATGAAGGTGGCGCAACTGCTCGCCACCATTCCCGACGCGCTGCCGCCGGAATACGCCAACGAATTGACCAAGCTGCAGAGCCAGGCGCCGCCTATGGGCTGGGCCTTCGTCAAGCGCCGCATGCAAGCCGAGCTCGGGCCCGACTGGCAGCAGAAGTTCTCCGAGTTCGAGCATCATCCGGCAGCCGCCGCTTCCCTCGGCCAGGTGCATCGCGCGCGCGCGCTCGACGGCTCGGCCTTGGCCTGCAAGCTGCAATATGCCGACATGCAGTCGGCGGTGGAAGCCGATCTGAGCCAGCTGCAATTGTTGTTTTCGATTCGCAAGCGTTTCGATCCGGCACTCGACACCACCGAGATCACGGTCGAGATCGCCGCGCGCCTGCGCGAGGAGCTCGACTACATCCGCGAGGCCAAGCACGTCAATCTCTACA
>CAZLWN010000003.1:0-79555 GCA_964563195.1 uncultured Undibacter sp. | reverse complement strand
CGAGCGCGCCCATCACCATGTCGGCGACACGATGAGACATTTCGTGGTTGGCATACACGACCGGCGCGGGAAATTCGGCGTTTACCACCGAACCTTTTGGGGCCGTGATCGTTATGGCGCGCCAACAGCCGGAATTTGGTGGAATGATATTGTTCGGATCGATCGCGGTCTTCAGTCCGCAGAAGACGCCGGACGCGGTCACCGAGAGAGGTGCGTTCATCGGACCTTTGACCTGCGGATCGGTGCCGGCGAAGTCGACGATCAGGCGGTCCGCGCTCTTCTTCACGGACATGCGGATCCAGAATGGCGCGTCCTTGCCGTTCGCGTCATCCGCAACACCATCGCCGTCGCAATAATCCTCGAAGAAGCCTTCGCCGTCCGGCAGATCCATCAGCGTGGCACGCATCAGCCGCTCGGAATAATCCATTACGGCGGCCATGGTGGCGATCAGTTCCTGAACGCCATAGCGGCGGGCCAGCGTCTGCAGGCGATCGGTGGCGCGTAAGGTGGCGGCGAGCTGTGCGCCGAGATCGCCTTTGCGTTCATCGGGCGTCCGCACGTTCGCCAGGATCAGCTTTTCGAGGTCCACATTGAGAGTCCCGCGACCGATCAGGCGCAGTGGTGGCAGGCGCAACCCTTCGCCGAAGATTTCCGTGACCGCCCCGTAGCTACCGGGCGTGGCGGAGCCGACGTCGGGCCAGTGAGCGCGCAGACAGGCATGGCCGATGAGTTGACCATCATAGAACGCCGGACGCACCACATTGACGTCCGGCAGGTGGCTGCCCCCGAAGTATGGATCGTTGTGGATGAACACGTCGCCGTCGTGCACGTCATCCGCGAAGGTGGCGACCACGGCGCGGACCGCATCGGGCATCGAGCCAAGATGGATCGGCAGGTCGGGGCCTTGCGCCACCATCTGGCCCTGCGCATCGAACACGCCGCAGGAGTAATCGCCAGCCGATTTCAAAAGCGGAGAGAAGGCGGTCTTGGCCAGCACTACCCGCATCTCCTCAGCGATCTTGTAGAGGCTGTTTTTGACGATCTCGAAGGTGGCGGGATCGGTGCGCCGTAAATTGTCTTTCATTGCCATCGTATCCGGTTGTCTCATAGCAGCCTGCGCGAAGGGCGCCTGAGTTGCGCGCTGCTTTCTTTGGGTTACTGGCACGTCAGTAGCACGAACCCATCCTGGTTCATCTTGGCTTCCCACCCGGGCGGGACAAGGATGGTGGATTCGAGGGACTCAATCACCACCGGTCCCGACACATGCCAGTCCACTGGCAGACGGCTGCGATCATAGATCGTCGCCTCGAGAGCGCCGCTCTCGCGGAACCAGACTGGTCGCTTCGCCTTGATCGCGTCTCTTGCGGACGGGGGCGGCTTGTCACGGATCATGAGTGGCGGAATCGCACCAATTGCGGCAACGCGCAGGCTGACGATCTGCACCGGTTCGCTGCGATTGTCGTGACCATAGGTGCTACGGTGGCGATCGTGGAAGCCCTCGGCGATCGCATCAAGCGCGGCCGCATCGAACGCGCGCGGAGGAACCGGCACCACCAATTCATAGGATTGCCGTGCATAGCGCGCATCCACCGAGCGCTCGAACCGCCGCTGCGCGGGTGCGACGCCAGCCCGCTCGAGCATGGCGACGCCCTCACGTTCGAGCGCCACGAAGGCCGCTTCCACGACGGCGGGATCGGCTGTTGCCGTCGTGGTGTAGAGCGTGCGGACGTAGTCGCGCTTCAGGTCGGTTCCGATCAAGCCAAGCGCTGAAAAGGCACCGGGGATCGGCGGGCAGACGATCTCGGCGATGCCGAGCTCGTCCGCGAGTGCTGTTGCGTGCAACGGCCCGGCTCCGCCGAACGCGGCAAGTACGAAGTCGCGCGGATCGTGGCCGCGCTGCACCGATACGATCTTTAAGATTTCCGCCATAGCGTGATTGACGACGTCGATGACGGCAGCCGCGGCGCTTCGAATGTCAATGCCGAGCGGCTCGGCAAGCTTCATGCGGATGGCTGCTTCGGCGGCGGAATGGTCGATCGCAAGCTCGCCGCCGAGCAACGATTCCTTATCCAAGTAGCCGAGTAATAGGTTGCAGTCGGTGACCGTTGGCTCGCTACCGCCGCGGCCGTAACACACCGGACCAGGATCGGCGCCAGCGCTCTTTGGGCCGACGCGCAGCGCACCCGCACGGTCGACCCAGGCAATCGATCCGCCCCCCGCCGAAACTTCGGCGAGATCGATTACCGGCACGCGGATCGGATGGCCGGTACCGTGCATCCACCGGCTCATGCTGGAGCCGCCACCGACCTCGTAGTCAGACGTTGTTTCGAATTGGCCGGCGCGGATCAGGCTGGCCTTCGCCGTTGTGCCACCCATGTCGAAGGAGAGGAGGTTAAGACGCCCGGTTTGGCGCGCGACCAGTGCGGCAGCGACAACTCCGGCGGCTGGACCCGATTCCACCGCAAGCGCCGGCATGGCCACGACCTCAGCCGCTTCCAGTATGCCGCCATTCGAGCCCATGACGTGGAGCGGCGGCAGCGTGTGACCTTTGGTGACCTGCTGAAGACGTTCGAGATAGGACGACAGGATCGGCCCCACATAGGCACATACGGCCGTCGTGCTGGTGCGCTCGAACTCCTTGATCTCGGGCAGCACCTCCGATGACAGATAGACCGGCACATGCAGCGCCGCCCGCAGGCGCGCGCCTAGCCGCCGCTCATGGTCCGGATTGAGGAAACTGAACACGAGCGCGACCGCGACAGCCTCGACCCGCGTTTGCTTCAGTGTCGCGATCAATGCGTCGATTTCGTCGTCGGCAAGGGGTGTGACGATGGCGCCGTCCGCGCCGATCCGCTCCGTGATCTCGAATCGCCGACGGCGCGGGATCAGCAACACCGGTGCATCCTGGAAAAGGTCATAGAGATTGGCGCGCGCCGAGCGCCGTAATTCCAGTACGTCGCGAAAACCGCGCGTGGTGATCAGTGCCGCGCGCGCGCCGCTCTCTTCCAGGATGGCGTTGGTCACCACGGTCGTCGCGTGCGACAGCAGCTCCACCTCGGTTGCCGGTACGCGATAGCGGCTCATCGCCATCTCAAGCGCGCCGACGACACCTTCGGTAAGATTGCCAGGTGTGGTCGGGACCTTGGCGACGCCGATGCGCCCGCTCGCCGCGTCAACCAGAGCCACGTCCGTGAACGTGCCCCCGATATCGACCCCGATCCGCCAGCTCATTTGCCCATATCCACGTGCGCGCCGTCGTGCGTTGGATGTACTCGCCAACCGATGTTCGGTCAAACCGATGATATCTCGTTCATGCGTAGCCTAAATTGCGTATCGACGGCCGCCGTCAGTGCTGTTTGACACTCCGATCGTTTGGGGCGGGTGCTCACAAATTATTCCCGCATGTCCGTCTAGCTCCCACAGGCGGCGGAAAAGCGGGCATGGTGGAAGGTCCGAGCCCGCTTGAAACGGACAAAATATGAATGCAGCGCAGAAGCGCTTGATCAGCCACAATCGATGATTATGGTGGTGGGCAGCCGAATTTGCGGAATTGCTATTTTTGCCTATAATCGATCCAAGAGAGCTTTGGCTTCGGTCGAAGTCATTCTGAATATCCTCGTCAAGTTGTGAAAAAATTCAGGGAGGGATCAGATGAAACGCCAATTATTGGCGATCATTGCTGTCGTCGCAGTCGGCGGCCTTGCAATGCCGGCAAATGCGCAGAAAAAGTTCATCTCCATCGGCACAGGCGGCCCAACCGGCGTGTATTTTGTGGTGGGCAACTCCATCTGCCGCATGGTTCACAAAGAGGCTGCCGAGGGCCGCAAAAACGGCCGCCAGCACGGCATTCGCTGCTCGGCCCCGTCGACCGGCGGCTCGACCTACAATATCGGCCAGATCAGCCAGGGCGAGCTCGACTTCGGCGTCGCCCAGTCCGACTGGCAGTACCACGCGTACCATTGCGACAGCAAGAAGGTGACTTGCTACAAGAAGCTGCGGGCCGTCTTCTCGGTGCATCCCGAGCCCTTCCAAATCATTGTCGGCAAGGACTCCGGCATCAATTCGTGGAACGACCTGAAGGGCAAGCGGGTCAACATCGGCAATCCCGGTTCGGGCCAGCGCGGCACGATGGAAGTTCTGATGGCCGCGCACGGCACCCAGACCAGCGATTTCGCCAAGGCCACCGAGCTCACCTCGACCGAGCAGTCGAAGGCCCTATGCGACGGCAAGATCGATGCTTACGGCTACACGGTCGGCGTGCCCAACGCCGGCGTCGCAGTGGCGACTGATGGGTGCGATGCGAGGATCATAAACCTCGACAGCGACGTTGAGAAAAAGCTCGTCGAGAAAAGTCCGTTCTACGCCTTCGCGACGATCCCGAAGGGGACCTACAAGACGACCGATGCGGACGTCACTACCTTCGGCGTCAAGGCCACCTTCGTGACCAGTGCGGACGTGCCCGAAAACGTTGTCTACGAAGTCACGCGCGCCGTCTTTGAAAACATCGACGACTTCAGAAAGCTCCATCCTGCTTTCGCAAACCTGGATCCAAAGAATATGATCAAGGACGCGCTTTCTGCGCCGCTGCATCCCGGTGCTGTGAAATACTATAAGGAAAAAGGCTGGATGTAAGACAGCTGATATGACGACGCCGGCGTCCGTATGGGCGCTGGCGCATTCTTTTGTCGGTTTTCGAGCGAGCAGCTTCAGGGGGAAGCACGATGGCGGAACAGCCTCCTTCGGCGGCAGTGCAGCCGGATGAGGACCTTCAGAAAACCCTCGACGAAGTAGAATACTCAGGCCGCCATCGCGGGCCGCTGCTCGAGAAGGTGGTCGGCACCATCGCGTTTCTCTGGGCGCTGTTCCAGCTTTGGATTGCCTCGCCGCTACCTTCATCGCTGTGGCTGATCGACGTTCAGAAGCGGGGCATCCACCTCGCCTTCGCGTTATTGCTCTGCTATCTGATGTTCCCCGCCGCGCGCCGCCTGGCGCATCGGCGGATCGCGGTCTACGACATCGTCCTTGCGCTGGTCTCGAGCGGCGCGGCGCTCTACCTTTTCCTTGCCTACCGGGGCTTGGTCGCGCGCCAGGGTATTCTCCTGACCGTCGAGTGGGCGGGGTTCACGATGCCGGTCGAAGGCATTCTCGGCGGCGTCGGCATCATCCTGTTGCTGGAGGCGACGCGGCGCAGCATCGGTGTCCCCCTGGTCATCGTGGCCAGCGTTTTCCTGCTGTATTCTATCCTCGGCCCCCGCGTCGATATTCTGATTGCGGCCATCGCCGGGCTGTTCATCGTGGGCGGCGCCTATCAGTCGGTCAAAGGTCGGCTTGGCTTCGCCATACCGCTGTTCGTGCTTGGCGGCGTGGTGATGCTATACGCCTTCCTCGGCGAGGAAGTGCAAAACATCCTCGCCCATAAGGGTGTCTCCCTGAAGCGGCTGATCGGCTACCAATGGCTCGGCGGCGAGGCCATTTTCGGGATCCCGCTCGATGTGTCGGTCAGCTTCGTGTTTCTGTTCGTGCTGTTCGGCGCGTTGCTCGAACGCGCCGGCGCCGGCAGGTATTTTCTCGACCTCGCATTCGCCATGGTCGGCAAATACCGGGGCGGGCCCGCCAAGGCGGCGATCCTGGCCTCGGCCATGACCGGAGCGATCTCGGGCTCCTCGATCGCCAACGTGGTCACCACCGGGACCTTCACCATCCCGGTGATGAAGCGCACCGGATTTACCGCGATCAAGGCCGGGGCAATCGAGGTGGCGGCGTCCACCAACGGACAGATCATGCCGCCGATCATGGGCGCCGCCGCCTTCATCATCGCCGAATTTATCGGCGTCAGTTACTTCGACGTCGTGGTCGCCGCAATCATTCCGGCGCTGACCAGCTACATCGCGCTCCTTTATATCTCGCATCTCGAGGCGATGAAGCTGGGCCTCTCCGGTCTTCCCAAGTCCGAAATTCCGCGGTTCTGGTCCACCTTCATCAACGGCCTGCACTACCTGATCCCGGTCATCGTGCTCATCTATCTTCTGATGGTCGAGCGCTGGTCGGCGTCGAGCGCAGTATTCTACTCGATCGTCTGGATGATGTTGATCATCCTCGGCGCGAAGGTTTTCCCGAGGCGGTTCAACCACGCTTTCCTCTTCGTACCGCTGGGGGTTCCCGTGCTCGTCAGTACCGCGCTGCGCTGGGCGCTCGGCTTTGACATCACGAGCGCCAACGTCTGGGGACTCGTCTTGGCCCTGGCAATTGTCGCCGGCATGGCGCTCACCAGTTGGCTGCAGGACCGCAACGTATACGACGAGCTGAAGGAAGGTTGTACCGAAATCTTCGACGGCATGGTGACGGGCGCGCTCAACATGGTCACCATCGGCGTCGCCGTTGCCACGGCCGGCATCATTGTCGGCGCCGTCTCGTCGACCGGCCTCAACAATGCCATGGTGGGGCTGATCGAGGCGGTCTCCGGTGGCAACGTCTATATCTTGCTGGTGCTGGTGGCCGTGTTGTGCCTCATCTTGGGCATGGGGCTGCCGACGACCGCGAACTATATCGTCGTCGCCTCGCTGCTTGCCGGTGTGGTCGTCGAACTCGGCACGGCCGCCGGGCTTACGCTGCCGCTCATCGCCGTGCACCTCTTCGTGTTCTACTTCGGGCTGATGGCGGACTCCACGCCTCCGGTGTGCCTGGCCGCCTTCGCCGCCGCGGCGATTTCGCGGGCGGACCCGCTCAGAACGGGCGTGCAGTCGTTCCTCTACGATATACGTACCGGCTTGCTGCCGTTCATTTTCATCTTCAACCCGGAGCTCCTGCTTATCGGTGTGGACAGCTGGTGGCGGGGCATCATGGTATTCGTGCTCTCGGTGCTCGCCATCTTCTGCTTCAGCTCGGTCACGCAAGGTTGGCTGATCGTCAAGCTCAAATGGTACGAGGCCATCGCGCTGCTGATCGTAATGATAGCGCTGTTCCGGCCCGACTTCGTGATGAATCAGTTCTACCCGCCGTTCAAGTCGGTCGACATGGCGCGTTTTGCCGCTGGCGAACAGATGGCCGCGCCTGGCTACTCGATCCGGCTGCATATTACCCGCGAGACCGATTACGGCGATCGCCTCAAGCTATACCGCATTGCGACGCCCGAGATCCTGCCGGACCCCGAATTCGGGCAGTATGGCGTGAAGCTCGATAAGGAAAAAGCCGGCCGGTTTGAGGTCGTTGAACTGCAACCGAACGGACCGGCGGAACAGGTCGGCGTCAAGATTGGCGACTATGTGACGGACGTTGATGTAGAACAGCGCGGACTGCCCTCAAAGCGGCTGGTCTATCCGTTTGCCCTGGTCCTGCTGGGTCTCGTCATTGCCTGGCAGCTCGTCCGCCAGCGCCGTGAGCAGGCAGGCGTGACACCGGCCGTTGGTGGTGCTGTATAGGAGGACGGCGGCATGTATAAATAGGTTCTCCTGGCCGTCGGTCGCACTAATGAGATTTGTTCAGCGTGTAACTCAACCCGCCTGGTCCGCCGCATGACCCATGTGCTTCATCGTCGCATCGGCCAGGCCTATCCGGTCGCCACCAGCGGTCGGGGTGTCTTTATTCGCGACAGCGCGGGCAAAGACTACATCGATGCATCCGGAGGCGCTGCGGTCTCCTGCCTCGGCCATTCACATCCCGACGTGCTGGCCGCGATGCATGCGCAGCTTGATCGGCTCGCCTATGCACACACGAGCTTCTTCACCACGGAGGCGGCGGAGGAGCTGGCGGATGACCTCGTCGCGCATGCGCCGGATGGCATCAGCCGTGTCGTTTTTGTCAGTGGCGGTTCTGAGGCGATAGAGGCCGCGCTCAAGCTGGCGCGTCAATACTTTGTCGAGCGCGGCGAAATCCAGCGCCGCATTGTCGTGGCCCGGCGGCAAAGCTACCACGGCATCACGCTGGGGGCGCTTGCTGTCGGCGGGCGGCCGCTTCAACGCGCGCCGTTTGAGCCGCTGCTGATCCAGGCACATCATGTTTCGCCAGTCTACGAATATCGTGAGCGCCGCGCTGACGAGACGCCGCAAACCTACGGCGAACGCCTCGCGCAAGAGCTTGAGGACAAGATCGCTGCGCTTGGCGGTGAAAACGTCATTGCGTTTGTGGCCGAGACCGTGGTCGGGGCCACACTCGGGGCAGTTCCGGCGGTGCCCGGTTATTTTCAGCGCGTACGCGATATCTGCGATCACCACGGCATATTGCTCATTCTCGATGAGGTGATGTGCGGCATGGGCCGCACCGGCACGCTCTATGCCTGCGAACAGGAAGGCATCAGCCCTGACCTCATTACGATTGCGAAGGGTCTCAGCGGCGGCTATGCACCGATCGGTGCGGTGCTGATGCAGAGCAAAATCTTCAAGGCGATCGCTGACGGCTCGGGCGTGTTCCAGCACAGCCACACGTTTATGGGTCACGCGCTCGCCTGCACGGCGACCTTGGCCGTACAGCGCGTGATCCGCCGCGACAATTTGTTGGCCAACGTGCGGGCGCAAGCGGCACACTTGGCGCGCCGCTTGAATGAACGATTTGGCAATCATTCCTTCGTGGGCGACGTACGCGGGCGCGGCCTGTTCCAAGCCGTCGAGCTTGTCTCCGACCGCAGCACCAAGCAGCCCTTCGATCCGGCGCTGAAACTCAATGCCCGTGTGAAGAGCGAGGCGATGGCGCGCGGGCTGATGGTCTATCCTATGGGCGGTACGGTCGACGGCACCCGCGGCGATCACGTGCTGCTCGCGCCACCATTCATTGTCGATGCGCCGATCCTAGACTCCATCGTCGAACGGCTAGGCGAGGCAATCGAGGCGGCGACTGCGCAGCTAGTTGTTAGGTGAAGGTCATGCCGCAGTGACCTGACCTGTGTGTGTACCGAAAACCTCGTTCGCCAGTGATCTTAATTTTAGCTGGTAAAATTCCCTGTTCGCGTGCGGAAATTCCGTGTTCCGCTAAAATAATTCCCTGTTCCGTTAAGTAGGGGATTTCGCTCTAAGTCAGCCGAATCATTGGACGAATGGCGAGCTCTGAGCGGCGAACCGGCCCGAAATTGAAAAATTCCCTGTTAATTTCCCTGTTAGCAGGGAATTTGCGAGTAGAGACAGGTTCGCATGCGACTGCGTCCGCCACCACCCATTTTTTATCTATCTGATGTTGCGTGCTTCTCTCGGAAAAGGTCCCTGTGTGTACTGAAAACCTTATCCGCGTAGCTGAGGTGTCAGAATCGTCTAAGCTGGCCCAATGATTGGGCTGCTTTGTTTATTCCTTGCTCTTGTGGCCTCGCCATTCAAGTCGAAGATCCGACTTGAAGCAGAGAATGCGGCCCTCCGACGTCAGGTGATCGTTCTACGGCGTAACGTAGGGTGCCGGGTTCGGCTGACGAACAACGCCCGCTGGTTCTTGATCTAGCTATATCGGTGGTTTCCGTCGATTTTGCAGGTCCTCACGATCGTCCAACCTGAGATCCTTGTGCGGTGGCACCGTGCCGGCTTTCGCTGCTATTGGCGTTGGAAGTCGCGCTCGCGGGGAGGGCGGCCGCAGATTGATATGGACGTCCGCGCCCTGATCCGGGAGATGAGCATAGAAAACCCGCTTTGGGGTGCGCCGCGTATCCACGGCGAACTTCTCAAGCTTGGGTTTGATGTCGCGCAATCAAGCGTCGCCAAATACATGGTCAAGCGAAGCGGACCTCCAAGTCATGGATGGCATACTTTTCTGCGGAACCATGCGCCGGACATTGCCGCCATGGATCTATTCGTTGTCCCGACCATTGGCTTCAGCCTGCTCTATGCCTTCGTCGTCGTCCGTCTGGACCGCAGAGACTTGGTCTGGGTCAACGTCACGACAAAACCGACCGCTGAATGGGTCGCACGCCAGTTAACTGAGGCCTTCCCCTGGGAAGCGGCGCCGCGCTACCTCATCCGAGATCGGGATCGCATCTATGGCGCCGTCGTCACGCGCCGATTGCGCGCCATGGGCATCCGGGACAAGCCAACTGCGCCGGCCTCGCCATGGCAGAATGGCTTTGCCGAGCGGCTGATTGGATCAATCCGGCGCGAGTGTGTGGATCATTTCATCGTCCTGGGCGAGGCACACCTGCGTCGGATCCTGCGAAACTATGCTCGCTATTACAATGTGATGAGAACACACCGGTCATTGGATAAAGATGCGCCCGTCTCTCGCCCGGTTCAGCGAACCGGAATCATCAAATCGCATCCCGTTCTAGGCGGACTTCATCACCATTACGTTCAGGTTTAGGTTTTCGGTACACACAGGACACAGAGTGGACATGGGAGATATGTTTGATTTTGACCCTCATCGCGCGTTGCTTGGTGTCCGCCTAACCCCCTTCCCGTGTGCACGCGGGAGTTGCTACGATCCCTCCTCTAGTCTCGGTCGACGGAATGAGTGTATTCGTGATTGGACCCCCGTAGGGCAATGCCAAGTTATGTGCGGTTCAGATGCGTCCCCAGCATGCCGCGAGATGGCAGGACGCCATACACCGGTAGCAGAAGCGGCGCGCGGTGGCAGGTCGACTGATTTCGGCTGAACCGAGCACACGTAGAGGAGGACGATCAATGGTCAATTCCGAATGGAAAAAAGTGGCCGTCGGTTGCCAGGGCGGCGGAATGCATGCTGCTTTCGAGGTCGGTGTCCTTACCGAAATACTCAAGCACATCATCGAGCAAAAGACGCGGAAGGGTACCGACAATCAACAGCGGATCGAACTGGTGGGCTTGAGCGGGACATCGGCCGGCGCCTTGTGCTCGCTGATGGTTTGGTACGGCCTCGCTCCGAAGAAGGGAAGCCCTGGCTCTGGCTCAGAGCAGGAAGCGATCGACAAGCTCAACCACTTCTGGGATGACTTCGTTGCCAAAGGTGGCGTCGAGAGCGTGCTGAACTTCCTGACGTACCGCACGTTCTGGGCGGAGGAACTTGAGATACCGCTGCTTGGAATAAATGCACCGGCTTTCAGCACCCTCAGTCCGTACGGTGCAATCTTCAAGGCGGTCACTGCCTGTCTGCCAAGCCTTGGCGTACGCAAGCAATACTTTGATTTGCATAATTTACTTGCCGAGACATGTCCAGCGTTGAACGCCGAGAACAAAATCGACTGGGACAACGTAACGACGCGCCTGCTGATCGGCGCCTCGGAGGTTGTCAATGGCTTTGAGGCTGTGTTCGATTCGGACCTCAACCGGACAAAGCAAGGAAAGCAGGTTCACCTTTGGCGCCAGCGATTGCCGCTCGCTTTGGAGGGAGTCGCCGCATCAGGCACGCTGCCCATTTTCCGCAAGGCCGAGCATATCGACGGCAGCTATTACTGGGACGGCCTTTACTCGCAGAATCCACCAGTGCGCGAATTCATTGCGGGAACTGAAAATGTGCCCAATGAACTGTGGATCGTGCGCATCAATCCGCAGCAATGGCCGGAGCTACCCAAATCCAGTGCCGACATCCAGGATCGCCAGAACGAACTGATGGGCAACCTGTCGCTGCACAAAGAGCTGGATTTCATTCTGAAAGTCAACGAGTGGAGCGGGCGGTACAAAGACTTTGGCAAGGACCACGAGCAGGTGACCGTGCGCACGATCAAGATGAAGCAAGCGACCGCCGACGAACTGCGGTTTTCGTCCAAGTTTGACCGTAGTCGCGACTTCATGGAGAAGCTGCGTAAGGAAGGCGAACAGGTCGCCCGGGAATGGCTCGCCCTCTGGGAGGAAGGTAACGCCGGAGAATATCCGGAAGACGCCGCGTATCGCTGAGACAGCCGAAAAAGAGACAGGAAGATCGGCTACCGGCATTTAGCGGACGTTTTATCTAAACTTCTAGCTAAAGTGGGCATCCTTTTCGGTGAGCGAAACGTCTGCTAGTGAGCCGAAGCGGACATTGCGACAGTGCCGCGCCTTCCGGTATGCTAACTTAAGTTGGCACGATGGCCTGCCTGTGCTTTCGGGAAGGCAATGAGACGACGCGAATTGGCGCTGTTAGGCGGTGCAGCGGTAGATTGGCGACTCGCGGCGCGGGAGCAGCCCTGTACCCGGCACCGGCTTAAATTATATTCGCGTATGTCGGACGGCTCGAGTTACTCCGCTGCGGCTCTTCGGTCGCGCGTCGTGGGTTGGTGACAACCGGCTCGCGAGTGTGAAACGGCATTAGGGCACTACCATGGACGTTGGCAGTTGGCTGCGAAACCTGGGACTCGGACAGTATGAGCCAGCATTCATCGAACACGCTATCGACTTCGATGTGCTGCCCGAGTTGACCGAAGACGATCTCGAAAAGCTCGGGATGCTGCTGGGCGAAAGGAAACGCTTCATCAAGGCGATTAAGGCGATGGCTGGGGGCGCTCCCAGCGCATCGATCACGAGAGAAGTGTCGGAATCGCAGAGCAACCACCATCCCCTCGCTGCTGCCGAACGCCGTCATTTGACCGTGATGATCTGTGATCTAGTTGGCTCGACTGCTCTAGCGACCCGACTCGATCCAGAGGACATGAGCGCCGTCATCGATGCTTTTCAGGTCGCCTGTGCACGTATCACGCTGGCCTTTGATGGTTTCGTAGCTGATTTCCGGGGCGACGGAGTGCTGGCGTATTTTGGCTATCCCCGTGCACACGAGGATGATGCCGAGCGAACCGTGCGCGCAGGGCTCGATATCGCTGCCGCAGTTGCACGACTGAAGACGCCCGCAGAAGAACCGCTCTCAGTCCGTATTGGCATCGCCACCGGTTTAGTCGTAGTCGGCGATCTCGGTGGCAAGAGCGCGTTACGGGAGCATACAGTGATTGGTGACACGCCGAGCATTGCGGCGCGCCTTCAGGCCTTGGCCGAACCCGGAACCGTCGTCGTCGCCGCTTCCACACGTCGGCTGCTCGGCGATCTGTTCTGCTTGCGCGATCTTGGCCTTCACAAAGTCAAGGGTATTGCTGAACCGATCGCGGCGTGGGTAGTTGACGACGTGTCGGATTCCGAGAGCCGCTTCGAGGCGATCCATGCGGCGGTTCTAACTGATTTCATCGGCCGCGAAATCGAACTCGATTTTCTTCTAAAGCGCCAACGGCTCGCTTGGAAAGGTGAAGGCCAGATCGTGCTGATCTTGGGCGAGCCGGGGATCGGCAAGTCGCGTCTTGTGACGGCCCTCCAAGAGCGGATCGCCGACCAGCCGCACACACTCTTGCGATACCAATGTTCGCCTCACCACACCAACAGCGCGCTTTATCCGTTCATCGCCCAATTGGAGCGAGCAGTGGGGTTCAAGGCAGACGATACCTCCGAGGAGCGCCTTAATAAGCTGGAAGCTCTTCTCGCTATAGCGACACCGCGAGTTCAGGATACAACCCCACTTTTTGGCGCGCTACTGTCGATCCCCCTTAACGACCGGTATCCGAAGCCACCGTCCAATCCCGCGCAGCAACGCCGCCGCACGTTCGCCGCAATGCTCGATCAATTCGAGAGTCTCGCACGTCAGAAGCCCATCCTTCTTTTGTTCGAGGATGCGCACTGGGCCGATGCTACCTCCCTCGAGCTAATCGATCTGATTGTCGAGCGGTTGCGCCAATTGCCGGTCCTTGCCCTGTTCACCTTGCGACCGGAATTCGAGCCGCCTTGGGTTGGTCTCCCCAATGTAAGCACATTGGCGCTCGGTCGCCTCGACCGCAATAATGTTGAAAGCATAGTCACGCAGGTGGCCGGCGGCCATGCCCTACCCGCCGAAGTGATGAACCAGATTATCGCCAAGACGGATGGCAACCCGTTATTCGTCGAAGAACTTACAAAGGCGGTACTTGAAGGGGACATCCTGGTCAAGGACGCAGACGGCTATCGACTCGACGGACCTTTACCGCCGCTCGCCATCCCAACGACCCTTCAGGACTCCTTGATGGCGCGGCTCGACCGTCTAGCGTCAGTGAAGGAGATCGGCCAAATAGGAGCAGCCATCGGGCGTGAGTTTTCATTTCCTTTGATACGCGAGGTGGTCGGTCGCGACGAACCTTCGCTAAAGCGTGCTCTCGCCAAACTTGAACAGGCTGAGCTCCTGTTCCACCGTGGTGAACCACCGGAGGCAATATATAGCTTCAAACACGCGTTGGTGTGCGATGCGGCATATGAGAGTATGCTCAAGAGCCGTCGCCAGCAATTGCACGGCCACATAGCGCGCACGATGGTGAAAAAGTTTCCGGACATTGTTGTGAGCCAACCGGAAATCGTAGCCCACCACTTCACTGAAGCCGGTCTTGTTCAACCCGCGATCGATTACTGGCTTAAGGCCGGCAATCTCGCACTCGGCCGCTCAGCGAGTGCTGCTATCAGTCATCTTAAACAAGGTTTGAATTTGATTCCGAGAATCGACGACTCGATGCAACGCAACAAAGCCGAGTTACTGCTCCAAACGTCGCTTGGTAACGCGCTCCGGGCGACTGAGGGCTGGAGCACTGAGAGTGTGAAGCATGCGTATACGCGAGCACTTCAGCTGTGCAAACAGACTGGGCTTGATGAACATGCCTTTCCCGCAGTGTTTGGTCTGTGGACCTGGAATTTCCCGCGTGCGACGCTTGCTGAAGCGCAAGGTCTTGCTGAGCATTTGTTGAATATAAGTGAGAGTATAGACAACTCAGTTTATAAGGCTCTGGCCCACGAAGCGCTTGGGTTCACATTATTTGCACAAGGCAAATTTACCGCTGCCCACGCGGAGCTAGAACGCAGCATTATCCTGTGTGAGGACAGTAAGGCTGCGGCGTATCTTGACCTGTCAGCGCAAGACCCACGGGTTCATGTAAGGTCATATGACGCTATCATACTTTGGCTGCTCGGATTTCCGGATCGGGCGTTGTCGCTTTGCGCCGAGGCCCGCCGTTACGCCGATGTATCTCGACATCCGTTCGGCGAAGCAATGGCACAAGCGATAAGCCTTAGAGTACATCAGCTTCGCGGCGAGACCGCCATCGTTGCGGGCCAGGCTAACGCGGCCATCGCGCTCTGCGAAGAGCATGAGTTTGTGCACTATCTAGCCATGGCCAAAATTTTGCGCGGATGGGCAAGGGCCCAGCAAGACGAATTTGACGAAGGTATTGCTGAAATTCAGGAAGGTTTGGAAAAAGAACGGGCCACCGGCGCCTTGTTATTTGAGTCGTACTCTCTAGGGTTATTGGCTGATGTATGCATTAAAAACAAACGTTATGAGCAAGCGATCGAATTTTTGGGCCCGGTGCAATTCAGGTTCGATTATGAGAACACTGAACGCTTTTATGCGGCAGAAATATATCGTTTACTTGGCGAAATATATTTACGATCGAATCAAAATCTGGATCAGGCGGAGCATTATTTTTCTAAAGGCCTTAAGGTGGCACGCGAACAGAAAGCCAAATCTCTTGAACTTAGACTGTGCCTGAGCATGTGTGATTTGTACGATTTGGGACAAGATGCTGAAAAATATCGCTCACAACTCGGCGACATCTATGGGTCTTTTAGCGAGGGATTTGAAACTGCGGATCTCGTGAGAGCCAAGGCAACGTTGAAAAACGCTTGATTGATTTTCGGTCTCGCTCGATCTTCGCGCGAATCGCGATGGCGCAGCCCTCGCGCGACCGTAGACCAACCGGCAGACTCCATTCCCGCCATTTAAAGATAGAGTTCACTTAAACCGATTTAAGACTCGATATGTCTCATATGATCGTGGGTCTTAACGGTTATTGCCTCTCCGGTTTAGTGTCAGGCTTTCTCATCGAATCAGGAAATTGACGAACTCATTGTTGATTGTTTCCACAATGTACTTCCCATCGTCCGCCATCAAAAAATGTGAACCTTTGCGTACATGGTTGGTGAATCCGCCGCGAGTCAGCTCGCCCCAGCCAGCGGAGTCTTGTTCCGATACCCAGAGGTCTGAATCGCCGACAAAACTACTGATCGGGAAGGAAAAAGGCTCGACGGGCTGATACTTATAATTGTAGACCATCCCAAACTCAGCGCGGATTGTCGGCAACAGCAGCTTCCTCAGCTTCGGTATCGCCAACATCTTGTTGGCGGCCGGAGTATCGAATTGCCGTATGATATCCGCGAAAATTTCGTCCGATTGGACGTAGGGAGGAACTCTGACGTCAAACTCGCGATGCAGCATCATGTCGTAAGCCAAGTTATCCTCAAACTCTCCTCGGCGGTTTAACAGATGCGGCGGTCTAACTCCGCAGGCAAACGCGTGCCTGATAAAGTGCAGAGGCTCTTTGGATAGCGCGCAAAGTGTCGCAAACATAGTGAGCCCGCCGAGGCAATGGCCAAAAAAGGCAGACGGCCTGTCCAGCCAGTCAACCATTTCCGGCAGCAGACCATTTACGAAAGTACCCAGGTCATCGACGGCGGTTTCATTGATACGGGTCCCGCGTCCCGGCGCCTCGACCGCCACTACCTCCACAGTGCCATCGAACAATTGCGCCCAATCTCGAAACGATACAAGGCCGCCTCCTGCATAGGGAAAACAAAACAAACGGACTTTGGCATCCGGATTCGATCGAGGTGTGATCAACCACTTCCCAGCGGTTCGCGGTGCGATGTTAAAGGAAGTGCGAAAATCTGCCGTACCGCAATCATCTGCCCCGGCTCCGTTACTGGCGAGTGGCGTCTTTTTATTCATTCCGTCATCTGGATAATCCTGCAGGCCATTTAAGTTTTCCGCAGGATTTATTGATGTCTCATCCGGCACGTATCCAGTTGTGACTTGTTGGATTCCCGCCCTGCTCAGTAATTGATCGCTCGCATTTCGGGTTTCCGCTGGTAGCGAACGCGGAATTCCAAGCGCCGCAGACGCCGCCCACGAATTGACGTGCGCGACATCTATGGTTGAGTTTTTAGACAATGTGCTGGTAACCGACGCCGATGTTATTGCCGACTCAAGTTCGCCAGCCTCGTTCTCTGCGGTTCGTCCAAATAGATCGGACAGATAATTAACAAGCTGGTTGATAGTCGGCCCGCTGATGAGCTCCGAGATTGGAACCAATATGCCAAATTCATCCTCCAGGTCATTCGCCAGAGCCACGGACCTCAACGAATCCAGACCAACTTCATTCAAAGGTCGTTTCGGGTCGATGGGCTCTTCGAAGCCAAGCTCTGCCATTATGCATTGTTGCAATCTGTTCAAAAGCAATTGACGTGCTCCGTCATTCACTGGGATAGGAGGTGCAGCCGGGGTGCTCCTTCTTTGCGAGGGTTTAGACGATCCGAAATCCTCGTTTTCATTCAAAAGCTCCGCTAGGAACGGAGGCTTGCTCACCTTGACGGCGTAAGTCGGCCAGTCAACAACTGCTACCGCGATCTGGCCCACATTGCAGTGCATCAACTTGTCGAACGCCTGCATTGCAAGATTGGGAGATAAGAATTTTACGCCCAGCGACGACCACATCGCCTCACCACGAGCACCCGAAACGGTCGCCAACCCGCCCCCTGACCAAGCAGACCAGTTAATCGCCGTGGCAGGCAGGCCCGCGGCGCGGCGGTGAGCCGCCAAAGAATCAAGAAAGGTGCTGCTCGCACTGTAGTTTCCCTGGCCGGCGGAACCTAATAGACTCAATATAGAAGATTGCAAAATGAAGAAGTCTAGCTCCAGCGATTTCGTGCATTCGTGAAGGAGCCAGCTTCCATACACTTTAGGCTCGAATAGACGCGAGAATCTGTCCCAATCAAGTAGGGCGATAATTCCGTCATCCAAGACGCCAGCCGAGTGCACCACACCTTTTAAAGGCGGGAATTCATTGCTGATTATCTTCATGAGGCGGCCTACGTCTTCATCGCGGCTGATGTCGGCTGACACGACACGGATTGTTGCGCCTTTAATTTCTGCCAGACTGTTTAGTTGCCGTGCCGCTTCGGAATTTGCATTTCGACTTGTCAGGACAAGGTGTTTGGCGCCTTTGTCTATTAGCCATTTGGCGACACTGTGCCCCAGCATTCCCAGACCACCGGTCACAAGATAGGTAGCATCCCCGCGGATCCGCAGCAGCTGTGCCTTCAGTTCTGCAAGAGGTTGCCTAACAAACCTTTGAATAATGCGGTGGTTGCTGGCGGAGATTGCAATCTGGGTCTCGCCATCTGGATGGAGCAACTCCGCCGCCAACAAATCTATGTCCGGCGCCCGGTCCCCCTTCAGTTGCAGATCAATCAATCCTCCCCAAATGGCGGGGTATTCGATCGCGGCGGTTCGTCCCAAGCCCCACAGAGGCGCCTGAACCGGATCAATATGCTGGTCCTGCCCCTCGGAATTTTGGGTGTTTGCGGTTACAAACCAAAGTCGCCTGCCACTCAAGTTCGTCGATCGAGTCTCTGCAAGGGCATGCAGGATTGCCAGTGCGCCACGGCACATCATCTCACTGCTGCTCTTCAATCTTGCGAGGGTTAGACCTTCTATTGACGGCGCATCCAATCCCCACAGGTATACCACGCCATTGCACGGTAGTGTCTCGCTGGCAGCAAACTGCTCCAACAAGCGGCGAAATTCGTGCGGCTTCCGTTCGTTCACGATCCACGTTCGGGGACCGTGTTGAGCGAATGCATCCTCTCTGTACACGAGATGGCAATGATGACCCGCTGCTTCTAGTCTACCAGCCAATCTCACGCCGACGCCTTCAGTATCAGCGAAGATTATCCAGCTTGCTGGGGTGCGATCGTTCTCAGGTCTGGTGGCCTCTCGAACGTTCTTCCGCCAAGTTGGCCGATAAAACAAGTCGTCCGTGCCAGCTCGAGGCATTTGCACTTCCGTAAGCGGCAACAGGCGCACGGTCAATCCTTCCAGATCTGCCACTGGCCGCTCCGTGTCGTCGTAAACCCGAATGTCGACCACCTGCGTATCGTCTTTCTCGACACTCCGCAGTTTGATGTGTACCCACGCTTTGACGACCCCGTCCTGATAGCAGCGAAATCCTTCCAGCGAGACGGGCAGATAGGAGTTGCGGCGACCGCCTTTGGTCTTCTCTGCATCATCAAGTACGAGCGGATAGGCATGCAGGCACGCATCCAAAAATGCTGGATGCATCACGTATTGTGTGTTTGCCAAACCCTCCGGTAGCTGCACTTTAGTAAGCGCCTCATGTTGGCCGAGGTATAATTCCCGAACGCCACGAAAGCTCGGCCCGTATTCAAGTCCGAGCTTGTCTAGCCGGTCATAGAAATCGGCAACGGGCAGTGTTTGCTGACAACGGGCCCGGATTTGCTTCGTCGAAAAGGCTGGCCCAGAAGGTTCTTCTGACTTGCGCAGAGTCCCCGTCATGTGGGTATGCCAGACCTTCGAGTCCTCAGTGTCTACGCTTACCAGTTTGAAACTGGCCCTGCCGGACTTTAGCGGCGTTACCATAATTCGCACAGTCCGATCTTCTCCATTGGCAAGTGACATTGCCTCGTGATGCATCGCATTATCGAATCTGACCCGCGACGTTCCGAATTGCGTCCGGCCGACGACCGTGGCGGCTTCCAATTCGGCTGTGGTTGGGAGAACGATGATTCCCGCAACTCTATGATCGGAGAAGAAGCTGGCGCGCTGCGCGCTGTAGCGCGCCTCATAACAAACCCCTTTGGTCGTCGAGTTTACACGCGTGCCCACCAACGGATGGCGTCGTTCGTCAACTTTCTGGACGCGTTGAGCATAGATCGTATTGTCCTCTATCCAGTGACGTTCGCGCTTGAAGGGGTAGGTTGGCAATGGTATTCGTCGCCAAAAAGCATCGGCGTGCACTGCAGTCCAATTCATATTGTGGCCGGCGAGATACAGCGCGGCCAGCATTTCAGTAATCGACTCGGCGTCTGACTTTTGACGGTTTAGTGCAGCAATCCAGGCAATGGACCTACCCTTTGCTCCCAGGCACACTTGCGCCATCGGCAGCAGTGCCGGGTGCGGCCCGATTTCGAGAACGGTTCGGCATCCAAGTTCAGCAAGCGCAAGCATCCCATCTCCAAACCGCACTGTTTCACGAAGGTGCCGGCGCCAATAGAATTTGTCAGGCGCGGTCGGCATTAACTCGCCAGTGAGGTTGGATATCAGGGGCACTTTGGGAGAGTTATAGTTAATCTGACCTGCAACGTTTTCCAGATCATCAAGAATGGGCTCGGTTCGCGCTGAATGAAAACCATTTGAAATTCGCAATTCCCGATAACTGATATTCTGACGGTCCAACTCTGCTGATAGCATTCTCAATGCGTCGCGCTCACCAGACACGACCGTATTCAACGGTCCATTGATTGCGGCCACACTAATCTCGGGAGCGATTTTAGCGATGAGCGGCCGTACCACAGATTCGTCGGCGAATATCGCAGTCATAACCCCACCGGCCGGTAGTCGGTGCATCAACGCACCGCGAGCAGTGACCAATCGCATCGCGTCTTTGAGCGTCATTACCTCCGCTGCACAAGCAGCGGCAATTTCTCCCAGACTGTGCCCAATTACTGCGTGAGGCAGGATGCCCCAGGATTTCACAAGTTCCGCCAAAGCATACTCAACCGCAAACAGTGCAGGCTGAGTGTAGTCAGTGCGATTGACCAGTGCATCGTCACTGTCTGCAGCAAAAATCACCTCGAGCAAGCCCTGCTCAAGGTATGGATGCGCCAAAGCATGACAACGATCCAAAGCATTACGGAAAACAGAGTGGGTGCGATATAGGTCCGCGGCCATGCCCGCGCTTTGCGTGCCCTGACCCGAAAACATGAATGCGATTGACGAATTGCTGGCACGCTGCAGGCTCGACGTATCTTTAGCCGCGGTTCGCAGCCATGCTCCGAGGTGGCTTTTCAGTTCTGCTGCGGATCGGGCAAGTGCGGCGAAACGAAATGCAAACTGGCTTCTGCTAACGTTAGTGGTATAGCAAACGTCGCCAATCGGTGCGTCGGGATTGTCGTTTAGCCAGTTCATAAGTTGATTGACACGTGCCACCAACGCGTCAGTGCTTTTGGCTGAAAGGGTAGCCAAGCACGGGAAAACGTCTGGTGACTCGTTCTTGGTCGTCAGGGTTCGCGGCGCCTCTTCGAGGACAGCGAAGGTATTCGTGCCGCCGATCCCAAGGCTATTTAGACCGGCTCTCCGCGGCGTGTCCGCAAGAGGGAAATCTTGCAGTTTTGTATTTACGTAAAAGGGCGATGATACGAAGTCGATTCTAGGGTTCGGCGTTTCAAAATTGATGCTCGGGGGAATTTGTTTGTGATACAGCACGAGCGCAGTTTTGATCAGGCCGGCAATTCCCGCTGCTTGTTCCGGATGCCCAATATTGGCCTTTACTGAACCAATTGCACAGTACTGCTTGCGGTTGGTCTTCTTTCGAAAAGCCATGGTCAGTGATTCGATTTCCAACGGATCGCCGACAATCGTCCCGGTCGAGTGGCATTCGACATAGCCGACGCTGTCTGCGCTTACCCCAGCCAACTTCAGCGCATCGATCACCGCTTGGGACTGCTGGCCCAGGCTCGGAGCGGTGTAGCTAATTTTGGCTGAACCATCGTTGTTGGCCGCCGTCCCTTTGATAACTGCAAAAATATGGTCGCGATCAGTGACAGCTTTTTTTAATGGCTTAAGCAATACGGCTCCGACGCCGCTGCCAAAAATAGTTCCCCGGCCAAGGGAATCGAAGGGACGGCAGTGCCCGTCTAGGGAATAAAGGTTCCGCTTTTCCGCCAAGTATCCCTCAACTTGCGGTACGCGCACCACCGAACCTCCTACTAGCATCATATCGCACTCATTGAACCTGAGATTCTGACACGCTTGGTGGACCGCGACCAAGGATGAGGAGCACGCCGACTGGATTGTGAAACTCGGGCCTCGGAGATTCAGCTTGAAAGAAACACGGGTGCTCAAGAAATCTTTGTCGTTGTTAATGTGCGAAGTGCTCGCTGTCTGACCGACAAGATCTGCATGGTGCAGTTTTGCCAGCAGATAGCTCGAAACAATGCCTCCAGCGCTGGAAAGAACACCAACCTTTCCTGGATAGCCAGCAGGGTCATAACCGGCGTTTTCAAACGCTTCCCAGCACACCTCAAGGAACAAGCGATGCTGCGGGTCCATCAGTGCCGCATCTTTTGGGGAGTAACCGAAGAACGATGCGTCAAACATGTCGACGTCCCGCAACATCGGCGCAGCCTTTACGTAACTGGGATTGGCAACCAGGGATGGGTCGACATTGGCTGCGAAAAGTTCTTGATCAGAAAAAAAAGTGACGGACTCAATGCCGTCACACAAATTCTTCCAATATTCCTCAGCTGTGGCCGCTCCGGGAAACCGACAAGACAAGCCGATTATCGCGACGTCATTCCGCTGTGAATTACTCATTTCGACACCTCAATCACCACAACGAGTCCGAAATCAATGTCGGCTCAGAATATCACCAAATCCAAAGACCTCATCTTTTTAAAAAAGCATATAAGCTTTTATAACCTATTGGAGTGCGCAGAGTATATTGGTTACGTTAGTCAGTGGTTTTTCTACTTGAATAGCGGTTGGGCTTATTATCCTTCCTTAGTTTATCTAATAGATCGGATATGGTGGCTAAAAGCGTCTCTTGGGCCTCGATAAAAAAAATTGAACCAGAGGCCAATTTTGGGAAAGTTTTTGCATATGTCTCTTCTAATTTCTTTTCGAGATCGCGATCAAGAAGACTTCTCCACTTTCCCGACGGATCCAAGATCATCATCAGAGCTTGGAGCTCACGCGACGTTAGATGCTCGATCGGCCGAACATGGCTGGCATCTTCAATGCCTCTTTTCATAATCGCGAGCATTTCTCGTTGGAAGGACAACCAAGGCAATGCTAGCAAAACGAAATTTCTCAAAACGCGGCCATTGCCGTTTTGAGCATGACCAAGGCCGCCATCCTTATTGTTTGTCATCTGGGCGCCCTTTAGATGTTCGGCGGATGTTAACCTCGTAAGCGGGACGAGGCAGCACCGCGAATACGGACCTAGGAAAGCAGAGGCTTAGAGCAAAAATGCACCCGATGCGTGTCATCTTTCACCCGATCTAAAATCGGCACGGAAAATACGCCCGAGCCCGTAAGATACATTTTGCCCGACGATTCAGCAACGCCATAAATGCATCGTCACTCTGTTCGCTAAACAAGGGGGTGCCGTCAGGCGGCGGCCGCCAACTCGGATAGACTTAAAGAGGCGGACCTTCGATTGCGTTTTCGTATCGGTAAACTGCGTCATGAGCTTAATCGTACAGCGCTTGTGCATTAGGGCACGAAGACTTTGACTTGCCGCAGCAACCTGTGACGCCGCCGTAAGCCATCGCCACTCAGGGCTCATTCGGTGTTTTCGGAAATTACCCGCGTGAGCGCGTCCAGCGACAAAATCCTTAACCCTCCGCGTTCTAGCCTGATCCATTTTTGACGCTGCCAGGCGCGCAATTGCTTGTTTGCGCTCTCGCGGGAGACGCCGATCAGTTGACTGATTTCGCGTTGCGTCACCTTGAGTTCTTGCGAAGGCTTAGACGAGGAATGTTCGTAAAGGTAAAGCAGCGCTTTTGCGAGGCGGGCGTTAAGTCCAAGAAAGACGATGTCTTCGACTTGTTCACTGGTCCGCCGCAGGCGCCCGCACAAGATTTCCAGCAAACGCAACGCAAGTTGAGGATAGTCTTGCAGCAACGGTAGAAAATCCCGCCGCTCAATAACCATGAGCTCACCGGATTCAATCATCACCGCGTCGGCTGTGCGTGGACCCCCGTCGAGAAACGCGATCTCCCCAAAGATCTCTCCAGGTACAATCAAGTTGAATACGGCATCTTTCCCTTGACTAGAAGGCGCGCTGACGCGCACCGCGCCGGCGCAGATGGCATACAGATTGGTTCCCACATCGCCTTTGCGAAAAATCAGCGTCCCCTTTTTTACTTTGCGCGTGAGGGCGTGGGGTATCAAGCGCTCAACAATCCGGTCGTCCAAACCACTGAAAAATGGATGGGACCGAAGCAGGGCCCCCTTTTCCAGCGGTTTTGGTGGAAATTGGGTGTTGGCGCGCATGAAAGATGTCCGGCTTGCTCAGCGTAAGGTCCGGCAAAATTGCTGCCTATCGGCAGCTATACTAATTCGGAAGCGCCTGCTTGGGTACGCGAATTCGAAGCGCAAAAACATGCGATTTTTCGGCCTCTACTGCTCTGGCGGTCGCGCATTAGGGCAAAATTGCGCGTACTCAATCAATCTTCGTAATAACTTGCCGACACAGCTATCGAACCCAAAAAAGATTAGTTGAACTGTGAAGCTTCTCACATAAGCGGAAACTCGCTGTCTCTATCTTCATGTGCATCAAAACGGACAGCTCCAGAAGCGTCCATTGCACATGGAGGCGAACATGTCATGCCTTCCTAAGGTTTCTGACGTTCAGCGCTGCATCGTCAAATTTCTCGCTGAGCGATTCGATAAGGTTCGCATGCGAAATGCGTTTGCTGATGCGCGGCGAGCCCAAGCTGCACGCCTCCTCGCGCAACAGGTCGGCGCGCCCCTCGATCACCGTCGGGATTCAATGACACTTCCACGTCAAGGCCGAAACGCTGCGATTGGCCTCTGATCGAAGACCAATCGCCGTTCAACGTGGCATCTAAGAGCCTCGCGATGAAAAGCGTCCTCGTGTTTTAAAATATCGTTCTCTGTGAGCGAGCTCACATTGGCCTGCAGCGCACCGCTTTACAAAGGCCGCGATGGCTACCGGCTTTATCCCACCGGGAGGTACTTATGACCGTCTCGTCTCGCCATCGAAAGGCCGAAACCAAAAATAATTCGCGGGAAATTTTCGTCGGATTCGTCTGGCTCGTCGTCTACGCCGTCATAGTTATGACCGCCATTTGGCGCGATGCGCGGCCGCTGCTGGCCGCAATGGATCTGTCGGGGGTCGTTTAACGAGAGTCCCACAATGCAAATGCAGCAAGTTCGGTATTTTCTGGCTTTGTGCCAAGAGCGCAATTTCACCCGCGCGGCGCGGCGGTGCGCAGTCACGCAGCCAACGCTGACCATCGCGATCCGCCGCCTCGAAGCAGAGCTCGGCGGCTCGCTATTCATACGCGAGGGGCGAATTAGCACATTATCCGCTCTCGGGGTTACAGTGCAGCCGCACCTGGAAGCGATAAATGCCGCTGCGAACGAAGCCAAGCGCGCGGCAGCGGCCTTCCTTGCGGCAAATGCCGCCGCGCCGACCTTGCGACCGGAGCCTGTCCCAAGTTTCAAACCTGAGGAGAATGCCTTGCACAAATTCACTATTGGCACGGCAGTCGCGGCTGCTCTGTTCCTCGTGACGTGGACCGCCATTCGCGTCTCGCATTCGGCGGACGCATCGCCGCCCGCTGCCGTCAGTAGCGCGGCCGATGTCTACACGATCGAATCGAGCGTATATGTGGAGGCCCTGCCGATGATCGATCCATTGTCCGAAGTCGATGAGTAATTGGCCGGCCGGACCCCGGCCGATCGTACTGGACGGGTGCAGCCGGCGTTGAGACCTCCCGCGTCGTCGTACCCGGCCAGCATGTTTTGCCACAATTGCTGACCGCTGGACCTCAATCACTAAGCAACTGTGCCTTCCGAAAACCTCATCCGGAAGCGATTCCAGCATTGGTGGTCGAAATTCCCTGTTCCTGCGTCAAAATTCCCTGTTCCGCCAAAATAATTCCCTGTTCTGTTGCGTAGGGAATTTTGCTGCAAGCTTTTGAATTTCCTCGCGTGTCAGTGTTCAAAATCACGTCAAGAGCGCGGATTCGACGAAATTCCCTGTTAATTTCCCTGTTACCAGGGAATTTGTGAGTGGAGACGGGTTCGACTTGGACTGCGTCCGCCACCATTCAGTATACCGACGCCTTCACCTAGGTAACCCGTGAACGGCCGGACGCTCTTTTCGTTGCGAACAGTCCCGCGAACTGTAGCGATCGACGGGTCATCGTCGCGTTATCGGTCGAGCATCGAATCCCCAGCAGTTTCGCCCAATGGGAATTCGTTGAGGCCGGCGGGCTTGTATCCTATGGGGCGAGCGTTTCCGACTTGTTCGGCCGAGCCGCCGGTAAGGTTGACAAAAATCCTAAAGGTGAAAGGCCAGGTTACTTTCCGGTGGGGCGACCCAGCAGGTTTGAATTGGCTATCAACCTCAAGACAGCAAAGGCATTAATTCGTAAAATTCCGCCTGCCCTTCTTTTAAGTGTCGACGAGGTGATCGAATAACAACGATGCGTGCAATGACCGAATCGGGTCATTAGCGGACAAACGGTCCCCGGCCATACTTTGCATTTGTGCGATTGACCCCAACTGGCCGATTAGAGAAGCGGACAAACGCGGGCGCAACTGGGTTGCCTGCTTTGTGCCAAAAGCGGCCATAAGTTGGTTGCCCTGGTTGTTTGCTTTAGCGCGGTCAGCATTTTTGACGTAGATCAACTCACAAGGTGCGTTTGCTGAGGCAGCTTAGTCGCGTGCCGTGATTTAGTCCTTTTGGTTTGCCCCTTTTGGACCGCACCGCACGGGGAGCCCCGGTTGCTCCGTGCAGCGCCTGGGGTTTTCCCCCTCCCTAACCTTGGCCTTACCGCAATGACGGTCATCGACGTTCACACCCACATGCTCACGCTGGAATTTCCCGACCTCATGCGGGGCGCGAGCGGCGGCAAATACGAGATTAAGAAGACGCGAGCGGGGCAGGACACGATCTACCACGACGGCACGCCATTTATGACGTTGTTCCCTGCCATGTGGGACTATGAGGAACGTATTAAGGTGATGGACGCCGCGCGCGTTGACCTCGCCATCGTTTCGCTCACCTCGCCCAACGTCTATTGGGGCGATCGCGCCACGAGCTTGAAAGCCGCGCAGATGGTCAACGATTCCATGGCCGCCCAGCGGCAAGCGCGGCCGGAGCGTATTGGCTGGTTGTGCTCGTTGCCCTGGCAATTTGCCGACGACGCCAAGGCGGAACTCACCCGCTGCGTGGCTAAAGGCGCGGCCGGCGTCATGGTGCTTGCCAATATCGATGGACGCGACCTGACCGATCCGGGTTTTGCGCCGATCTGGCAGGAAATCGATCGGCTCAACCTGCCGGTGTTGGTGCATCCGACCGCGCCGCAGGGCGTGCGCGCACAGCACATGGACGTGTTCGGCTTGGTGCCGCCCATCGGCTTCATGTTCGACACCACGCTCGCGTTTGCGCGTATGATCTATGCTGGCTTCATCGACCGCTACCCGAAGCTGAAGCTGATTGCCGCCCATGGCGGTGCGACGTTGCCTTATCTTGCCGGACGCCTCGACCGCTGCCACGAGATGATTCCGGCCTGTGCCGAGGTGATCAAGGAAAAGCCTAGCAGCTACCTGCGGCGCATCTGGTACGACACCGTGGTCTACGACCAGCGCGCGCTCGAACTGTGCCTATCGGTCGCGGACTCGGAGCAGCGCGTGCTCTACGGGTCGGATTATCCGCACAATATCGGCGACATGGTCGGCTGTCTTGCCCGCGTGAACGCGCTCAAGCCCGATACGGCCAAGCGCGTCGCCGGAAAAAATGCGGAGAAACTGTTCGCGCTTTGAAATCGTTGCTGCTGCGGCTGGCCTGCAGTCGAGCCGCCGAATTCTGAAACAGGTCAAAAACAAACATTAACAGCATGTCTGCGTTGAGTTCGCCTTACCTGTGTGTACCAAAAACCGCATCTGCATTAATTGGTTGCCAGAATCACCTAACCTCACTGGGCCATGTTCGCGCTGTGCTGCTTCGTTTTGGCTGTTTTTGCCTCGTCATTCAAGTCGAAAAGCCGGCTTGAGGCCGAGAACGCGGCACTTCGGCATCGGGTGATGGTGTTTCGGCGTCAGGTGCGGGGCCGGGTCCATCTCACAAATTTTGATCGGTTATTTCTGTTTCAGCTTTTACCATTGGTTCCTATCGATCCTGCGGGTTCTCGCCATCGTTCAGCCGGCGACGATCGTTCGTTGGCATCGGGCCGGCTTTCGCTGCTATTGGCGTTGGAGATCACGCGCGTGGGGAGGGCGGCCGCAGATTAATACGGAGCTGCGCGCTCTGATCCGGCGGATGAGCATTGATAACCCGCATTGCGGCGCGCCGCGTATCCACGGCAAGTTGCTGAAGCTCGGGTTTGAGGTCGCGCAGTCGATCGTCGCCAAGTACATGATCAAGCGGCGTGGCCCGCCAAGTCAGGGATGGGGCACCTTTCTGCGGAGCCTCGCGCCCGACATTGCTGCTATGGACTTGTTCGTTGTGCCGACTTTTGGCTTCGACCTGCTCTACGACTTTGGTCATCGTCTGTTGGACCGCAGAGAGTTGGTCTGGATCAACGTCACAACAAACCCGACCGCTGAATGGATCGCACGCCAGCTCACCGAGGCATTCCCTTGGGACGAGACCCCGCAGTACCTGGTCCGCGACCAGGACAGCATTTATGAAGTAGCGGTTAGACGCCGGTTAGAAGCAATGGGTATCCGGGATAGGCCCACCGCACGTGGCGCGCCTTGGCAAAACGGCTTTGCCGAACGGCTGATCGGATCAATCCGCCGCGAGTGCGTGGGTCACATGATCGTCTGGGGAGAGGCGCATCTGCGACGGATCTTGCGTGCCTATACTCGCTATTACAACGACATCAGAACGCATCGTTCACTTAATAAAGATGCGCCGATCTTTCGTCCGGTTCAGCGGGCCGGCATCATCAATTCTCGTGCGATCCTAGGCGGCCTCCATCGCCATTACATTCGGGTTCAGGTTTTCGGTACAGACAAACCTTCGGCTTGGGATCCCAGGTCCTGCGAAATCCGGTAGCGCCCCCCTGAAGTGAGGTCGATGAGGGTCATCGCCGAGCAGACGCCAGCGTCGTCGCGAGCATTTTTCCGTAAAACTCCGGCCAAGTTGATGCGATCGGCGTGCAGCCGATCGGCGACGCGGGTCAGGAAATCGTCGATTCCGAAGCCGGCGTCGTAGACAACCGCCGCCAGCCGTACGGTCCCCATTATCGTCATCGCATTGCTCCAGCGGGCAGATTCCCCCGCCAGCGCTGCCGCACTATCCCCGCAACTGCCCGTCAGCTGCCTTGAGTTTAGTCAATGCCTGGTTTTGGGTGGCCTGGTATGCACCAATACCAATAAATCTTGATAGAAGGGGGAATCCCATGCGGGCAATGCAACATTTTACGGCAACCGTTGCGATCGGCCTTTGTGCCCTGCTCGGTGCAGGACTTCAGGCCTCTGCGGAAATCAAAATCGGTAGCGTCCTGGCGGTGACCGGGCCGGCGTCGTTTCTCGGCGATCCGGAAAAGAAAACGTTGGAAATGTATGTCGACGAGATCAATGCCAAAGGCGGCGTGAACGGTCAAAAATTAAAGCTGATCGTCTATGACGACGCTGCTAATCCCAACAGCGCGAAAACCTTCGCCACCCGTCTGGTGGAAGAAGACAAAATCGATGCCATGGTGGGCGGCAGCACCACCGGCGCGACACTGGCAATGATGCCAGTGTTCGAAGACGCCAAGATTCCGTTCATTTCGCTGGCCGGTTCCATCCGGATTATCGAGCCCGTCCACAAGTGGGTCTTTAAGACGCCGCACACCGACAAGATGGCCTGCGAGAAAATCTTTGCCGACCTCAAGCATCGCAAGCTGACCACGATCGCGATGATCTCCGGCACCGGCGGTTTCGGCAAGTCGATGAACGCGCAGTGCCATAAGGTGGCGGGGAAGGCCGGCATCAAGATAGCGATTGAAGAAACCTACGGGCCGCGCGACAGCGACATGACAGCGCAGCTCACCAAGATTCGCAACACGGCCGGCGTGCAGGCCGTGGTCAATCCCGGCTTCGGTCAGGGCCCGGCGATCGTGACGCGCAACTACCGGCAACTCGGGATCAAAGTGCCACTGTATCAGAGTCACGGTGTCTGCTCCAAGCAGTTCATCAAGCTGGCCGGGGCGGCGGCCGAAGGCGTGCGGCTGCCATGTGCGGCACTGCTCATCGCCGACAAGCTGCCGAAGAAGGATCCGCAGAAGCCTGTCGTCGTGAATTATTCGCGCGAATATCAGAAGAAGACCGGGCAGGCGGTCTCTACTTTCGGCGGTCACGCTTATGACGGCCTCATGATCCTGGTCGATGCAATGCAGCGCGCCAAGAGCGCCGACAAAGCCAAGGTCCGCGACGAGATCGAGAAGACCAAAGGCTATATCGGAACCGGCGGCATCGTGAACATGTCCCCGACCGATCATTTGGGCCTCGACCTGTCGGCGTTCCATATGTTGGAGATCAAAGGCGGCGACTGGACGCTGGTGCCCGGCACCTGAGGTGACGATCGGGCAGGCTCGCAAGAGCCTGCCCCTTCGATTCTGGCGGTATTGCACTCAAGCCACGCGAGGCCTTCGACAGGATGGCCGAGTTGCTGCAATTCGTCTTCTCGGGGCTGACAGTGGGCGCCATCTACGCGCTGGTCGCCCTCGGCTTCACGTTGATCTACAACGCGTCGGACATTATCAATTTCGCGCAGGGCGAGTTTGTCATGCTGGGCGGCATGACGACCGTTTTTTTGTCACTTGCCGGCGTTCCGCTGCCGTTGGCCGCGCTCATCGCCATCATCGTGACGACCGCCATAGGATTGGCCCTGCACCGTTTAGCCATCGCGCCGGCACGCGGGGCGAGTCCGGTGGCGCTGATCATGATCACGATCGGCGCCTCGATCTTCCTGCGCGGCGTCGCGCAGATCGTCTTCGACAAGACCTTCCATAGCCTGCCGCCGCTATTCAGCGGCGGTCCGATCCGTTTCGGCGGCGCCACCATTCTGCCGCAGAGCCTGGTGGTGCTGGCAGGCTCTGCCGTCATTGTCGTGGTGCTTTGGCTGTTCGTCGATCGAACCATGCTCGGCAAGGCGGTAATTGCGACCGCGGCCAATCGTCTGGCGGCGCGTCTCATCGGCGTCGATACGCGGCGCATTGTCGACTTTTCATTTGCGGTTTCGGCAGCAGTAGGGGCGATTGCCGGCATTCTCATCACACCCATCACGTTGACCAGTTACGATGCGGGGACATTGCTGGCGCTGAAGGGATTCGCGGCGGCCATGCTCGGTGGAATCGGCAGCGCGCTCGGAGCCGTCGTCGGCGGCCTTCTGATTGGAATGATCGAGGCCTTGAGCGCGGGGTATCTCTCTTCGAGTTACAAGGACGCAGTTGCTTTCGTGATCATCCTTGTCGTCTTGGTTGCCATGCCGCAGGGCTTATTCGGCCGGGTTAAAATTGAACGGGTGTGAGCTTGCGCGCATTGCTGAAAACTCGGTTGCTGTCGGCGATACCGGTCGTAGCAATCGTTATTTTCTTGCCGCTATGTTTTCCGTCGGCATACTACTATCGCATCGGCGCGCTTGTTTTCATTTTCGGCTTGGCGGTCGTGGGGCTCAACCTGCTCATGGGCTTTGCCGGTCAAGTCAGCCTGGGTCATGCCGGCTTTCTAGGCATCGGCGCGTATTCCGTAGCGATCGGCCCGGTTTATTTTGGCGCGCCTTCGTGGCTGTGCCTGCTCGCCGGCGTCATGCTCTCGGGCGCGATCGCTTTCGCGGTGGGCCGGCCGATTCTCAAGCTCAAAGGACACTATCTTGCTATCGGCACGCTCGGCTTTGGACTGCTCATCGCTATCGTGCTCACTAACGAAGCAGACTGGACCGGTGGCCCGGATGGCATGAGCGTCCCCGGGCTTATGCTTTTCGGCTGGCGCGCACACGGATCGGATTCCTGGTATTGGATCTCTGGCATAACCTTTGTCGGCGGATTTGTGCTTGCGCTCAATCTGATGGAGAGCCCGACCGGCCGAGCGCTGCAAGCCATTCATGACAGCGAGATCGCCGCGCTCGTGCTCGGCATCGACGTGGCGCGCAAGAAGCTTACGGTCTTCATAATTTCCGCTATGTACGCGTCGGTGGCGGGGTCCTTTCTGGCGCTGTTCAATGGCCTCGTCACGCCGGATATGGCGGGATTCCTGCGTTCGATTGAATTAGTCGCCATGGTCGTTCTGGGTGGCATGGGATCGATTTTCGGTTCCTTGGTGGGAGCAGCCGTGCTGGTCGTGTTGCCGCAAGTGCTCACCGTCTTCCACGAATACGAGCAGGCATTGCTCGGACTCATCGTCATGGTCTTCATGATCTTCTTGCGTCAAGGCATCGTGCCGTCGGTTGCTTCGGTACTCGCTGGGTGGCGCAAATGTTGATTCTAGAAGCCGAGCGGCTGTCCATTAGTTTCGGTGGCGTGCGGGCCATAGATGAAGTCAGCATCTCGATCGCATCCGGTCAGGTGTTCTCGATCATCGGGCCGAACGGTTCCGGCAAGACTACGCTGTTCAATCTGGTATCGGGCATCTATTTGCCAAACGACGGCAGTATTCGGCTTGCCGGCGACACGGTGACTGGCCTTGCGCCCGATCAGCTCGCTCGGCGAGGGTTATCGCGGACCTTTCAGAATCTGCAGATATTTTCCCGGATGTCGGTGCTGCAAAACGTGATGGTCGGTCGTCACCGTCACGAGCGGACGGGTATTCTGGCCGATTTGCTACATTGGCCATCGGTGGCGCGGCAGAATTTGGCGACCTGGGAAGCGGCGCGTGCGGCGCTTGCCCGCGTTGGCCTCGCCGATGCAGCGAACCGTCTGGCGGGTTCGCTTGCCTATGGTGCGCTCAAACGCCTCGAAATCGCGCGCGCATTAGCCAGCGAGCCAACGGTGTTGCTGCTCGATGAGCCGGCCGCCGGCTGCAATCCTGTCGAAACCCAGGAAATCGATCGCGTTATCCGCTCCATCGTGAAGGATGGAATCACAGTTGTGTTGGTCGAGCATGATATGCGTTTGGTGATGAATATCTCCGACCGTGTTCATGTCCTCGCAAGCGGCCGAACGCTCGCGGAAGGCACTCCCGAACAAGTGCGGTCCAACTTGGAGGTGATCGAAGCCTATTTGGGTGTTCACGATTCTCAGGAGGCCGCGCATGCTTTCGATTGAGAATGTCCGGAGCGCCTATGGCCGCATTGAAGTCTTGCACAGCGTCACGCTCCATGTCCACGCCGGAGAGATCGTCACTTTGATCGGCGCCAATGGAGCCGGCAAGACGACGCTGATGCACGCCATCTCCGGTGTCCAGCCGATTACTGATGGCGCGATCCGGTTCGAAGGCGAGCCGATCGAGAAACGGCCCGCGCATGCGCGGGTGGCGTTCGGCATCTCGCAAGTGCCGGAAGGCCGGCAAATTTTTGCGCCTTTATCTGTGCTCGACAATCTGAAGCTTGGCGCATGGTGTCGTCGCGACGCCGTTCTGCAACCGTCGCTGGCGCGGGTCTGCGCACTGTTCCCGATGCTTGACGCAATTTTGGAAATGCCGGCCGGGGCGCTGTCCGGCGGTCAGCAGCAGATGCTTGCGATCGGACGCGCATTGATGGCAAAGCCCCGGCTACTGTTGCTGGACGAGCCATCAATGGGTCTGGCGCCCAACTTGGTTGAGCAGGTGCTCGCGGTGATCCGTGCCCTCAAAGACGACGGCCTGACCATTCTTTTGGTGGAACAGAATGCGCGCGCTGCTCTCGCCATTGCGGACCGCGCCTACGTACTGGAGACCGGGAGAGTGACGCTGAGCGGGTCCGCCGCCGAAATCCAGGCCGATCGTCGGGTCAGGGAAGCCTATTTGGGTATCTAAAACGCTCGGGGATTGACGTTGGTCAAGTAGACGGGGCGGGAAATCAATTTAATTGTTTCTCGGTTGCAGTCGAATGGTGGGGAGGATGTCGATGAAAAAAAGCCTTCGTCCCGGCGTCTCGCGGATCAGCCGTATTGAGATTAATCGCGACCGGACAATCGAATTCATGGGCGAGGAAGGGCGCGTCTATGGTACGCCCTATCTGGTGCGCGATATCGAGATGACCTGCCGGCAGCTCCTGCTCGACCACGGCGACGCCGGCGAAGACTCGGTTGGGACCGACGTTTCGATCAAGCATCTGGCGCCAACGCTGCTCGGAATGGCGGTCGAAATCACCGCCACCGTCAGCGCAGTCGAAGGCCGCAAAGTGGTGTTCGAGATATCGGCCAAGGACGATCTCGACCTCATCAGCACCGGCACGCATGGTCGTTTCGTGGTAGACGTGAAAAAGACCGTCGAGCGGCTGAAAGCGAAAGCGGCCAAGCTTGCCGGCACCAAGTCTGGATAAACCGATATGCCGGGCAAGCCCAAGCACGCCGAACAGACCGTCTCGACCTATTGCTACCAGTGCGTCGCTGGGCCGGACCTGCTGAAGGTGCGCGTCGAAGACGGTATCGCGACCGAAATCACGCCGAACTTCGACGCGGCGAAAATTCATCCGGCCGGCGGCAGGGTATGCGTGAAGGCCTTTGGCCTCGTGCAAAAATCCTATAACCCGAGCCGGGTTCTTTATCCGATGAAGCGGACGAACCCGAAAAAGGGTCGTCACGAAGATCCGGGTTTCGTGCGCATCTCCTGGGAGGAGGCGCTGACGCTCGTCGCCGAAAAGCTTAATGCGGCGCGCGCGGCCGGCCTCACCGACGAGACCGGCTATCCGCGCGTCGCCGCCAGCTTCGGTGGCGGCGGCACGCCGACTGCCTATATGGGTACGCTGCCCGCGTTCCTGGCGGCCTGGGGGCCGGTCGACATGAGCTTCGGCTCGGGTCAGGGCGTGAAATGTTACCACTCCGAGCATCTCTATGGCGAGCTGTGGCACCGCGGCTTTACGGTCTCGCCCGACACGCCGCTGTGCGAGTACCTTGTTTCCTTCGGCGCCAATGTCGAGGCGTCCGGCGGGGTGTGCGGCGTCAAGCGCCATGCCGACGCCCGCAAGCGCGGCATGAAGCGGGTGCAGATCGAACCGCATCTCTCCGTGACCGGCGCCTGTTCGGCGGAATGGATACCGATCAAGCCGAAAACCGATTCGGCGTTTCTGTTCGCGATGATCCACGTGTTCCTGCACGAGAACGCGCGCGAGCGGCTCGACGTGCCTTTCCTCAAGCACCGAACGTCGTCGCCTTATCTGATCGGGCCCAATGGTTTCTTCATGCGCGATGCGTCAACGCGCAAGCCGTTGCTGATGGATGCTGCGAGCGGCAAGGCGGTGGCGTTCGACACGCCCGGCATCGAACCGGCGCTTGAAGGCTCGTTCACTATCGAAGGCATCGAAGTCGGCGCCGATGATGAGATCACGCCGCACAAGGCCACGACCGTCAGCCCGGCCTTCGCGAGGCTGGTGGCGCATGTGAAAGCCTATTCGCCGGAGTGGGCGGCGCCGATTTGCGACGTTCCGGCCGCCACCATCCGCCGAATCGCCAACGGGTTTCTCGATCACGCGCATGTCGGCGAAACGATCGACATCGAGGGCGAGACGCTGCCACTGCGGCCGGTTTCGATTTCGCTCGGCAAGACTGTCAACAATGGCTGGGGCGGTTACGAATGCTGCTGGGCGCGCACGCTGATCGGCTGTCTGGTCGGTGCGCTCGAAGTGCCCGGGTCGACGCTCGGCACCACGGTCAGGCTCAACCGACCTGCCGATAACCGCTGGTCGAGCGTCAAGGCGGGTCCCGACGGGTTCATGAAATATCCGATGAATCCTACCAGCAAGAGCGATTGGATTTCGCGCCCACCGGCGCGCAGCGCGCATCGCACGCTGGTGCCGTTGGTGGCCGATTCGGCCTGGAGCCAGGCGCTCGGCCCCACGCACTTGGCCTGGATGATGCAGGGCGAGGACTTCGGGCACCTGCCGGTGGCAACGCCGCCCGATGTCTGGTTCGTCTATCGCACCAATCCGGCAATTTCGTTTTGGGACACCAAATCCGTCGAAAGCGCGATGGCGAAATTTCCATTCACGGTCTGCTTCGCCTATACGCGCGACGAAACCAACCACGTCGCCGACGTGCTGCTGCCGGATTGCACCGATCTTGAGGGGTTGCAGCTCCTGCGCATCGGCGGCACGAAATATGTCGAGCAATTCTGGGACTACCAGGGTTTCGCGTTGCGCGCACCGGCGGTGCCGCCGCAGGGCGAGGCGAGGGACTTCACCTGGATCGCGACCGAGCTTGCCAACCGCACCGGCCTGCTCGACGCCTATAATTCGGCGATCAATCGCGGCGCCGCCGGCGTCAAGCTCAGCGGCGCGAATTACGACTTCTCGCTGGCGCCGGCGGAAATTCACGACGTCGAGGCGATCTGGGACGCCAGCTGCCGCGCCGCCAGCGCCGAAATCACCGACGGCGCCGAGTCGCAGGGGCTCGACTGGTTTCGCGAGCACGGTTTCCGCGTCAAGCCGTTCCCGCGGCTGCAATGGTATCTCTATCCGAAGCTCGTGAAGGAGGGATTGCGCTTCGAGCAGCCCTACCAGGAACAGTTGTTCCGCATTGGCAAGGAACTCGGCCGCCGATTGCACGAGCACGACATCCACTGGTGGGACAAGCAGCTCGCCGAATACGAGCCGCTGCCGGTCTGGCACGATCTCAATGCGTTGTGGGAAACCGCGCTCGCCAAGCGCTATTCGGTGCGCATCGGCGATTATCCGTTCTGGCTGATCACCGCCCGCAGCATGCAATATTCCTGGGGCGGCAATGTCGGCATCCAGATCATCAAGGAAGTCGCCGACAACGTCGCCGGCCACGGCAATGTCGTGATGAACCACGAGGCCGCCGACCGGCTCGGCATCGCCGACGGCGACCTAGTCGAGGTGCGCTCGCCGCTCAACGAGACCAAGGGCCGCGTCATGCTGTGCGAGGGCATCCGCCCCGACACGCTCCTGATGATCGGCCAGTTCGATCACTGGGCAACGCCCTACGCCAAGGATTTCCACGCCCCCAGCATGAATGCACTGGTGCCGATGCTGCTCGATCTGACCGACGCCACCGGCTCGAGCGCCGATCTGGTCAAGGTCAAGATCACCCGGCTGGAGGCGGCCTCATGACGCGCTGGGGCATGATCGCCGATCTCGAGCGCTGCGTCGGCTGTCAGACCTGCACGGCGGCCTGCCGGCATTCCAACGCCACTTCGCCGGCGGTGCAATGGCGCAAGGTGCTCGACATCGAGGCCGGCAGCTATCCCAATGTCAGCCGCATTTTCGTGCCAGTCGGCTGCCAGCATTGCGCTGATCCGCCCTGCATGCATGTCTGTCCCTCGACCGCGACGCGCCAGCGTGCCGACGGCATCGTTACTATCGACTACGACATCTGCATCGGCTGCGCCTATTGCGAGGTGGCCTGCCCCTATCAGGCGCGCTTCCTGGTGAAGGAGCCGCATTACGCCTACGAATCGGCCATGCAGAATGAGGTCGAGCGTGCCGAGCTCGACCGCGTCGGCGTCGCACAGAAATGTACCTTCTGCTCCGACCGCATCGATTTCGGCCTGGAGAACGGCCTCACGCCGGGCGTGGATCCGCGTGCGTCGCCGGCTTGCGTGAATTCCTGCATCGCCGACGCCTTGCATTTCGGCGATCTCGACGACCCGAACAGCAATGTCTCTCGGCTGCTCAAGGAGCAGAAAAGCTTCCGTATGCATGAGGAGCTCGGCACCGATCCCGGCTTCCATTACGTCTACGGCAAGGCGAACGACGCCGACACGCCGGTGAATACGGTCGTCGCGGCTGCCGTCGCCGCCGGCGAGACGCGAACCCGCGGAGTCGAGCCCACGCTGCAGCAGCACTGGGATTGGAAGGCGTCCGGCAATTTCATCTGCGGCGGCACGGGCAGCGGCCTCTTCATCTTCGCTGCGCTACTCGGGCTGCGCTATCGCGACGTGCTGCCGCTCGGCTGGCTGGCGCTGGCGATCATGGCGCTCGGCCTGTCGGTGCTGATGCTGAAGATCGGCAAGCCGCTGCGCGCGCTCCACGTGCTGCGCCAGCCGCGCCGCTCGTGGATGACGCGCGAGGCCTGGATCGCGGCCGTCATGTTCCCGCTTGCGGCGCTCGCGCTCTGGTTTGACAACGCCGCGCTGCTGACCGTCGCTTCCGTGCTCGCCGTCGGCTTCCTGTTCTGCCAGGCGATGATCCTGCAGGCGGCCAAGGGCATCCCGGCCTGGCGGGCGAACTGGGTGGTGCCGCTGATCCTGACCACTGGCTTGGCCGAAGGCTGCGGCCTGACGCTTGCCGGCGTCGCGCAATTGCCCGCGCTGACATCGCTTGCCGATGTGCTCGCCGTCACCGCCGCCGCGCTCGCGCTGCTGCGCGCTTGGGCCTGGCGGACCTATCTGACCGCGCTGAAAGTCGAAGGCGCACCGACCCGCGCGCTGGCGGTACTCGATGCCTACAAGCCTTGGTTCCTTGCGGCAGGGTTGGTTCTGCCGGTGGCTATGATCGTCGTCGGATTTGCGGCGAAGGCCGCGGCCGCGCCGCTGTTCGCCGTCGCCGGGCTCAGCATCATGGCCGCCGGCGTCGCGTTGAAATTCATCCTAGTGACCCGCGCCAGCTTCAATCAGGGCTTCGCGCTGACGCATACGCCCGTACGCGGGTCCGGCCATGCCGGACCGGCGGTCAAGCCAGGCTGGTCGACGACGTGATTATATGAGCGATGGGGGAAATCATGCCCACACAAACAGCAAGCAAAGCCTCGAACATCTTCATGTTCGACCCCGATACCGAAACCATGCCGCGCGAAGCGCTGGTGGCGCTGCAGACGTCGCGCCTGAAGCAGACGCTAGAGCGGGCCTATGGCGTTCCGCACTACCGCAAGAAGTTCGAGGCCGCCGGCGTCAAGCCGTCCGATCTCAAGTCGCTCGCCGACATCGTCCGTTTCCCGTTCACGCTGAAGAGCGACCTGCGCGATAATTACCCGTTCGGCATGTTCGCGGTGCCGCGCGACCAGCTGCTGCGCCTGCATGCTTCGTCGGGTACGACCGGCAAGCCGACCGTGGTCGGCTACACCAAAGGCGACCTCGACGTCTGGTCGGATCTGATGGCGCGCTGCTTCGCCTGCGCCGGCACCATGCCGGGCGATATCGTCCATAATGCCTACGGTTACGGCCTGTTCACCGGCGGCCTGGGCGCGCATTACGGCGCCGAGCGGCTCGGCTGCACCGTCGTGCCAGTGTCGGGCGGCGGCACCGAGCGTCAGGTTACCTTGATCAACGACTTCAAGGCCAGGGTGCTGTGCGCCACGCCGTCTTACGCGCTCAATATCGCGGAAGTCGCGCAGAAAATGGGCGTCGATCTTGCCAAATCCTCGCTCAAGGTCGGCCTGTTCGGGGCGGAGCCCTGGAGCGACGCCATGCGCCATGATCTGGAGGCCCGGCTCGGGCTCAAGGCGGTCGACGTCTACGGCCTGTCCGAGATCTTGGGGCCGGGCGTGGCCTGCGAGTGCTACGGCGTGCAATCCGGCCTGCACGGCTGGGAGGATCATTTCCTGTTCGAGACCATCGATCCCGAAACGCAACAGTCATTGCCGATGGGCGTGACCGGCGAACTGGTTATCACGACGCTCACCAAGGAAGCGCAGCCGATGATCCGTTACCGCACGCGCGACATCACGCAAATGTCCAGCGAACCCTGTGCCTGCGGCCGCACCCATGTGCGCATCATGCGGGTGACCGGCCGCAACGACGACATGCTCATCATTCGCGGCGTCAATGTTTATCCCTCGCAGGTGGAGGCAGTGCTGGTCGGCTTCCCCGGTCTGGCGCCGCATTACCAAATGGTGCTGACGCGCGACGGCACACTGGACGAGATGACTGTCGAGGTCGAGCCAGCGCCCGATTTCAGCGGAGACCGCATTCGCAAGGCCGACGAGGTCACGCACCATATCAAGTCATTGATTGGCGTGACCTGCAAAGTCGTGGTCAAGGCAGAAGGCGAAGTGCCGCGATCACAGGGCAAGGCCGTTCGGGTGATAGACCGGCGCAAGAAGGCCAATTGATCGCGCGTGTTCCACTCGCGACAACGGCCGGCGCGACGCCACGCCGCTGGCGTTATTCTTGCGATACGGGCGGATTCAGATCGTCGGCTGTGTGTACCAAAAACCGGCAGAGTGATCGCCATTCCCTTCCTGGGCGGCCTGCATCACCAGTATGCCCGGATATGATTTTCGGAAAGGACACCTACACAAATCGTTCTAGCTGGGATGACCCCAGCCTTAGTGGCTTGCGGCGAGATCCCCATCGACCAGTCTTCGCTTCGAGTACCCCGTGACAGCGGGTCCCGCACTTAGCACACTTGCCATCCGCCGACAGATTCCATGCTGTAAGGTCGTACCAGTCGCGGCCAATTAGCGTTGCCCTACAGCCGTGACAATAGGTAATCTGGCCATCGGGATCATGCACATTACCGGTGTAGACGTATCGGAGGCCCGCCTCAGTCGCAATGCGCCGCGCTATTTGCAGCGTACGTAGCGGGGTAGGTGGCGTGTCGGTCATCTTCCAGTCGGGATGAAACGCCGTGAAGTGCAACGGCACATTGGGGCCAAGGCGGTCCATCACCCAGCGACTTTCCGCCTCGATCTCCTGGGGTGAATCGTTTTTGCCAGGAATCAGAAGCGTGGTGATTTCGAACCAACAGTTCGATTCGTTCTTCAGATATTCGAGCGTCTCTAGCACGGGTGCGAGTCGACTGGTGCAGAGGGACTTGTAGAAGCGTTCTGTGAAACTCTTGAGGTCGATATTGGCGGCGTCCATGTGACGAAAAAACTCAACACGCGGCTCGGGCGCGATATACCCCGCGCTTACCGCCACAGTCCTGACGCCGCGCTCACGGCAGGCTTGCGCGACGTCGATCGCGTATTCAAGGAAGATTACTGGATCATTGTAGGTGAAGGCGACGGAGCGACAGCCACTTTCGACCGCCGCTTCTGCAATCGCTTCGGGTAAGGCCAGATCCTGAAGGCGGTCGAACTCGCGGGCCTTGGATATGTCCCAGTTCTGGCAGAATTTGCAGGTGAGATTGCATCCAGCGGTTCCAAACGAGAGCACCGGCGTACCTGGGAGGAAATGATTGAGCGGCTTCTTCTCGATTGGATCGATGCAGAACCCAGATGAGCGGCCATAGGTGGTAAGCAAGATTTCATTGCCCAGCCGCCCGCGCACAAAGCATAGACCGCGCTGGCCTTCGTGCAGCTTGCAGTAGCGCGGGCAGACGTCGCACTGAATACGACCATCGGCGAGAGTATGCCAGTAGCGGGCGGGTAGGCCTTCAATCGGCTGATCCATGCTATTAGCAGCCTAAGCTTGGACGACACATTGCATATATCTGGCTCGTATGCGGGAGTATCGCAAGATGACCGTGGGCACAGCGAGCGAAAAGGTCCGACCGGCAGCGGTGGCGGGGACGTTCTATCCCCGCCGTCCAGAGCAGCTTCGGGCGGAAATCACGCGGCTCCTTGGTGAGGCAGTAACGCCCGTGGATAGTGTGCCGAAGGCGGTGATTGCGCCGCACGCGGGCTATATCTATTCGGGTCGCGTAGCGGCAACGGCTTTCGCTACGCTGCGGGATTTCGCGCAAGTGATCGACCATGTTCTGATAATTGGGCCGGCGCACTACGCGCCGGTGCGAGGGCTTGCGATCCCAACTGCCGATGCATTCGAAACACCACTCGGCCGCGTGCCGGTGCATCGCGAGGCGCTCGCCGCCCTCACTGATCTGCCCTTTGTGATCGTAGCCGACGGCCCGCACGCGCCCGAACATGCGCTTGAAGTCGAACTACCGTTTCTGCAAATGTTAATGCCGTCGTTCCGCTTGACGCCACTTTTGGTTGGCGACGCGGACCCGCAAGAGGTCGCAGGCGCATTGGCTCGCCTTTGGAACTGGCCCAATACCGTGATCGTGGTGAGTTCCGACCTCTCGCACTATAACGACTACGAGACTGCGCGGCGGCTTGATACTGCGACCGCAGCCGCGATTGAGCGCGGCGACTGGGGCGGTCTGGGGCCGAACCAAGCGTGTGGTTGCCTTGCGGTGGCCGGTCTTTTGGTGGAAGCCGGACGCCGTGGATTCAAGGCCCGGCGGCTCGCGCTGTGCAACTCAGGAGACACGGTAGGACCTCGCGACCGGGTCGTCGGATACGGAGCTTGGATGTTCGTGCAGACGACGCCATGAGCAGTCACACTCAATTGTGTCCACTGAAAACTTTGCCTGTTCCTTCCGAAAATGTTTTCTGGAATTCAATCGGGATCATATCGAGCTCAATTTCCCTGTTCTTATGTTCAAATTCCCTGTTCCGTCGCAAAAGTTTCCTGTTCCATTAAGTAGGGAATTTCGCTCTAAATCTGCTGAATCATTGAGCGAATGGCGAGCTCTGAGTTGCAATTTGGATCTAAATCAAAAAATTCCCTGTTAATTTCCCTGTTAGCAGGGAACTTGGGAGTGGAAACGGGTTCGAATGCGACTGCGTCCGCCACCACGCATTCTCCTACCAATGTCCCGACACTTTGAGAATGACTCGATTCTGCTTTGAGAATGATTCGAGCACGCATTTGGTCATACGCAGGTTTTTATCGTTACACAAAAAGAACGCCCCACTATGTGGAGCGCCTGCTCGGCGCCTATAACCCCATATAGGCTTGGCGCACGCGGTCGTCGGCCAGCAGCGCTTCGCCGGTCCCCGACATGGTGACCTTGCCGTTCTCCAGCACGTACGCGCGGCTCGCGAGCTTGAGCGACACTGCCACGTTCTGCTCCACCAGCACGCAGGTTAGCCCGTCGCGGTTGAGATCGCGGATGACCTTGAGGACGTTCTGCACGACGGTGGGCGCAAGTCCGAGCGAGGGCTCGTCGAACATCACCAGCTCCGGCTCGCCCATCAGGCAGCGGCCGATCGCCAGCATCTGCTGTTCGCCGCCCGATAGCGTGCCGGCCGCCTGCCCTTGGCGCTCGGCCAGCACCGGAAACAGCGCGTAGACCTTTTCGAGGTTGCACGCGCGCGTGGGCCGCGCGCGTGACAGCATGGCACCCATGTCCAGGTTCTCGGCGACCGACAGCGAGGGGAAAACCTCGCGGCCTTCCGCAACCTGGCCGATGCCGAGCTCGCATACCCTGTGGCTCGGCCAGCCGGCGACGTCTTGGCCGCGATAAAGGATTCGGCCGCGCGCGGGCTTGAGCGTACCGGCGATCGCACGGATGAGCGAGGTCTTGCCGGCGCCGTTGGCGCCGACAATGGCAACGATGGCGCCCTCGTCGATGTCCAGCGAGACGCCGTCGAGCGCCTGAGCGTCGCCGTGGAAAACGTCGAGGTTTTCGACCCGGAGCATCATTCGACCGCTTCTGCGCCCAGGTAGGAATCAATGACCGCCGGATCGCGCACGACTTCCGCCGGCGCGCCGTCCGCGATTTTTGCGCCGTGGTGCAGCACCAGCACGCGTCCGGCCAGCGCCATCACGGCGCGCATGACGTGCTCGATCAGCAATATAGTGAGGCCTTGCTCGCGGTTGAGCTCCTTCAGGATGGCGACGATGCGGTCGGTCTCGGTGGGCGTGAGGCCGGCCATCACCTCGTCGAGCAGCAAGAGCTTCGGTCCGGTGGCGAGCGCGCGCGCGACTTCCAGGCGCTTGCGGTCCGGCAGCGTCAGGGCCGCGGCGGGCTGGCCGCGCTTGTCATAAAGATCGAGGTGGTGCAGCAGGTCATGCGCCCGTTTGCGTGCCGCCGGCAGGTGTCGCTGGTGCAGCAGTGCGCCGACGACGACATTGTCCTCGACGCTGAGCGCGGGAAACGGGCGTACGATCTGGAAGGTGCGGCCGACGCCGCGCCGGCAGATGTGCTCGCTGGCCAGGCCGTCGATGCGCTCGCCGGCAAAGGCGATAGCGCCGTCGTCGAGCGCGAAACTGCCGGCGATCATGTTGAACAACGTGGTCTTGCCGGCGCCGTTCGGCCCGATCATGGCGAAAATGCCGCCTTCCAGCACTTCGAAGCTGACGCGGTCGACTGCGACGAGGCCGCGGAAGCGCTTGCTGACATTATCGACCTTGAGCAGCGCGCTCATTTTTTGCGCTCCAGAAAGCCGAAGCGCCGCGCAAACCACGGCCACACGCCCTCCGGCACCGCAACGATGATGAACAACAGGACCACGCCGAAAAACAGTTGTTTCGTTCCCGGTACGTCGACGCCGATCCATCCCAGCAACGTGCGCATGCCCTCCGCGATGCCTTCGATCACGACGGTGCCGAGGATTGGTCCGAACAGCGTGCCAACGCCGCCGACGATCGGCGCCAGGATGATCTCGATCGAATGCGTGATGCCGAAGACCTGCTCGGGAAACAGATTGTTGTAGTAGAAGGCGTAGATGACGCCGGCGAACGAAGTCATGGCGGCGGAGATCACAACGGCGAACATCTTGTAGCGGAACGTGTCGATTCCGGTTGCGCGCGCGGCCTCCTCGTCTTCGCGGATCGCCAGCCAGAAATAGCCGATGCGGCTTTGCAAGAGCGCGCGGCAGAAGACGAAGGCGAAGACGGTGGCGGCGAGCAGAACGTAGTAGAACATGACAGGATGGCCGCGCAGCAGCCACAAATTGTTGTGGGCATATTGTTTGACCGGCAGGAACAGGCCGGCCGAGGCCCCGGTCCAGGTGAAATGGTCGAAGCCGACGCGGGCGAATTCGTCGAAAGCGATGGTCAGGATGGCGAAATAGACGCCGGCGACGCGAAAGCGAAAAGCCAAAAAGCCGATGAAAGCGCCGGCGAGGCCGGCGATCGGCGCCGCGGCCAAGAGGCCGATCCAGGGGCCGATGCCGAAATGCACGTAGAGCGCGGCGGCGGTATAGGCGCCCAAGCCGACATAGAGCGCGTGGCCGAGCGACAATTGCCCGGCAAAGCCCATCATGATGTTCCAGGCCTGGCCGACATAGGCGAAGTACAAGATCAAGATCAGGACGGTGAGCAGGTAGTCGCCCGCGAAGAGGGGCGCGGCGATAGCGAGCGCCAGCAGCATCGCGAGCAGGATCAGGGTGCGGCGCCGAACGCCTTCGATCAGGCGCACGATCATGCCGCGTTCTTTCCCATGATGCCCTGCGGGCGGAACAGCAGCACCAGTACCAGGAGCGCGAAGGCGAACATGGTTTTAGCCGAAGGCGTGAATATGAGCCCCGCCATGGCCTCGGTCAGCCCGATCAGCATGCCGCCCAGGAGCGCGCCGGGCATCGAACCTAAGCCCCCGGTGATGACGATGACGAAGGCGAGCAGCGTGTAGGACGGCCCGACCGCCGGCGTGACGTCGAACAGCAGGAGCAGGATGGTGCCGGCTGCGCCGACGCACGCCGCGCCTAGGCCGAAGGTAAGCGCGTAGAGTCGCTTGACGTCGAGCCCGACCACCAGCGCGCCGGCGTAATTGTCCGCGCAGGCGCGGATCGCGGTGCCGATCGCGGTGTAGCGGAAGAAGGCGAACAGCGCCGCCGCTACCACGATGGCCGTAAGACCGGCATAGAGCTTGGTGGCGTCGATAATCAGCGGCCCGATTTGATAGCTGTCGAAGGCATAGGCGACCTGGACGTTCTGCGCATCCGGCCCGAACGCGATCAGCAGCATGTTGGCGGTAATGATCGCCACTGCGATCAGCAGCAGGAACTGGCTGTGCTCGGGCCGCGTGATGAAGCGATTGATCATGCCGGCCTGCAGCAGATAACCGAAGGCGAACATGACCGCCGCAATCGGCACCAGCATCACCAGCGGGTCGAGATGGAAAGCAGAAAACAGCGTGACGGCGATGTACATGGCGATGGTCATCATCTCGCCATGGGCGAAATTGACCACGCGCACGACGCCGAAGATCACCGACAAGCCGAGCGCCATCAGCCCGTAGACGAGTCCGGTCAAGATCCCGCCGACCGCGACGTTGAGGTAGATTTCTGCCGGCACAGGCGATCCTAACAAGAAAATGCTCCGGCCGTGAGGCCGGAGCGTTTTTCCTCACTGCACAAGCATCAGCTGCGCTTGTCGTAGGGCTTGAGCGGCCATTCTGGCTTGGCGTTGGCCGCTGACTTCGGTGCCACCGCCACCAGCTTGCCACCGCGATTCTGGATCGCCGAATCCTGCAGCTTGTCGTTCTGACCCTTGGCGTTGAACTGGATACCGGGGCCCGGGCTGACATTGTTGGTGATATGGGTCTTGCGGATGGCGTCGGCGAGCGCTTTCGGGTCGGCGGAGCCGGCGCGCTTGTAGGCGTCGGCGGCCACCAGCAAGGCTTCGAACGTGTAGACGTGGTTGGTGTTCAGATTGAAGCCCGGGTATTTCTTGGCAAGCGCCTGTTCGAGCTTTTTGCTGAGGGGCTTGTTGGGATCGTACCAGGGCACGAAGCTCAATGGACCGTCCGACAGTTTGCCGAGCGTCTTGAGGTACTGATCCTCGTACCAGCCCGGACCCATGCTGAGGATCGCCATCGGCGACCAGCGCTGCTTGACCAGTTCGCGGGTGAGCAAGATGGCGTCGTTTAGGCGGCTGACCATCAAGAGGCCGTCGGCGCCGGTTGCCTTCGCCTTGGCGATCTCGACCGACAAATCGTGGGCGGCCGGATCGTAGGCGATCTCCTGTACGATCTTGTAGGGCATGTTGAACTTCGGCATCACGTGGCTGATGCCCTTCGACATGGCCGTGCCGAACGTGTCGTTGACGTGCATGAAGACCACGGTCTTCGGCGCCGCGCCGACGTTGGCGAATACTTCCTTTTGGTTCTTGAAGGCGTCGCCCAGGATCATGACCGCGGTCGGGAAGTTGCGGAACACGAACTTGTAGCCCTGCTCGGTGATCGCCGGGGAAGCCGCAATGTTGATGACCAGCGGCACGCCTTTCTGCTCGGCGACCTGCGCGATCGCAGTGGTCTGACCAGAATCGAAGGCACCGACCAGCAACTGTGCGCCATCGCTGATCAATTTTTCGGCGCGCGAGCGGGCGACTTCCACCTTGGTTTCGGTATCGCCGCTGACGATATCGAGTTGCGGCAGGCCGAGCTCTTTGAGAATGCCGTTGGCAAGTTCGGCGCCGCGCCAGCAATCCTGGCCGATGCCGGCCTGCACGCCGGAGCGCGGCAACAGCACGCCGACCTTGAGCGGCCCGCCGGCAGCGCGCACGATGTTGAACGGTGAGACGCCGGCCACAATGGCGCTGGCGCCGAGGCCGGCAGTCACGGTGCGGCGCGTGATGCGCGAATACGGGGCACCAGAACAAATTTTCGTTTTCATCTGTATCCTCCCTGTCCGCTATCGGCGGTCGTTTTTATTTTCAACTTCATCGCGTCCTGCGGGGCGCTACGAAGTACCGGCCGTTTTTGTATCGTCGCCGGCCGGCATGATCTTACGCGGATTGGCAATATTGTTGACCAGAACAACAATTTCCGTCAATAGCGATATTACCGTGTTTTTGCAGTAAGATAGACGAGCGTTTCGGACAAACCGCGCGGCCTCAGCCGAAATCCCGCACCAGGTCGATGAGTTTCTGCCATCTCTCCTTGCCCAACCGGGCGGTGAGGCGCCGCTCGTGACTTGCGGCCAGTGCTTTGATCCGATCAAGCTTTTCAGTTCCCGAGGGCGTCAGATAAAGTGAATGCGAGCGGCCATCGTTGACGGCGGAACAGCGGCTCACCCATCGACGGCGCTCGAGCTCGTGCAGCATCTTGGCGAGACGTGCCCGCTCGATGTTCAAGGCCTTGCCGATTTCGGCCTGCGAACGGCCAGGATTGGTCCCGATCAACACCAATACCGAAAATTGCGCCGGGCGCACGTGGAATTTGGCAAGGGTCTTGATGAAGTCCTTGAATATTTCCACTTGCAAACGGCGCAGGAAATATCCCAGATGCGTGCGCAAGACGCCGTAATCGATCGGCGCGTTGCCGCTCACTTTGACGGGCGCCGCTATAAGCGGCTGGCTCCGTGCCGATTTTCCGGGTTTCGTGCGACGCAATATGGCCTCCTATAGCTTCCGCACTCTAGCACAATATCCTTGACGTCAATTGTTGTCAGTGACAACTTTCGTGCCAACGAGCGGACACGCTTGCGCGCGGATAGCCGGAGCCGGTCGTCAATGAATGTCCAGCCTTCCTCTTACGCCAGTGCGCCGGTGCGTTCCATCGCCTACGCGCCGGTCGACGTCACCTTTGAGAAAGTCGCCGACGGCTCGCTCCGTTTCGGCTCGCGCGCGCCGTTGAGGCCCTATGATCCGAGCCTTGCCAATCTCTTCCGCGCGGCGGTGGAGCGCGCGCCGGGCCACGCCTTCATTGCCGAACGCGCGGGTGAAGGCTGGCGGACGCTGAGCTATGAGCAGACCCGCAAGCAGGTCGATGCTCTTGCCGCCGCCCTGATCGAACTCGGCCTGTCCGCCGAACGGCCGCTGATGATCCTGTCCGCCAACGCCATCGACCACGCCTTGCTCATGCTGGCCGGTTTCACGGCGGGAATTCCGGTGGCGCCGATCTCGGTCGCTTATTCGCTGCAAAGCCAGGATCATGGCAAGCTGAAATACGTGACTCAGCTGCTGACGCCCGGTCTTATCTATGTCTCGGACACCGGCCCGTTTGCGAAGGCGCTCGCGGCGATCGCAAATTCCGGCGCGGAGGTCATCGCCAGTCGCAACACGTCAAACCTCGCGGGCGCTTTACTGCTCGAAGATTTGAACAAGACCAAGCCCACGCGCGCGGCGGACGAGGCGGTGGCGGGAATCGATGGGGCCCGCATCGCCAAATTCCTGTTTACCTCCGGCTCCACCGACATGCCGAAGGCGGTGATCAACACCCACCGCATGCTGGCCGCCAATCAGGAATCCTTGGCGCAGATTTGGCCGTTCCTGACCGAGGACGAACTCGTACTGGTCGACTGGCTGCCGTGGAGCCACACCTTCGGCGGCAACCACAATTTCAATCTCGCGCTGCGCCATGCCGGAACGTTTTATATCGACGCCGGCAAGCCCGTGCCGACCCTGGTCGAGCAGACCATCCGAAACCTCGCGGAGGTCTCGCCCACGGTTTATTTCAATGTGCCGGCCGGCTATGCGGCCATCCTGCCTTTTTTGGAAAACGACGTGGCCTTGGCGAAAACGTTCTTCGCCAAGTTGAGAATGATCTTCTACGCCGCCGCCGCGTTGCCGCAGGATTTATGGACGCGGCTCGAGGCGGTATCGGTGCGCGCGACAGGCCAGCGCGTTCCGATGACGTCGTCATGGGGCGCGACGGAAACCGCGCCCGCGGTGACGGCTGCTCATTTTCCACTTGAGCGCGCGGGCGTGATTGGCATTCCCATCCCTGGCGTCGACTTGAAACTGGTGCCGACGGACGAGCGCTGGGAGGTACGGGTCAAAGGTCCCAATGTCACGCCCGGCTACTGGCGCAGCCCCGCACTCACCAAGGCGGCGTTCGACGAGGACGGCTACTACCGCATCGGCGACGCGGTGCGCTTTGCCGATCCGGACAATCCCGCCGCCGGCCTGATCTACAGCGGGCGCCTCACCGAGGAATTCAAGCTTACCACCGGGACCTGGGTGCAGGTCGGCGCCTTGCGTGTCGGGTTGCTGTCGGCCATGTCGCCGGCCGTGCAGGATGCGGTCATTGCCGGTGAAGGCCACGACCATGTTTGTATCATGGCCTGGCTTAATCTCGCCGGCTGCCGACAGGTTCTAGGTGAGGGCGCGCCGGACGGCGCCGCCGAGCTCTCACGCCATCCGGAGATCCACCGTTACCTACGCGACGCGCTGCGGCGCTGGAATACCCAGTATACCGGCCAATCGACCCGCATCCGCCGCGCCATGCTGCTGACGGGTGCGCCATCGATCGACGCCAATGAAATCACCGACAAGGGTTACATCAATCAGCGCGCGGCGTTGCAGCATCGCAAGGCCGAATTGACCCGGTTGTTCGGGTCCGACCCGCATCCGGACATCATCGATGTCGAGGCATAAGCCGGCGATCCGCGCGCCGCGCAAATCAATCGAAAGCCGCAAGGGAGCCATGGAATGGGGCAGGTCGTCGGCACGTCGTTGAGCAATGGTATCGCGGTCGTGCGCATCGACCAGCCGCCGGTCAACACCATGGACAGGCATGTGCGTGCGGGCCTCAAACAGGCGTTCCTTGCATTGCGCGACAATCCGAAAGTCAAGGCTATCGTACTCGCTTGCGCCGGGCGCACGTTCATAGCCGGTGCCGACATTAAGGAGTTTGACACCGGCATGGCCGAACCCGGCTTTCATGAGGTACTCCGGCTGATCGAGGATTCGCCGGTGCCGGTGGTAGCCGCGGTGCACGGCACAGCGCTTGGCGCCGGCACCGAGGTGGCGCTCGCGTGTCACTATCGTGTTGCCGCCGACGGCGCCGGGTTTGGGCTACCGGAATTGTCGCTCGGCATCATTCCCGGCGCCGGTGGCACGCAACGCCTGCCGCGCCTCATTCCCTTCGAGGCTGCGGTCGACATGATGCTGTCGGGCCGACCGCTAGCGGCCGCGCAGGCCAAGGAGCTCGGTCTGGTCGATAAAGTGGTGACCGGCGACGTCGTAGAAGGCGCAGTCTCTTATGCCAACGAGCTAATCGCGGCCGGTAGGGGCCCGCGCAAGACACGCGAACAAAAGCCGGTCGCTGCCGAGAACACCGCTGCGGTCCTGGCGGCGAAGCGCGCCGAAGTTGCGAAGACGATGCGCAATCGCCAATCACCGCTCAAGCTACTGAATGCGCTGCAAGCTGCAGCCGAGAAATCGTTCGATGCAGGGCTTGAAGTCGAAAAAGCGGTGAGCGCCAGCCTTGAGCAGGCGACCGAGGCGCGTGCGCTGCGACATCTGTTCTTCGCGGAGCGCGAGGTCGGCAAGATCCCGGGAATCTCCCCTGACGTGAAGCCGCGGCTGGTGGAAAGCATCGGCATCGTCGGCGCCGGTACCATGGGCGGCGGTATCGCCATGGCGTTTGCGAATGCCGGCCTGCAAGTCACCATTATCGATGCCAAGCAGGAAGCGATCGAGCGGGCGCGAGCGACCATCACCAAGAACTACGAACGCTCGGTTAAGCGCGGCCGCTTCACGCAAGCGCAGATGGACGGGCGCATCAAGTCGATGAACTTCGCGCTCGATTTCGACGGGCTGAAACAGTCCGATCTCACCATCGAGGCCGTTTTCGAAAACATGGACTTGAAGAAAGAGATCTTCAGAAAGCTCGACAAGGTCGCCAAGCAGGGCGCCATCCTTGCCACCAACACCTCGACGCTCGACATCGATGCCATCGCCGCCGTCACCGGGCGGCCGCAGGACGTGATCGGCCTGCATTTCTTCAGCCCGGCAAACGTCATGCGCCTACTCGAGATCGTGCGGGCGAAGAAAACCGCCGATGACGTGCTGGTCACCGCGCTGGCTCTCGCCCGCAAGGCGCGCAAGGTCGGCGTGGTGGCCAAGGTCTGCTACGGCTTCATCGGCAACCGCATCATGGACCCCTATGGGCGCGAGGCCGAACATTGCGTGCTGGAAGGTGCGACGCCGAAGGAGGTCGACTCGGCGCTAGAAGATTTCGGCATGGCTATGGGCATCCTCGCCGTCTACGACATGGCCGGGGTCGACGTCGGTCATCTGACGCGCGTCGCGCTAGGCAATGCTTTCAATCGCGATCCCACCTTCTATCGCCCGTCCGCGATGTTGAACGAGCGTGGCTGGCTTGGGCAGAAGACCGGCCGCGGTTATTACCACTACGAGGACGGCAAGCGCGTCGTCGCCCCCGAGGTGGTCGCCATGCTGCATGAGGAAGGCAAGCGGCTCGGCGTGCCGCAGCGCAAGCCGGGCGCTGACGAAATCCGTGAGCGCTGTCTCTATGCCATGATCAACGAGGGCGCGCGCGTGCTGGAAGACGGGATCGCCATGCGCGCCAGCGACATCGACGTGGTCTATACCGCAGGCTACGGCTTCCCACGCTACCGCGGTGGTCCGATGTTTTATGCGGATACGGTTGGACTGAAAAAAATCTACGACCGTATCCTCGACTTCCAGCGCACACTCGACTCGCACTATTGGCGGCCGGCGGCGTTGCTGGAGAAACTCGCCAAGTCCAAATCAACTTTTGCGCAATGGCAAGCGGAGCAGGGCCGCTGATCGAAAGGCAATCACTATGAACAAAGCCTATGTCCCCTACGGCGCTTATTGGTCGACGCCTTTCGCCAAGTGGCAGGGCTCGATCGGCCATTTGCACAGCATGAAGCTCGCGGCCAACGTCGCGCGCGACACCATGGCCGCCAAGAAATTGCCGGTTGAGGCCATCGACTTCGGCGTTCTCGGAATCACCATTCCGCAACCGAGCAGCTTTTTCGGGCTGCCCTGGGTCACCGGCATGATCGGCATTCCCGACGTCGCGGGGCCGACGGTCAGCCAAGCCTGCGCCACTGGCGCGCGCGCGTTGCAGATGGCGGCGGACGCGGTGGAACAGGGCTCGGCCACCTGCACCCTTGTGGTTACGGCGGACCGCTGCTCGAACGGTGCAACGCTGGTCTATCCCAATCCCACCGGGCCCGGCGCCACCAACATCACTGAGGCCTGGGTGCTGGACAATTTCAGCAACGATCCGTTCGCCATGAATGCGATGATCGACACCGCTGAAAACGTGGCGATGCGTTACCAGATCACCACGGCCGAGCAGCACGACGTTGTGTTGCGCCGCTACGGGCAATATCAGGATGCGCTCGCCGACGATCGCGCCTTCCAGCGCCGGTACATGGTCGAGGTGCCGATCACCGATGCGAATTTCCGCAAGCAGATCAGTACGCTTGCCGCCGACGAAGGCGTCTTCAACGTTACCGCCGAAGGACTAGCCAAGCTCAAGCCGGTGAAGCCGAACGGCACCGTCACCTTCGGGGACCAGACGCATCCCGCCGACGGCAATGCTTCGATGTTCGTGACCACGAAAGAACGCGCCGCCGAGCTGTCGCAAGACAAGTCGATCATGGTGCAACTCCTGGGTTTCGGTCAGGCGCGCGTCGAGAAGGGACACATGCCGATGGCGCCGGTGCCCGCCGCTCGCGCCGCGCTCGATGCGGCCGGACTCGCGACCAGCGATATCGACGCCGTAAAGACCCATAATCCGTTCGCCGTGAACGATATCGTGTTCGCACGCGACACCGGTTTTCCTGTCGACAAGATGAACAATTATGGCTCGTCGCTAATCTTCGGCCATCCGCAGGGGCCGACCGGGATGCGTTGCGTGATCGAGCTGATCGAGGAACTGGCGCTGCGCGGCGGCGGCACCGGCCTGTTCACTGGCTGTGCCGCCGGCGATACCGGTATGGCAGTGGTGGTGAAGGTGAGCGACGCGCGGACGAACTGAGGCCATAATTAATTTTGATCCGCTTCGGCACTCAGCAGACTTCGCAATCCGGCCGCCAAATGTCCGCAATTGGGGGCATAGCGGACATCAGCCAGCACCGGCGCTAAGGGCTCGGTCGCGATTGACCCATTTAGCGACTTTGCCGGGATGGCGCGGTGTCCTCCCATGAGGTTTAAAGTTCGGAGCGTTGCGATGCGATACGTTTATCGACCTTCAGCGATCGGCAACTCCGCATCCATGCTTTGACATCGGAAGCCTTGCCGTTAAGGACTTTAAGCCATTTGGTATGCCTGAGTTCACCTTTTGTGCCGGCCGCCTGCCACCACTCAGTCACGATGAGAACGCGCCAAGAGGTGCGTCCTGCCTTGGCTCGTCGCAAATCAATAATTTCGATATTGAACTCGTAGGCTGGCCCAGAATACCGGTGACGGTCGCGCGTACACTCAACTCCGTGCACGGTCCATGCGTGGCGCCGGTCACTAAGCGCGGGCGCGTCGATAACGAATTCAATGTCCGCAATCGTTTGGGCATTTCCGACGCGCTTCATAGCAGGCCCCCAGTACTGCATTTACGCGGTCAGCGAAGGCAACAGTTTCTCTACTGGCAAGTTTAGCGGCGGCGGCCCAAGAATTCATCAGCGTATGTCGGCAAGAACAGCTATTTGATCTCCCGCTCACGGGTTCTAACACGACGTGCTCCGACAAGGCGGCAATATTGCTGATTGATCGAGGGAACGGGTTCAGCTACATTGAATTGCAATGTGGGGCGGCAGGCACAAGCGGCCTGCCGACCTGCGGCGATGGAGTCCGCCGAAACCGCCGTAACTGGCTGATGACTCCTACGGTTGCTCCGCACGGTTACGACGTGTGGTGGAGACGTAGGATAAGTATCGGCCGGGTGGCTGGCACGACGCGCGCCGCCGTTCCAACTCCCCCGAAAGCGATATCCGCGTGACTGCCGCCGCCGGCACCGTCTGCCGAGCAGCCCTAACGCCAAGGCTGCGAGAACGACGATGCTCGAACGGATCGTTTACAACCTGCTCCAGGTTTTCGTTGTGGTGGCCTTCGCCCCGCTCGTCGAAGGTGTCGTGAGCCGCCTGAAGGAAATACTGCAATCAAAACGCGGGCCCAGTATTTTCCAGCCCTATCGCGACATCTGGAAGCTGCTGCACAAAGATGAGATCGTTTCTGAACACAGTTCGTGGATATTTCGCGTTGCTCCTTACGTGGCCTTTACCGCTCCGGTTTTCGTCGCCCTGCTAATCCCGGTTTTGACCCGATATCCGCTGTTTTTTGCCTTCATGGGCGACATGCTCGGCGGTGGCTTCGTTCTCGCCCTGGGCGGCTTCGTGACCACGCTTGCTGCCGTCGATACGGCCAATCCGTATGGTCCAATGGGCGCGAGTCGAACCCGCATGGTTGGCTTTCTTGCCGAACCAGTTTTCATAGTTGTCTTTCTCACTGTTTCTTTCGTCGCCGGATCGACAATTCCCTACATCGTGCAGACCCGATGGGTGACGCCGATCGCGAACTTTTTCGAGCCGTCGCACGTCCTTTTGATGATCGCGTTCCTCATGCTGATCCTCGCCGAGGACGGACGAATCCCGGTCGATAGTCCGTCGGGCCAATTCGAACTGGCGATGATCGATCGGTCGAAGTCGCTCGAATATTCGGGCCGGGGGGCCGCGCTCATGAAATGGGCCGGCGCCATGAAGTTCTTTATCCTGATCTGCATTTTTCTCAATGTGCTCGTTGTGCCCTGGGGGCTGGCGCCCGAGGATAGCGGCCTCACTGGCGTGCTGCTTGCTATCCCGTTCGTTCTTCTCAAGATCTTCGTGTTCGTCCTCGTCCTTGTCTATATCGAATCCTCGCTCGCAAAATTGCGTCTTTTCCGCATTACCGAATTTCTCGGGGCGGCATTCGTCATATCGGTGGTCGCAATGATCACTCGCCTGTCGGAAATCTAGGAGGCGCGAATGGACGGCTCGCCTTTCCCTGTCATTGCTGCTCTCGATGCACTGACGGGCGCGCTCTTCTTGTTGACGGCGCTCGGGGTGGTGGCGACTCGCCAGGTCTTGGCGTCATTGCAGCTCTTTATCCTGCAATCGCTGCTGTTGACGCTCTCGGCGGTCCTCCTCGGAATAGCCCTTGGGTCGGTTCACCTGTTCGCGGTGGCCGGCATAACGATTGCCACCAAGACGCTGTTAATCCCGTGGTTGCTCCAACGCACGGTCAGCGCGGACGTCTACCGAACGCGCGAAATCGAAAGAGTTCTCAATATCCCCAGTTCTTTGTTGCTGTCCGCCGTTCTCATTGTGCTTGCTTATGTTATTGCCAGTCCCATTCTCAATGCTGTCGAGGTTCCTTTCGCGGCGGTCAATCTGCCGCTCGGAATGGCGGCGATCTTCCTCGGCGCCTTCACAATTGTCGTCAGACGCGAAGCCGTACCGCAGCTGCTCGGCTTGCTCGCGGTTGAAAATGGCGTGTTCTTCGCTGGCATCGCCATCGTGCCAAATCTTCCGGTGATCGCCGAGCTTGCCGCTGCAGTGGACGTGCCGGTGGTCGTGCTGGTCATCGGACTGCTGACGCGGCGCATTTACAGGCGCCTGGGGACCACCTCCGTCGGGCAGCTGGCGGCATTGCGTGAACATTGAGGTTGCTCATGGAACTTGTCGCCATCCTGTTCATTCCGGCACTCGCGAGTGTTCTTTCGCTTTTGCCGTTCGGTCGCCGTTATGCGGCGCCCATCACTGCTGTGGCGGCGGCAGTTGTGCTCGTGCTGGCGCCGAGCGTGGCGGTGCAGGCCGCCCACACCGGCCGCGTGGATGCATTGAACGGATGGTTGACCTGCGACGGCCTGGCCGCGCTGGTGTTGGTGCTTGTGGCATTGGTCGGATTTACCGCGGCCATTTTTTCTTGGGGTTATATCGCCAATCGAGCCGGGCACGCCGAACACGAAGTCCAGCGCTACTACAGCCTCTACAATCTATTTGTCCTGTCCATGCTCGCCGTTCCACTGTTGGCGAATGTCGCGCTCATGTGGATCGCCATCGAGCTGACGACTTTGCTCTCGGCATTTCTCGTCGGCTACGAAGACACAGCGGAAGCTTTGGAAGCAGCCTGGAAATACGTCATGCTCACGACGCTGGGCGCCGTCCTGGCATTGCTGGGGTTCCTCATCCTTTATTGGGGCTCGCGGGTCGCGGGCATCGAGCCGTTCACCTGGCTTGGACTCATTGCAGCGGCACCGCACATGCCGCCCGCGCTGCTGTGGCCGGCATTCCTGCTTATTCTCGTGGGCTTTGGAACCAAGGTTGGGCTCGTCCCGATGCACACCTGGTTGCCCGACGCGCACAGCCAGGCGCCGGCTTCGATCTGCGCTCTGCTCTCGGGCGTGGAAACAACCACGGTGCTCTACGTCATATTACGTCTTTTCCCCGTGGTCGGCAGCGCACACGGGCTCGATGCACGACCGTGGTTCATCGGATTTGGGTTGCTGTCCGTCGGCATCGCGACATTGCTCTTGATCTACGTCCGTGACTTCAAACGCATGTTTGCGTTTTCGACAGTCGAGCACATGGGGATCATTCTGGTTGCCGCCGGTCTTGGTGGCGCCGAAGCACATCTCGGCGCCGCCTACCAGATGACGGGGCACGCCATCGCGAAATCCTTTTGCTTTTTCGCGGCCGGCATAACGGTCATGACAGTCGGAACTCAAGATATCGCGAGCGTCCGCGGGCTCATTCGCTCATCGCCATTGGCTGCGCTCGCCCTGGTCGCCGGTGGGTTCGCCATTGCGGGGGCGCCACCCTTTGCCATCTTTGTAAGCGAATTGGCAATCTTGAAAGCTGGAATTGCCGGCGGCCAATATATTGTGGTCGCTGTGCTGGCCTTCTTTGTCGTGATCGCCTTCTGTGCGGTCATGTTCCACGTCAACCGCATGGCCTTCGGCACGCCCGATGCCGGCACCACCGTGCTTGCCACTCCTGCATCCTGCAAGGCGACGCTTGCCCTTGCCGCAATTCCTTTGATCGTGATCGGGATTTACGTCCCGACGCCACTGCAAGATCTCCTGCGGGCGGCCGCGGCGGCGATGGGTGGGTAGGAGAATCCGGAATGGCAACGCTCGATCAGATTGCCAAACCCGCCGCACAAAGCGAAAATTTTCCTGAACTCTATCGGCGTGTATGGAACCGTCCCGTGTCGGTCGCCAATGTTGGCAAGGCGGCGGTTTATCGTGTCGATTGCGAGCCGCAGGAACTGACGCAACTCTGGCAATGGCTGATCCAAGACTTCGATTTTGCGTTCGCCACATTGATCGTGGAAGAAGAACCAAACGGCGGGCGTTCGCTCACCTACGTGCTTTATCGGCAGCCGTCACAATGGGTTTATGTTGACCTTCGACTTGGCCCGGAAGCCACCGCCGTGCCATCCGTTGTCGGGCTGACGCATGGACCGTCTGCCGACTGGCACGAACGTGAGGCTGAGGATTTGTTTGGCATTACGTTTGCAGGCCATCCGCGGCTTGGAGAATTCGTTCTGCATGAGGACTGGCCGGAAGGCGTAAACCCGATGCGCGGCAATTTGGATGCGCGGCAACCGCCGGTCCATCGTGATCCGGACGCGAAGTGGCAGCCGCCAATGGTGGTTGAGGCCCTTGGTGCCTTTGCGATGCCGGTTGGTCCTGTGTTTTCCGATTTTGCCGAATCCGCACATTTCCTGCTTGAGACCGTGGGCGAAGACGTGATCCGCACCATCCCACGTCTGTTTTACAAATATCGCGGTGTCGAGAAGATCGCCGAAGGGGAGGCGGTTGATTGTGCCTTGCTTCTCGCCGAACGGTTCTCCGGCACTGCCGCGTTCGCGCATGGATTGGGCTTTTGTCAAGCCGTCGAAGCAATCTGTGGGATCGAAGTTCCGCCGCGCGCGCGAGCACTCCGCACGATGTTTGCCGAACTCGAGCGGCTACGACACCACGCGGCGGCGATTACGGGCATATGTAACTCAACGGCATTGGCGGTCGCGGCCAGCCAGGCCGCTCTGATTGAGGAGACTCTGCTTCGACTGACCTGCGAGGTCGCCCGGCACCGTTACCTCTTTGGCGCGATCAAACCGGGCGGACTTGCCTGTGACCTCACCGAAGTTGCTCGCGGCCGCCTTGCCGCCGCGGTCGAAAGCGTCGCTCAGAAGCTGTACGAGTTGCATGGAATGCTGCGCTATTCCAGCAGCTTTCTGGATCGGCTCGAGGAGGTTGGAATTATAAAGACCGACGACGCCCGCTCGTACGGCCTCGTCGGCCCGATCGCGCGCGCCGCCGGCATAGATCATGATTTTCGCAAGCAGTTTCCCTATGCGGCATATGAATCGATCAAATTCACGGTTCCGGTCGAGCAGGACGGTGACGGCTATGCCCGGCTCCGTGTCTTTTTCCGTGAAGCCGAGCAATCTACTTCCATCCTGCGCCAAATCCTGTCCGCACTCCCCGAGGGTTCGGTATGCGCCGCCGATATCGTTTGGCGGGCCGGCGCCGCATTGAGCGCAGTTGAGGCGCCGCTCGGCGCCGCCTTTCATTGGTTGAGAATTCTCGACGACGGAACGGTCGCGCGTTATCGCATAACGCCGCCGTCATTCACGAATTGGCACGGATTCCACCTCGCGGCGGAGAATTTCGCGTTCCAGGATTTTCCGATCATCCTCTCGAGCTTTGGTCTGTCGAACGCCGAATGTGATCGGTAGGAGCGCGCCATGGCGAATTGGGTTCTCAAAGGACTGCGCACCGGAATAAAGACAACGAGCTATCCGCAGCAACTTGAAACTGCGCAGGGGACTTCGCCGGGCCGACCCTGCGGCATGGTATTGGAATCCACGGAGAAAGCCGAAGACTTGGTCGCGCGGTGCCCGACACAAGCGATCGCGGGGCAAGATGGTGGGGTGGCGGTCGATATTCGCCGATGTATCCATTGCTCGCGCTGCCGCAGCGACAGTGATGAGCCCGCAGTCCCGTGGGACGCGAGCTACGAATGGGCTACTTACAACTCGGATGCCGCCGCCGCAGTTCAGGCGCTGGAGAAAGTCTTCGGCCGGTCCCTGCATATCCGTTTTGTGGATGCGGGCGCCTGTAGCGCTTGCGTTAGTGAGGCGCGGCAGTTGAACAATCCTTATTACAACATGCACCGCCTCGGCTTCTTCATGACGCCGACGCCGCGCAACGCCGATATTCTGCTTGTCTCCGGACCGGTGTCCGACGCGATGCGACACCCGCTGGGCAAGGCCTATGATGCCATGCCGGAGCCGAAGCGTGTGGTGGCCATCGGCGCCTGCGCCATTTTTGGCGGCGTTTTTGGATCGAGCTTTGCGGCTGCGGGCGGCGCCTCTAAAATCGTGCCGGTCGATGTTGTGGTACCTGGATGCCCGCCGCCGCCGCTGGCGATATTGCATGGTCTTCTGCTGGTGGTGGGCCGCAAACCGCCGTCACAGCCGGTGTCTCCGGTAACCGAGCCGATCGGGGAGCCGGCATGAGCGCGACCGCCCAGCTCTTCAGTGTCTTCTTTCTCCTCTGCGCAGTGGGCGCTGTCGGGGCGCTTGTCATCTCGGATCGCTGGAATTCGCTCGTTCTTGCGGCGATCGGGTCGCTGGCGGCGCTCGTCATCATGGCGGTCGGTGCGTTTGCGCTCGTTGGAGATACTTCTTTCCAAGCCGAACTATGGCCGGTGCTTTCGTTGGGAACAATGAGGCTCTCGGTTGACCGGCTATCTGCATTATTTCTGTTCGTGACTGGGCTGGTGTTTCTGCCAGTGTCAATCTTTTCGGGCGGTTACCTCGTCAAGTATCGAGGCCATTATAGTCTGCAGTACTTCGGCGTCCTTTATCACGCATTGTTTGCGTCAATCGTGCTTGTCTTGATCGCCGACGACGCCATCTCGTTTCTTGTGTCTTGGGAGCTGATGTCGATTGTCAGCTATCTACTCGTGAATTTTGAGAGCGAACGGCAGGAGAGCTCGCATGCCGGGTATGTGATGCTGGCCATGAGCGAGGCGGGAACCATCGCCGTGGCAATTGCATTCCTGCTCATCGCTGGTGCCGCCGGCACACTGGAATTTGCGGCATTACGAGCCACGGCCACGCCAGCCAGCGCCGAAATCGGTTGGACGGTTTTCCTGCTGTCGTTCTTCGGCTTTGCGGTCAAGGCGGGTCTGGTGCCGGTGAACAGTTGGCTGCCGCTCGCGCATCCGGTCGCCCCGACCAATGTCTCAGCCCTGCTATCGGCTGTGATCGTGAACCTCGGCATCTACGGCATCATGCGCTTTAATTTGGACCTCCACCCTGTCAGTGGCAGCGGCCCCGGGGTGATCGTTCTGGTCATCGGCAGCCTCTCCGCGCTGATTGGAATTCTTTATGCGACGGTGCAAGCGGAAATGAAGCGCTTGCTCGCGCACAGCACGATCGAGAACATGGGGATTGTCGCGGCGGGACTTGGCGCGGCCATGATTTTTATCGCAAACGGCCATGCCGTTGTTGCCGGCATCGCGCTTATTGCAGCGCTCTACCACCTCGCCAATCATTCAGTGTACAAGGCCTTGCTCTTTCTGGGGACCGGCGCGGTTGAAGCAGGAGCGGGGACCCGCGACCTCGATCGTCTCGGCGGCATCGCGCGCCGAATGCCATGGACGAGCGCGCTGTTTCTTGTCGGCGTCCTTTCAATATCAGCCTTGCCGCCGCTGAACGGCTTTGTCAGCGAATGGCTGACCCTGCAAACCATACTTCGGTCGGCAATATTATCCTCCACCGCAATCAAGGTCGCGTTCGCAAGTTGTGGCGCCCTCTTGGCGCTGACAGCGGGGCTCGCTGTCACCTGCTTCGCCAAGGTCTTCGCCATGGGGTTCCTTGGCATGGCCCGGTCGGAGGGCGCCGCCCGCGCCGTCGAGGCGCCTTTGGGAACGCGGGCACCGCTCGCGCTGCTGGCAGCAGCATGCATCGCGCTTGGTGTTTTGCCAACCTATACGATCCCGGTCATCGACCGGGCAGTTTCGCCGCTGGCACACCAAAGCGCCACAGCGGCTCTGGTTCCGCCGTTCTTCAGCATCAATCTGCAGCGGCAAGAAAAATTGCCTGAAAAATTCGTTGCGGAATTCCATGGTCTTGGAGCTCAGGTCGGCCGCGACACGCTGCCAGGGCGTGGCCTCGTCGTTCTCCATCGTGGCGGGAAACAAAATCCGGTCGTGTTCGCGATGTCGACGTCCTACATGCTCGTCGGGCTTTCGGTGATTCTCTCAGTCGTCTTCATCGTCTTCCGATTGCTGTCCCGTCGTCGGTTACTGGCACGCGGTCCGGTTTGGGATGGCGGATTGCGCCAGCTTTGGCCGGGTATAACCTACACAGCCACAGGATTCTCAAATCCGGTGCGGGTCATATTTGAGGCCGTCCTGCAACCGGCGGCGGGCGAGGACAACGTGGAGGCGGTTGCGCAACACTTTCGCACGGCCATTAGGCGAAACCATGCGGAGATTCACATTGTCGATCGCCTGATGCTCGACCCCTCAATTGCATCCATGCGGTGGCTCGCGAGCATCGCACTGAGGATGCATGTGGGGCATGTCAACGCCTACGCCGCCTATGTCTTGTTGGCGTTGTTGCTCGTACTCGTGATAGGCGCGGTAATTTTCTGACCTTGCACGAGGCCGGTAGTGGCTCACGAAGAGAATTGTGGTTGGCTCTGACCTGCCCGGGCTTTTTTAGACCAAGCGTTGTTAGAAAATAGCTTGGAAAGGAGCTTAGGTCATGCCGAAGAAGAGGTTCAGCGCGGAGCAGATTGTCAGGCTGACGAGCCGATCGATCCCTATTGGCGCGACCTCTGCGCACTCTGCGGCCGCCGAACTTGAGCCCTCCGATCCATGTGCATGCATTCACCCCGCGTGCTACGCTGGTCCGCTGTGGGACATAAAAAGTGATGCAGCCAGGAAAAATTAGTTAGTTATCGTCAGTCGAACCATTGGCCCGTGATAAAATCGATCGAGGTTCGTGAGGTTGCCATTGGAGTCATAGCCTCGCAGGGCATTCCAATAGCCGTCGAACCGGTAGCTAATCATAAGGTTGGTATTCGCATTGATTGCGTAGGATAGGCCTAGCAGGGCATCGAGATTGAACACGAACCCGTTGCTGCTCGAACTGGCCGCGACCGGTCCGCCGGATAAAAGGACAGCCGGGCCCGTGAAAGTGGGCACCGTGGGGTGGCTGATGTTGACAGTTTGGTCGACCTTGCGGCGGCCATATAGGGCGGCGATACCACCCATATAATTAAGCGCCCAGGCACTGCCCAGTGGGATAGTTCCATCAAGCTGCAGTCGCGGGCCGACGCCAAGGAACTGATTTGTTTGTGTGTAGTCACGCACTTCGCTGCCGCAATACGAAGCAAGGGATGCGCAGCTTCCCGGCGTAATTACTGGAGAACCTGGCACATTGTACCATTGTGCCGACCCCGCGGTCTTGCCTCTGATCTGAGCAATTCGGACACCGATTCTTGCAACCTGTTGTCCCTGTCCCAAGCCTAAGTCTCGCCCAACCATGAAGTCGGCAACCCAACGATGCTCTTTGCGGCTCGCGGAATTGCTTCCGACAACAGTAATTGACGGAGTTCCGTTTGGAAAAAAGAGGCCAACAGGATTATTGGCGGCAGATTTTGATCCAAACCCGCTGTATCGAAACTGCGCGCTCCAAATCCAAGGAGACATTGCCGATTGGTATTCGGCACCGATTGCTGCTTCCCATCCCCAGAGTTGCGAATCAACGTCAAATCCTACGAGGCCAGCGACACCGGGATCCCCGGCCAGCGCACTGGCGCCGCCTTCAACCCACCATGACCACCGATCGTTGAACGTCGCCGGCGGCGCTTTCGTCGCCAGCGCCGGGCGCACAGGCAGGTCTGCAGCTGAAGCGATTTCCGGTTGTGCTGCGGCAATTGCCAGCGCCGAAACGCCAGCCAATAGGCCAATACGAAGACGATACATTGTTAGCCCCAGATGGAACGATCGAGGTTCGCAAGCTAGCCAATTTGTATGCTACAGTGGAAAAATCAGGTCCACTACTTTGGGTCGTGTAGCGGCCTTTCCACCGGCAAAATGTGGATGAGAATTTCATTATCCGGACGTCTGTTGCAGCAATGTAACACTCACCCGACGCTTGGAAGGCCCGAATGAGCACTCAAACTGCCGCCAGTTCGACCCCCGATTCAGGCATTGTCTGGCTCGCCTCCTACCCCAAGTCGGGCAATACCTGGACGCGAGCCTTCCTGTCCAATCTCGCCACGGTCATGGCCGGCGAGCAGGATGAACTCGACGTCAATTCAATCAACCGTTTCTCGCTCGGCGAGAATTTCAAGCATTTCTACAAAGAAATATGCGGCTTCGAACCGAAGGCGAACGAGCATCGCAAGGTTGCGGAGGCTCGCCATCGGGTGCAGGAAGTAATCGCCGATCAATTCGAGGGATTGATCTTTTGCAAGACCCATAACGCCCTCGTCATCGACCGTGGACAATCCATCATCAATTTCGCGGTGACATCGGGCGCCATTTACATTGTTCGCAATCCGCTCGACGTTGCTATTTCGCTGGCCCATCACATCGGCAAGTCCATCGACAAGGCGATCTTGGTCATGGCCACACAAGACGCGGAAACGCCGATCGACGAAACGCGGGTTCATGAAGTGTGGGGTTCCTGGAGCCAGCATGTCGAGAGCTGGACGCGGAAGCTTCATCCGGCCATCTACGTCATGCGCTATGAAGACATGCTGAATGATTCCGAGAAAACATTCGGCGCGCTGGCCCGTCATCTGCTTCTCAATCCAACCGCCGCCGAGCTTGACTTGGCGATCAAGCGGTCGTCGTTCGAGTCACTAAGAGATCAGGAGGAAAAAGACGGGTTTCAGGAAAAGCCGAAGCATGCCGACCGGTTTTTTCGTAAGGGACGCGCCGATCAGTGGAAGGACGTGCTCACGAGGCAACAGGTTGATTCGATCGTCAGCGCGCATGGCGATCAAATGAAAAAATTCGGCTATTTGCGTTGAAGCCGGACTTTAAATTAAACATTTGCGTTCGAAGCGATTGCATACCGATTGCTATGTCCGCTTTGGATCATTAGCGGACAAACGATCCTGAGCTGAAGGCCACCTTTGTCCGCTCTTGTCCGAAAGCCGACAAACTCGGGCGCGGTTGGATTGTCCGCTAAGTGCCAATAGCGGACATTCGTCGGTCGTGGATGAAGGCCGCGTCAGCGGACGAATTCAATTTCCCTAGGTCGCCAGGTCTTGTCAAACCACGGTTCGAGCGGGCCGCATAGGTGGAAGATCGCAATCCAACCTTTGTTGGGAAACGGTCGCCACCCAGTTGGCTTCCTTGCCCGCATGCGGCTTTCCGTCTCTCTTAGCTTGCTGATGATTTGTTCTGAGGCGAACCGCTTCCGAGATATTTTGCTTGACCGCCTGTATTCAAAACGGATCTCGGACTAACATTCAACCTGGGCCAATTTCGCGGGGGCAGCTCACTGGCCTTTAATGCGGTCAATTTGTCCTATGACGAAGCGCAGACGCTCGTCATGGGACACCGCGTCTTTCGGCACGTTGATAATTCGGCCGGGTGGCACAAAGTGATAGGCTAGACCGGCGATCGTCACGCTGCCGTTCATTTGGACCCATCTGTTGGGATTTCGTCGAATGCCTGACCCTGGACGGATATCCGCCTGGAGCTCGAGCACACCCCACGGCAGGAGTATGACAACATCGTAGTCCGTCATGAAGGTTTCGCAGAGGTCATATATTTTTTGCGTTTGCGGTTGATCGATCAGGCGAAAGGCGAACCAGAAATTGAGAATGTCGATCGGAGAGCGATCGACTACAAATTCGCCGTGAGCCATTTCAAGGGCACGTTTTTTCTCAAGACATTCCAGCAGGGCGGCAGCGACGACCTCTGGCTGCGATCGACCCGCAGCTTGGGGCCCAAGCATGTTCTGAAGATTTTCTTCGATAAAGGGGAGACCAAGCGTTTCCGCAAGGGCCGACCCCAGAGTGGTTTTGCCCGTACTCACCGCTCCGGAAATTGCTATCTTCATCGCGTACCTCTTGCTCGATTTCGCAGCGCCATCTAACGCAAAAATCTGCGGTCCGACCACCAGCCCCAATGCGCTCCTTTCCACGGACCCAGGCGGGCCTTTCTGTTCAATCTGGCCACCGTCATGGTCGGAGGGTAGGAAAAACTCGATGTGAATTCCATCACAAGCGTCAGTGCCCAAAAGGCCGGGTTGTCTGTAAGCCAGGCGACCAATTCAGAATTTTCTGACTGCATTAACAGTCAGCGATTGCGCGCGCGTCAGTAGACTTGGCTATTGCCTGTGGCGGCAAAGGCGGCTTGAACGCAGTATCTAGCTTTGAACGCGAATTGGTTTCACGCGATCTAACTCGGTCTCTTGTTCCCAGCGCACGATCGTCTGTTGAAGGGCGCGAAAGTTCTTTTCAGTTGCATCATCGAACAATGGATCTTTTCTGTTGTTCAATCGCGCATCGATTTCTGCCCAATCTTCCGGTCGCAAGGCCTTAGCGGCAGCTGGAAACAATAGCGATTCTTCCTTTGCCATGTGGTGGCGCTGATGTTCGATGAAATCACGCACGACATTATGAAAGGTCTGCCGCAGAACCTCCCGGCCCGCCAAGACCTCTTCGACTGCCCGCGCGAATTGGCGCAAACGGCTGGTTTCAAGTTGATGCTCGGCCTCCGCCTCGCCGACTTGCGCGGCGGCGGCAGGGTCCCGCAGTTTTAACTTCTCGAAAACTATGTCTTCCTTCGGGTGATGGTAGCTCTCGGGGTAGTCCTGGAAATAATCGATAATAGCCTGCAAAATTTCGTAATCCGGTGACTCGCTTTGGTCGAAGACTTCCAATTCCCGCTCCAGAACATGAAGCAGCTTTTCGATGTTTCGGTGCTCGTCGAGGAGAATCTCGATAATTTTTGACATCGATTTCGACCGCGGGCTGTCAGATTAACATATTGATCTAACAGCGATATTCCATATTCCGGGAGCGTCCCCATACTATTGAACTAGAGGACGTTAACGGCAATTCGAAGCCGGGCTTTGCGTTATGTCAAAGCGTGATTGGACCAATCATTCGATATATTATTGTTGAACTTTCCTCATCATCTTCGCGAGCCAAGTCGATGGTCGACGCCAAGCCAAGTCCAGGTTTCAAAATTCTGGCGCGTGAAGATTTTTCCGATGTGACCTATTCCTTGGTCATTCATCATCCGTTGATGGCGAAAGCCGCGCGGCCAGGTCAATTCGTCATTGTGATGACGCATGAGTCCGGCGAACGGGTCCCGCTGACGATCGCGGATTTCGACCGCGCAAAAGGAACCGTCACCCTGGTCGTTCAGGCGGTCGGGAAGTCGACCAAGGAGATGCAGCAGATTTGCCAAGTGGGGACCTCAATCCATGGAATGGTTGGGCCCATGGGGGTGCCAAGCCCACTCACAGGAAAGAAGAAGGTGGTCTGTGTAGGCGGCGGTCTGGGCGTCGCGCCTATCTACCCGCAGGCTCGCGGATTTAAGGAGAATGGCGCCTATGTGATCGGCATTCTCGGCTTTCGTACCAAGAAGCTGATTTTCTGGGAGGACAAATTCAGGGCCTGCTGCGATGAACTCATCCTGTGCACCGACGACGGATCCGCCGGAATGAAAGGCTTTGTCAGCGACGGAATCAAGCTCGCCATCGCGGGACATCGCAATATCGACGAGGTGGTGGCGATCGGGCCGCCCATCATGATGAAGGCCTGCGCCGACACCACGCGTCCGCATGCAATCAAGACGATCGTCAGTCTAAACCCGATCATGGTCGATGGAACCGGTATGTGCGGCGGCTGCCGCGTCAAGATCGGCGACGAAATAAAGTTTGCATGCGTGGATGGTCCCGATTTCGACGGTCACAAGGTCGACTTCGGTGATCTGATGATGCGCCTTAAGCGCTATGCCGAAGAAGAAAAGGCCGCTCTGGAACGGTGGTCGGAAAACTGCCGGATGATGCAGCGGGCTCCACCGGCATTGAAGGGCGGAGAAGCGGCTGAATCGGGACTGCCACTGCCAGATCCCTTTGACGGCGTGTTGGGGGGATAGCGCAATTGTTAATCAAGTTTTTCGGAATCGGTTGCTCAGTTTTTGAGATGGCTCGCTAGTGGTACGAGATTGACAGAATGGCCAAGAAGAAAAAAACGATCCGAAGCATTCCCCAAGAGCGGACGCCTGTGCGCGAACAGGTTCCGCAAGTGCGGGTGAAGAATTTCGACGAAGTAAATTGCGGCTATTCCCTGAAAGAGGCGCTCAACGAGGCAGAGCGATGTCTGTTATGCCCGGATCCGGACTGCGTCGCCGGCTGCCCGGTCAATATTAATATCCCGAAATTCATCGAGGCGCTTACCGCCAAGGACTTGCGTGGCGCCTATGACGTCATTACCGCCAGCAATCTGCTGGCCTCGGTATGCGGCCGCGTCTGCCCGCAGGAGACGCAGTGCGAGGGCGTCTGCGTGGTTGGGGAAACGCTCGAACCGGTGGCGATTGGCCGCCTCGAACGTTTCGTCGGCGACACCGCCATCAAGGAGAAATGGAGCAACGTTCCGTATATCGAGCCAACCGGATACAAGGTCGGGATCGTCGGTTCGGGTCCCGCCGGCATGGCCTGCGCGGCGGACCTGGCTAAGGCCGGATGCGAAGTGACCGTCTTCGAGGCCTTCCACCAGGCCGGCGGCGTGCTCAAGTACGGTATCCCCGATTTCCGCCTGCCCAATGCGGTGGTCGATGCGGAAATCGAGAATTTGCGCAAGCTCGGCGTTAAGTTCGAGTGCAATACGCTGGTCGGCCGCCTGTTTACCATCGAGCAGATGCGCGACGAGCTCGGCTTCGATGCCGTCTTCATCGGCACTGGCGCCGGCTATCCCTCGATGCTCGGCATCCCTGGCGACACCCTCAACGGTGTGCTTTCCGCCAACGAGCTCTTGACCCGCTGCAACCTGATGCGGGCAAAGGATTTTCCAAATTACGATACGCCGATTCCACTCGGTAAGCGCATCGCCGTGATCGGCGCCGGTAACACGGCCATGGACGCAATGCGCGTCTCGCTGCGGCTCGGGGCCGAGAAAGTCTACTGCATCTATCGACGGTCTCGGGCGGAGTGTCCCGCGCGCGCGGAAGAGGTTCATCACGCCGAGGAAGAAGGCATTGAGTTTCACTGGCTCACTAACCCGATTGAAATTCTCGATGACGGGAAGAGCGGTGTCCGCGCCATGCGCTGCATTCGCATGGATCTCGGCGAGCCCGACGATTCGGGGCGGCGGCGTCCGCTCCCGGTGGCTGGCAGCGAGTTTGAGTTTGAGACCGATCAGGTCGTATTCGCGATCGGGACAAACGCGAACCCTATTATCGGCCAGACGTCGAAACTTCGCCTCAACAAGCGCGGCTACATCGAGACTGACGACACGCTTGCGACCTCGATGGCGGGCGTCTTTGCTGGCGGCGACATTGTCACCGGCGCGGCAACCGTGATCGAGGCGATGGGCGCCGGCCGCAAGGCCGCGCGCAGCATCAAGAACTACTTGAGAATACGCGATTCCGGCGTCGATGAGGCCGACGAAGCCGGAACTGGAACCTTCTTCGGAATTGATCTGCGCGAGCGCAGTTTTGTGCGTATTCGCGCCGCCTAAGGGTGCACGATGAACGACACCGTCGCTGAAATCCCGATAAAGCCTCGCCTCCACGAGACCCGGAACGGTCCGGCGGCCGCGAAGGAGAAGCCGGCCACCACCTTGAGCGAGCATATCGTCGAGATCATCAGTGATTCCGGCGAGGGCGCGCAGCGGTGCGGGCAAACGTTCGGAGCGATCGCTTCGCAAATGGGCAATGGCGTCTGGACCGTTGAGATCATCCCGGCGGAGATTCGCCCCCCGGCGCGTAGCGTCGCCGGCGGCAGCGGAAATCGCATTCGTCTGGGCTCGGGTCGCGTCACCAATGGCGGCAACGAAACCGATCTCGTCATCGCCTTCAATGAGCAAGTGCTGCTCGGCCGCGTGCGCACCGGCGAGCTTAAGCCTGACTGCACAATTCTTCTGGAAAGCATGTGGCGCGAAAGCAGGGACGAGAGCATTGTCACATCTTACGTCGAGACCCACGACCAGCTCGTGAAGGCGGGCTACAAGGTCATCGAAATTCCGATGGAGCACGAGTGCAAGACCGTCGTCGCCGATGCCCGGCGCGGCAAGAACATGTTCGCGCTGGGCATGCTCTGTAGCATCTATAGTTTCGATCTCCAGGTCGCGCGCGAACAGATTGCCCTTACTTTTGGCAAAAAAGGCGCCAGCGTTATTGCGCCGAACGTGAAACTGTTGGAAGCAGGCTTTGAGTGGGCAGAGAACAATCTCGATTTCAAGTATCGAATTCCGGCCAAACGCAGCACCGAGCCGCAAATCGTGGTCAACGGCAACACCGCGCTGGCGCTCGGCGTGCTCGCCTCCGGCATGGAAATCTGCGCCATGTATCCGATCACGCCGGCCACGTCGGTGTCGCACTATCTGAGCAGCGTGTTCGAGAAGGTCGGCGGCGTCGTCCATCAGGCCGAGGATGAGATCGCGGCCTGCACCTTTGCGATCGGCGCTTCCTATGCCGGCAAATGCGCCGTCACCGTTACGTCCGGACCTGGATATTCGCTCAAACAGGAAGGGATTGGGCTTGCGGTGATGGGCGAAATTCCCCTCGTCGTCATCAATGTGCAGCGCGGTGGCCCCAGCACCGGCCAGCCGACCAAGGTCGAGCAGGGCGACTTGATGGCATCGATTTTTGGCAGCCATGGCGACGCGCCCAAGGTTGTCATCGCTCCGGCCACGATCGAGGACTGCTTCTATTCAGTCATCACCGCGCGCAAGATCGCCGAAACCTTCAATATGGTCGTGGTCGTGCTCTCCGATGCAAGCCTTGGCACCTCGCAGCAACCGTTTCTGCGGCCACAATTCAGCGAAGCCTGGCTGGCGCCGCCGATCGACCAGAGCGAGGTGCCGGAAGGCGCCAAGCCCTACGACTGGAACCCCACGACCGGCCTGGCGCGCCGGTTTATCCCGGGCCAGCCCGGCGGTGAGCATACCTTGACCGGGCTCGCGCATGACCGTCTGAGCCATGTCGCCTACGATCCGGAGAGCAACGAAGCGGGTCTGCGCGCGCGCAGCCTCAAGCTCGCCGCGTTGCAGCGTACGCTCAAGACCCCGCCGGTGTTCGGCGATCCGAAGGGTGACCTCCTGGTCATCGGCTGGGGCAGCACCAAGGGCGCGATCGAGGAAGCCGTGGAGAACCTGCGTGCCGAAGGCCGTAAGGTCTCATCGCTGCATCTAACTTTCCTGCAGCCGATGGCGCCGGGCCTCAAAGAAATTATGCAACGATTCAAGAAAGTGATCACGATCGAGGGCAATTGGAGTGACGACCCGAACGGGGAGATCATAGACGAGAGCAATCGCCGCTACTCGGCGCTGGCCATGCTGCTGCGCTCTCGTTACCTGATCGACGTCGATTGCTGGACCGAGGTACGCGGCCAGCCGATCAAGCCGAATACGATCCAGCGCGTCCTCCTCGATAAACTCAAGCAGCGGTGATAGGCGCGACCATGACAGTTCATCCCACCGAATGCCTCTTGCGGATGTACGATCAACATCACGATCTTGAGGACTATCAGAGCGGCGTGCCGCGCTGGTGCACCGGTTGCGGCGACAATGGCATTCTCGCAGCGGTGCAGCGGTTGTGCCGCGACGAGGATCTGCGGCCCGAAAAGACCGTGTTTGTCTCAGGCATCGGCTGCTCCAGCCGTTTTCCCCACTACATGAAGACCTACGGGTTCCACGGCATCCATGGCCGCGCGCTGCCGGTTGCCGAAGGCATCAGGATGGCGCGGCCGGATTTGAACGTCTTTGTAAACACCGGCGATGGCGACTGCTGCAGCATCGGCGCGGCGCATTGGATTCACGCCATCCGCTACAACATGAACATGACGGTGATGCTGCACGACAACCAGATCTACGGGTTAACGAAGATGCAGGCGTCGCCGACCTCCCCGCGCGGACTGAAGAGCAATACGACGCCGCACGGCGCCTACCTCGAAGGGCTGCAACCGCTGACCGTGACACTCGGCGTGCAGAATGTGTCCTTCGTTGCGCAAGCGGTCGATTGGATACCGGAAGTGCTCTACGACATCATTGCGGCGGCATACCGCCATAAGGGCTTGTCGTTCGTGCGCATCTTGCAGCGCTGCCCGGAATGGCTGCCGAAAATGCTCGATCCGTGGGTGCACGATCCACTGAAGATCATGCTGCTCACGCACGAAAATGGTCTGAAGCTCAGCCCGAACATTTCCAAGGTCTACAAGACCCAGGAGCGGCACGACCCGTCCAATATCAATCGCGCGCGCGAGATCGCATCGGTCGCGGATCCCATCCCGGTCGGCATCCTTTATCACAACCCGGAGGTGCCCTGTTACGAAGAGCTTCGCGACGCTGGCCAGCAGCGGTCGATGCGCTTCATCAAGGCGGGTCTCGAAGCGGAATTCGACAAGTTCACGGTCTGGCCGCAGGACGCGGACAGCAAGGCGCAACCAAGCGCGTAAGCCGCCGATAAGGTTCGAATAAAGACGCTAAGGCAAGTTCAGATGTTGGAATCACAAGCGCATATCGCGTTCCATCTCACCGGCAGAATGCCTCAGGGCGAGTTCGATGCGCCTGCCCAAGGCGGGCTCTATCCTGCGATCCTTGCCGGATATCAGGATCTGACGGCGCTTCGCTATGACTTCCCGATCGTGCTGGGGCGCGCGGGCGGCGATGGCGCGCCGGTGCAATCGCTGTCGGCGCTGGTCGATGCCGCGGCGAAGAGCATCGCCCAAGACAGCGACGCCGAACGGCTGAAGCGGCACGCCATCCGCATCGAGCGGGAAATCCGCAAACTGGCCGCAGAAGGCGCGACCGGGTCGCTGTCGGAGCTTTGGGACATCTTTGGCGGTCGCATTGGTGCGAGTAATGACGAACTATTGCAGGATAGTTTGAGTCGCCTGCGCGCCTCGTTGAAAACCGACGGCGAGGTGATCGACTGCGACAAGGCGATGCCGGTTCGTTTGTTCCAGCATGCCTGGCAGACGCTGCAGGACCAGAAGACGAAAAATTACTGGGCGGAAATCAACAAGCTGATTATGAAGCTTTCCGACATCCTCAGTTCGGATTTTGTCCGCTCGAAGGAGGGGCTGAGCGCGGAACGGCTGCGCGCATCGGTCGGTGGGATGGATCAGGACGCGTTCGATTTCGACGCGATGTCCCGTTTGCTCGCCGAAGCGAGACCCAGCGTGCCGTTGCCGGAAAGCCGCCGCCAGCGCGTGCGCGGGCTGCTGTCGACGCTCAGGTCGCAACGCTTCTATGCGCCGGCTGGTGAAAGCGACAAATGGATCGGCGCGGACGAGGCCTATTCCTTCGTGTTCGAAAACGCCACCGATGCGGTCGCGGCCTATCGCGAGCGGCTGCCGAAAATGATCGAGCTCGCCAAGGCGATCGAAATGGCCAGGCTCGAAGCCGACGGGGAATACAGCGAAGCACGGCATGACGCCTTTTTCGCCGAATTCGGTGACAATGGCCTCGATCCGAACGATATTGCCGCATTCCCGCAATATCTCATCTGTTTGCCCGCAGCGGAATTGCGGGCGGCGGAATCTGACTTGATCCTGCAGGCATTCGCCGCCGGTCTGCCGGCAAAGGTGGTGGTGCAGACGGACGATCTGCTTAGTCAATCGCCGATCACCGGGGAACTGCTGTTTTCGGGGCTTCGCGGTCGGCAGCTCGTGAGCGCGGCGATGGGGTCGGCCACCTGCTATGTCTTGCAGTCGAGCAGCTCAAATCTGTTCCAACTGCGCGAGCAGGTGCTCCGCGGGCTGAGCTGTCCCGGGCCGGCATTGTTCAACATCTACTCCGGCGCGAGCGGAACCGGCATTCCGCCCTATCTGGCGGCGGCCGCCGCCGCGGAGTCGCGGGCATTCCCGGCTTTCACCTACGACCCGTCGGCGGGAGCGACCTGGGCATCGCGGTTCTCGCTCGCCGGCAATTCGCAAACCGACCTTGATTGGCCGGTGCAGCGCCTCGACTATGAAGACGAGGACCAGCAGCTCGTTTCGGAAAACATTGCCTTCACCTTCGTCGACTTCATGGCCTGCGACCCGCGTTGCGCCAAGCACTTTGCCGAGGTTCCGCGGGCGAAGTGGGATGACACGATGCAGCCGGTTGCCGAATTGCTGGTGCGAGAATCGGAGGATTTGTCGCAGGTGCCGTGCCTGTTGATGGTCGACGGCGAAAATCGCCTGCAAAAAGTGATTGTCGACGAGAAGCTGATGCGCGAGGCGCGTGCTTGCATGGCGGCGTGGCACAGTCTGCAAGAGCTTGGCGGCGTTCACAACTCGCACGCGGCTGCGCTGGTTGAACAGGAGCGGAAAGCCTGGGCCGAGCAAACCCCGCCGGTGACCGAGCAAGCCCAGCCGGCGGCCGCGGCCGCGCAAAGCCAACCCGCAGCTGCGGCGCCGATCGAGGCGCCAACCACGCCGGCGCCCGCTGCCGAAGCGGAGCCCGAAAGGCCATCGGACGAGCCCTATATCGAAACGGCGCGATGCACGACTTGCAACGAATGCACGCAGATCAACGACAAGATGTTCGGTTATGACGCCAATAAACAGGCATCCATCATCAACCCGGATGCCGGAACCTACCTTCAGCTGGTGGAGGCGGCGGAAAGTTGCCAGGTCTCGATCATTCACCCGGGCAAGCCCCGGAATCCGAACGAGCCTGGACTCGATGAATTAATGAAGCGAGCAGAACCGTTCTTGTAGAATTGCTGCGCAGCCGTGCAGGCAAGCAGCGTCAGGAAACGGTGAAGCGGCGGACCGCATCCTCGTCGATATCCACGCCGAGCCCGGGCGCGTCGCGCAATTCGACTTTGCGGTTTTCGACCCGCAGCGGATCGCGAACGATATCCTCGCTCAGGTAGACATGGGTGAGGCTGACGCCCCACTCGAGCGCTGGCGCTGCGCAAGCGACGGCCAATGTCGCCGCCGATGAAATGCTGCTGCCCGCCACCTTACAAGCAAGGGTGGACGACAGTCCAATCTGGCTGCACAGCGCCGCGGCCGCCAAGGACGGCGTCATGCCGCCGGCCTTGATCAGCTTGAGGTTGACACCGCCGATGATGCCGGCCTGGCCGAGCGACAGGATGTCGTCGGCGCCGGAAATACATTCATCGCCGCAAATCGGCAGAATACCGAGCCGGTTGAGCGCACCCGTGGCGCTGGTCTGATCGTTGGGCAGCGGCTGCTCGAGAAACATCAGCCCGAGGCCGTCGACGCCACGCAGATATGTTTGCGCCTGGCGCGCGGTCCAGCCAGCATTGGCGTCGGCGCACAGTTTCAGGTCGGGCCCGAGCGCCGCGCGCATTTGCCGCGCGGCTTCGATTTCCTCCTCGACACGCTTCACGCCGACCTTCAGTTTGAAATATCCGTAGTCCTCGGCGACTTTGTGCTTGGCTTCGGCTATGTCGGTGGCGACATTCGGATTGCCGAGCAGCCACATGTTCTCCGCCGAGCGGCGCAGGGCGCCGCCGATCAGGTCGACGCAAGGAACGCCCAGATGCTTGCCGACGAGATCAAGCAACGCGATTTCTACCGCGGCCTTGGCGCCGCCATTGTGCTCGATGCTCGCCCGGCAGCGCCGCGCGAGCTCGGCGCGGTCGCGCGAATCGGCGCCGATCAGCAGCGGGGCCATGTGCTTGCGCACCGCAGCCACCATGCCGGGCAGGGTATCGCCGGTCATGGTTGGTGCTACCGTGGCCTCGCCCCAGCCGACCAGACCATTGTCAGCCTCGATGCGAACGATGAGATTCTCGGCGGTGGCGATCCGCTCAGCCGCCATCACCATCGGCTTGGCGAGTGGCAGCGCGACCGGTATGGCGTCGACGCGTTTGATGCGAAGCGAGCGCCCTTGCTGGTCGGCACGGATGTTGGCTTGTAGATTCATCGTCGAACCGCGGCCTCCCGGATGAAGCTTTAACCGGCCGGTATCCTATGTGAGCCAGCGCCAAGATCAAAATCGGAATTCGTGACCGTTTTGTTGGCATCAAAGTCCTTGATCTATAGGCTTAAGCGAATTTGTTGGCCGCTTATTTTCGCGGCGCTATATTCCGGCCCAATCCACACGAGCTTGCAGCGAATAGATGTCATGACGGTGACCCCCAAGGCTCGCGTGACTGGGACGAAACGTAGAACTGAAAAAAGTTCGCGACATGAGGAGACGAGAGTGGCGGGCGACGTCGGATTGATTGGCATCGGCTTAATGGGAACTGTGCTCGCGCACCGGTTACTCGACGCCGGCTATCGGGTCATCGGTTTCGACATCGCGGCGCCGCGGCGTGAGGAGCTCAAGCGCGTAGGCGGCGAACCGGTCGAATCCGTAGCCGAGATGGCCCGCCGCTGCCAAATTTACCTGATCGCGGTGATGACCATCGGCCAAGTTGAAGACGTGGTCGAAGGCAAGGGCGGGCTGATCGAGGCGGGCGACGCAAAGACGCCGCGGATCGCCTTATGCACGTCGACCTGCGACCCCGACCGTATTGAAACGCTTGCGGCCCGCGCCGCCGCGCGCGGCTTGGCCTTCCTGGATACGCCGGTCTCCGGCACCAGCCAGCAGGTCTTACATGGCAACGGCTATGGCCTCATCGCCGGCGCCCGTAAAGCCGCCGAAGCCGCCGCGCCGGTCTTGAACGTGATCTACCCGCGCAACCAGTATCTCGGGCAGGCCGGCGCGGCCACCAAGACCAAGCTCGCGATCAATCACATTCTCGGGCTCAACCGGGTAGCGCTGGCGGAAGGGCTGGTGTTCGCCGAAACTCTCGGGCTCGATCTGGAGAGCTTCCTAGCGGCGGCGCGTGAATCGGCTGCCTATTCGCAGATCATGGACGTCAAAGGCGGCAAGATGGTAGCCGGCGACTTCGCGCCGGTGGGCAAGGTCTCGCAACACCTGAAGGATGTCAGAACCATGCTCGGCGTGGCGGAAAAGCGCGGACAAGTGCTGCCATTCCTGTCGGTGCTCGCCGAGGTGCTGATAGCCTGCGAGCAGCGCGGCGACGGCGAGCGCGACAACGCCATCACGATTGAAGAAATCCGCCGGCGGAAGGCGACGCCAGCGGCGGCAGAACGCTAACGACAGAAGTATCCAACGGACAAGTATACTTGCCGCACCCCGACGATCAAATGGCCGCGGCAGGAACTCACCGGCGCACGATCACCGTCGTGCCAATCTTCGTCCGATTGTAGAGGTCGATGATATCGGCATTTGACAAGCGGATGCAGCCCGACGACACGGCGGCGCCGATGCGCCACGGCTCGTTGGTGCCGTGGATGCGGTAGAGCGTGCCGCCGAGATAGAGTGCGCGCGCGCCGAGTGGATTGTCGTAACCGCCGTCGACGTGACGGGGCAGATCTGGATAGCGCTTGAGGATACCGGGCGTCGGTGTCCAATCCGGCCATTCGCGCTTCGACGCCACCTTGCTGACGCCTGACCAGCCGTAACCTTCCGCGCCGACCGCGATGCTGTAGCGCATCGCCTGGTCGTGGCCCATTATGTAATAAAGAAACCGATTGCGGGTATCGACGACGATGGTGCCGGGCGCCTGCTTGCTCGGATAGCTCACCATCTCGCGTGGCGTTTCGCTGTACAGGATGCCGAACGGTGTGTGCAGCGTCCACGGATCGCGCGCGCTGACTTCCGTGGTTGATACTTTCGTGGTTGATACTTTGTGTTTGGGTTTTGCCGACGCGTAGGCTTGCGCGCCGCTGTTCGCGCCAGTGGAGCTACAGCCACCAAGCGCGAAAGCTGCTAAGATCAAAGAAATCAGAACCACTGGAATTCGCACGACGCCACTAGCCTCGCTTAAAGCCGCACAATTGACAAAAGTCGCCGGCAAAGATCGCCGGCGGCGCGGCCAACCTCATCGCTATTCAATACCGCACTGCCATAATTTGCCTCTAGTGCGGAAAAGCCACACCCCCCAGAACTTTCGCCCGAATCGTGATGCTCGCTGACACCATGGACGAGCGGCCGGACGGCGAAAAATCCTAATAGAACAATCAATTACAGTAAAACAGGTCCCCCGCGGCGGCAGTGGTGCTGCCGGCCAGTTTCACGCCAGCGTGAATTCACAGGCTTTCCGCTTTGGCTGGTGTTTCCGCCAGCGCCCGCACCTCTTCAAGGATAATCGAGTTGAGGATTTCCTCCAGCCGCGTCAGCGCGCGCGCCACGATCGCCCCGTCCATCACTCGGTGATCGTAGATGATCCGCACGTCGAGAACGCCGTCGCTGCTCATCACCCCGTAGTTTAGCAAAGTGGTCAGTGGCGATAGCGGATGCAGCGATTCGGCGTTGAGCGCCGAATAGACCGAGACCCCGAATGTCCCGACGTAATTGCCGCGTTGGCGGCCGATGTTCAGGCAGATCCACCAAAATGCCCGGCGCAGCGGCCGCGGCAGGCGCGTGAATTGTATTGTTCGCCGGAAATCCTTGATCTGCTCGACCAGAGCGGTCGAGGCGTGCTCGATCTGACGCCCGATATCGCGCAACGACTGTCGTGCCGGCTCCTTGATCGAGATCGAGAACAGGCCGGGTTCGCCGCGGTAGTCGCGCTCGAAGATTACGGTGGCGTTGCTGGCCGGATATTCGTAGAGGTGCGGCCATGGAATCTTGACATAGGCGCGCCGGAACTCTGGAAACTCGCGCGCCATCAGCGCATAGGCCTTGGTGAAGATGGCGGTCCAACGCGGCCGCTCGTGGCAGGCGGCGCGGGCCGCCACTAGGGCGCCAAGCGACATGCGCTTCTGGACCGGAACAGTGGGAATGCCGCGCGCGAAATACAATAGGTCGATAACTATGCGCCGCGGAACGGACAATCGAATCATTCGCCCGCGCATGCGCTATCTCCGTGCCAGGCGCCTTTGGACTAAACGATCCACGGAACGATGCGCTTGGTTTGGTTCATATAGGCGCGATACTCCTCGCCGAAGCTTTCCAGCATCATCCGCTCTTCCCGCAACACGCGGAACCCGAAGAGTACCCCCGCTCCCGCAACGCCGGATAGGCCCGCAAGCCAGTTGGGCAACAGCAATGCTTGCGCGAGGCCCAGAAGAAAAAACGAAGAATACATCGGATGGCGGATCAGGCGATAGACGCCGGTTTTGACCAGCACGTGCTGCTCCCGGACTTGCAGCGTGATCGACCAATTCCTGCCTAGATCGGCGTGGCTGCGGCGGAACAGCCATAATGCCCCGACGAGTGGCACCAGGCCCAACCAGGCGATCACAGGGACGAAGGGACGGTCGAGCGAGGCGGGAAATCGCGTCAAAACATAGACGCCCGGGACCACGAACAAGCCGAGCAGGCCAATGCCGAGAAGGCTCCCCTCCCGCCAATCGAGCAGGGATTTTCGAACCCGGATCTTCTTCGCCTTGCGTTCGAAGGGGTGGCGAATGATGTACCATCCGACGAGTCCGGCGAACCAGACGAACGCGGCGACCGTCTTCGTCATGATGATATGATCTTAACGTGGCAGCGCCGGAGGCGACAACTGTCCTGATTTTTGGCCATTTTATTTGCATTTCCGAGTGTGGGGGCCCAAGCCAAATCTTGACGGCGGCGGTGCCGCGATGGAATTATTTAGGCTTCAAAGTTCACATGCGATCGGGGTCGCCTGAATCATGCATATTATACCGTTCGGGACACTTGCGCTTGTAAGCTTCGTTCTGTTGGCGCCGGCGTCGGCCGATGCCAGGAAAATCGTCCGCTTTAGCGGTTATTCAGAGGGCACGATCGTCATTAAGACGAACCAGCGGCGCCTTTATTTCGTTATCGGCGAGGGCAAGGCGATCCGCTATCCGGTGGGTGTCGGCAGGCGAGGCATGGCCTGGCAAGGGACGGCCTATATCGACGGCAAATACATCAGGCCGGGTTGGTCGGCGCCTGAATCAATCCGAAAGGATTATTCTCGGCTGCCAGCGGTCGTCCCGGGCGGCAGCCCGCACAACCCGATGGGCGCGGCGGCGATGACGCTGAGCGGTGGTGGCGAATATGCGATCCATGGCACCAACAACCCCGGTTCGGTCGGCAGGTTTGTGTCCCATGGCTGCATCCGCATGCATAACAGCGACGTCATGGACCTATATAGGCGGGTCGGTTTCGGCACGAGAGTCGTCGTGCTGCGGTAAACTTGCCGGCCGGAAAGCGCGTCCTGGGGGCAAAAAGACTAGCGAGCGAAAAAGGAGACCCCATGAAGCCGCGATATATCGC
>CAZLWN010000002.1:0-84500 GCA_964563195.1 uncultured Undibacter sp. | reverse complement strand
CAATCGACGACGCGCTGGTACGGGAAAGCGCCGACGAGACCGTGCTGCTCGGCAACGGCTGTTTGTGCTGCGTGGCGCGCAGCGATTTGCAGAACGCGCTGCGACGCCTGGTGATCGAGCGCGAACGCGGCGAGCTGCCGGATTTCAGGCGCATCGTGATCGAGACCTCGGGGCTCGCGGATCCCTCGCCCATCCTGCAGACCTTCGCCACCGACCGCGCGCTGGGCGAGGTGTTCGCCGTCGAGGCACTGGTGACTGTGGTGGACGCCGAGACCGGCGCAGATACGCTTTCCTGGTCGGCGGAAGCGCGCAAGCAGGTGATCCTGGCCGACCGGCTGGTGGTGACCAAGACCGACATTGCCGGCGAAGGCGCAGGCGAAGCACTGGCCGCGCGCCTGCGCGCGCTCAACCCGGGCGCGGAGATCCTGCAGGCCGTCAACGGCGAACTCGACCCGACGCGGTTGACCGAGCCGGCCTCCGATGCGCGCAACGCCTACGTCGCGGAAGCAGCCCACAGCGACGGCATCGTGAGCTTCGTTTTGAGCGACGCGGCGCCGATGCCGTGGCCGGTATTTGCGCGCGCCATGGAGACGCTGATGGCCATGCGCGGGCCCGACCTGTTGCGGGTGAAGGGCTTTCTCAACGTCGAAGGCTGCCCGGGGCCGGTGGTGGTGCAATTCGTGCAGCATCTGGCGCATCCGCCGGTCGAGCTCGCCGAATGGCCGGATGATGACCGCAAGAGCCGCGTGGTGTTCATCACGCGTAATATTTCGGAAGCGCAAGTACGCGATCTGTTTGCCGCGGTGCGCGGGTTGCGAGATTGACGCTGTCGTCCCGGCCGAGCGCGAAGCGCGAGAGCCGGGACCCATATTCCGCAATCTATCGATAGGCTGTGGCATATGGGTCCCCGCTTTCGCGGGGACGACGGAGGAGCGCCATCACACCGGCGCCGGCCGCGAGACGCTGTCGCGGGCGGCGACGATGATGTCGCGCACCGCGGCGTCGTTGCCCGGCGCCATGATGTGACAGCCGGCGACGTGCGGGATACCCGCGAGTGCGGCGACCATATCGAGGCAGATGCGACGGCCCTCCGCCGCCGGGTCGCTCGCTCGCTCCATGCGCTCGATAACAGCGTCGGGGATGATGGCGCCGTAGAGCTTGTGCTTGATCCAGCGCGCTGATTTGGCCGAGCGCAGCGGCACGATACCGACCAAGACGGCTACCTTGCCGGCGATGCCGTGCTCGGAAAGCCGCGCCACGTAGCGGCGCACCACGTCGGCGTCCATGCAGAACTGCGTTTGGATGAATTGCGCGCCGGCGGCGATCTTGGCTTCGAGGCCTTCGGGCGTCCAGCCGGGCGGCGGATCGACCGGATTATCAGCGGCACCGAGAAAAAAATCGGCGCGGCCGGTGATTTTGCGGCCCGACGGCAATTCGCCGGCATCGCGCAGGGTGCGCGCGGTTTCCAGCAACTGGCGCGGATCGAGATCGAACACCGGCTTGGCGTCGGGCTGGTCGCCGGCGTCCGGATCGTCGCCGCGCAGGATCAGCAGATTGCGCACGCCACTGGCCGCCGCGCTGATGAGATCGCTCTGCAAGGCGATGCGGTTGCGGTCGCGGCAGGTGAGCTGAAGGACCGGCTCGATGCCGGCCTCCACCAGCATCGCCGCCGCGGTCACGCTGCCCAGATGCGGGCGCGCGCCGGCGCCGTCGGTGACATTGACCGCGTCGGCCAGGCCCTTCAGCGGCAGGGCTTTGGCGAGCAACTCACCGCGCTCGGTGGATACCGGCGGCGTCACTTCGGCGGTGATTACGAAACGGCCGCCGCGCAGCTTGTCTTGCAGGGTCATGTCCATCGAACCCAACTCGCAAAATCCAGTGGACCTTGCAAGCACAACAATGTGAGATGGGCGGGCAATGGCGGAAATGCCGCCGTTATGCGGTTCGACATGTTTCAACCGGCGAAATCCATCGACGAGGCGCTCGCTATCGTGACCGACGGCTGCATGCTGGTGGTGCCGCGCGAAGTGTCGGGCGTGCCCATGGCGGCGACGCGGGCGCTGATCAAACGAGGCGTCAAGCGGCTGCATCTGGTGGCGCTGCCGACCTCGAGCCTGCAAGCGGATCTGCTGATCGGCGCTGCTTGCGTTGCCACGCTGGAGACCAGCGCGGTGAGCCTCGGCGAGTTCGGCCCGGCGCCGCGATTTTCCGCCGCCGTCACTAGCGGCACGATCACGATGAAGGACGCCACCTGCCCGGCGCTGCACGCCGCCTTGCAGGCGGCGGAAAAGGGCGTGCCGTTCATGCCGCTGCGCGGGCTGATCGGCTCGGACGTGCTGAAATACCGCGACGACTGGAAAGTCATCGACAGCCCATTCGGCAATTCCGATCCGATCGTCTTGCTGCCGGCGATCAAGCCGGATGTAGCGATCTTTCATGCGCCCATGGCCGATCCTCAAGGCAATGTCTGGATCGGCCGGCAGCGCGAACTGGCGATGATGGCGCACGCGGCGGCAAAGACCGTCGTGACGGTGGAGAAGCTGCACCACGGCAATCTGCTCGACGATCCCGTGCTGGCCGCCGGCACGCTGCCGGGCCTCTATGTCGAGAGCGTTGCCGTCGCCGAGCGCGGCGCCTGGCCGCTGGGTCTGCCCGACCATTACGGCGTCGATGCCGAGCATCTCGCCTTATATGCGCGCATGGCGGCGACGCCGGAAGGTTTTACCGACTATCTGGACAAGTATGTCTATGAACGCCGCGCCGCGTAACTTCCGCGACGAAGAGTTGCTCGCTGACGTGATTGCACGGCTGATCGGCGACGTGCGGCACGTGGCGGTCGGCAATGCCTCGCCAATCCCGGCCACGGCGGCGCTTCTTGCGCGCGAGCGCGGGCAAGGCCGCCCCTACGTGTCGCTGTTGCAAAGCCGCAAGCACAATTTCTTCACCGACGGCGCGCGCGAATTGTTCGACTGCGCCGGCCAAGGCCGTATTGACGTGTTCTTCTTGTCGGGCGGGCAGATCGACGGCCAAGGCAACATCAATCTGGTCGAGATCGGCGAGCACGGGCATCCCAAAGTGCGTTTCCCCGGCTCGTTCGGCTCGGCATACCTCTACTACGTGGTGCCGAAGGTGATCTTGTTCCGCACCGAGCATTCGCGCCGCACGCTGGTGCCCAAGGTCGACTTCATCAGCGCGCCCGGCATCAGCGATGGCAACGTCTACCGCCCAGGCCGGCCGATCGCGCTGGTCACCAACCGTTGCCTGTTTAGCTTTGGCGACGGGCATTTCACGCTTGTCAGCGTGCATCCCGGCCATACCGTCGAGGAGGTGACCGAGAACACCGGCTTCGATTTCGACAAGCCCGCCACGGTACCGGAAACGCCGGCACCGAGCGCAGAGACGCTCAGGCTGATGCGCGAGGCGGTGGCGCCGCAGCTCGCCGAAGTCTATCCGCAATTCGCGGCGCAAGTCTTTGGGACGGGTACGCCCGCTTTCGCCCGCTGAAAGCCGAGCGTGTCCCCTTTCGGCAATTGTGTGCCTGAGATAGTGTCCGCCCGCGCGGCCGACCAGCGGCGCGGCTTAAGGCAAATCGTGAAGGGGGAAGCGACCGGTGGAACGAGTGGAAGTGGCGGTGATCGGCACCGGCTGGTGCGGCGGCATCCGATCGGAGACGTTGTCGCGCTCGGCGCTGGTGGACAAGTTACACATCTGCGAAATCCGGCCCGACCGGCTCAAGGAAGTGGTGGCGCTCACCAAGCCTGCGACGGCGACGCTCGATTACCAGGACATCGTCAAAAACGACAACATCGCGGTGGTTTATATCTCGACCACGCCGGAATCGAACCACTACCCAATCGCCAAGGATTGCCTGAAGGCCGGTAAACACGTGCTGCTGGAAAAGCCGATCGCGCTGGAATTGTGGGAAGCCGACGAGCTGATCGAGATTGCCAAGCGCAACAAGGTGAAATTCACCATCGGCTACTCGCAGCGCTTCAACACCAAATTCGCCTACGCCAAAAAGAAGATCACCGACGGCACGCTCGGCAACGTGGTGTCGGTGATGGTGAGCCGGCATCTCTCACGCAGCCTGGGCAAGAAAATCGCCAGCCGCGTGCGGCTGTCGCCGGTGGTGATGGAATCGACCCACGACCTCGATTTCGTGTTCTGGCTGCTGGAGCCGGCCAAACCCGTGCGCGTTTATTCGCAGGGCTCCTACGGCTACATGAAGCCGGTGAACGGCTCCTACGACGTGATGTTCTCGATCGTCACCTTCGATAATGGGCTGGTGGCGACCATCGCCGGGGGCTGGAACCTGCCGCCGAGCTATCCCAATTATTGCGCCACCTGGGTGGAGGTGCTCGGCACCGAGGGCTCGCTCATCCTCGACGACACCCACCGCGACAACTGGCTCAACACCGTGCAAGGCGGCCAGCAGTTTCCGATGTCCACCATGCCGGGCGAACAGGTCGACCACATGTTCGCCGGCCAGATGGGGCCGGAAACCCTCCACTTCCTGGAAGCCTGCATCCTCGACAAGCCACCGATGGTGACGCCGGAATCGGCACGCATGGTGATGGAGACCTATACGGCCGCCGACCTTTCGGCAGAGCTGGGCGAACCAGTTGATTTGCCATTGTCGAACCAGGCGATGGCGCGGGTGGCCGACCTGAAGAAGAAGAATATGGCGGGAGCACATCCGTGAAGCATTCAGCCAAAGGCATCGGGCTGGCCATCATCGGTGGCGGGCGCGTCGGCCTGTTCCGCGGCGAGGTGGCGGCGCGCCATCCGGCGGTCGAATGGATCGGGCTGGCCGAAAAGAACCCCAACCGCGCCGGCGAGGTGGCGCCCAAGATCAACGCTAATTTCGTCAGCCAAAGCCACGTCGAACTGCTCAAGCGGCCGGAAGTGACGGCGGCCATTATCGCCACCGACGAGCACCTGCACGTCGACCCGATCATGGCGGCGCTCGAGCGCGGGATTCCCTTGCTGATCGAGAAGCCGTTGGCGACGCGGCTCGATGAGTCCGCGCGCGTGTTGCAGGCGATCAAGGACGCCAAGGTCGACGCCGTGGTGGGCTACACCCAGCGCTTCCGCAGGCGGTGGCTGGCAGCCAAGGAAAAATGCCGCACCGGCGCGTTGGGCGACGTCACGCTGGTGACCTCGCGCGCCTTCATGAACCGGCTGGTGGCGATCGACAATTACAAGCGCACCGATGATCCGTCCACCATCTCGCCGATGGTTATCTCCGGCACCCACGCGCTCGACATCTGCATGTGGTGCCTCGACCCGAAACAGCCGGTCGAATGCTATGCGCGCTCGATCGACAAGGTGTTGGGGCCCGCCTACAAAGGCATCGACGCCACCGCCGGCATGATCAATTTCAGCGACGGCACCGTCTATCACCTCAATATTTCCTGGGCGCTGCCGGTGACCTGGCCGGGCGCGGTCTATTCGCTTGAGGTCGGCATTGTCGGCACCACCGGCGTGCTCACCATCGACGACACCCACCGCGACATTGTGCTGGCGGTGTCGAAGCCGCAGTCTGAGGGCTACAACCCCGACGCCACGCGGCTGGTGGATTTCATGGGCAGCTATCCGCCCGGAGACATGGCGCTCGGCGAATTGCGCGGGCCGATGGCGGAGGAAACGGATAGTTGGCTCAACCGCGTCGCCCTTGGGTTGCCCACGGCGGCGGCGACGGTGGAGGAAGCCCACCGCAACCTGATGCTGACCAAGGCTTTGGATTTGTCGGCGAGGCGCAAGGCGCCGGTGAAATTGCCGCTCGATCCGGACGAGGTGAAGGCGGCCGCCTAGCTCGCAAAATACGCAACGATCAGCGGTTTGCCGCCTGCTGCCGGGCGGCGGCCGGAGGGGGCGCCTGCGCGGCGCCGCACGCAGCCGCGTCGGCGCAGTTGCCATTGGCGTCGTTCACCGCGAACGGGTTTTCCACGATGGGCCGCCGGACATTCGTTACCGGGGGAATTGCCAGGACTTCCATATAGAGGGTGCCGAGGCCGTCAAATCCCAACAGGGCGCCGGCGCCGAGGCTGAGATCCAGGTCGCGGCCCGGCGTAAACGGCCCGCGGTCGTTGATCGTGATGTTGATCGAGCGGTGGTTCTTCGGATTTGAAACGCGGATCAATGTGCCGATCGGCAAAGTCCTGTGGGCCGCGTGCCATCCGATCGGATTGAAACTCTTGCCCGTCGACGTCAGCTTGTCTTGCCAATACATCGAGGCGACAACCCACTGACCGGCTTGAACTCGATTGTAGGTATTTTCGCTGGACACATTTTGGATAGGCGCCGCGGACAAAAAGCTGCCGCACAACAAAATAAATGTCAGATAGGCTACTTTTTGTTTAAGCCACGTCATTATCTTTTTGATCCGCGGCGTGCGTTCGGTAGTTGTTGTGTCGCCCAAGGGTCAACCAGCGAGCTAGCGGCGCATGCGATTCTTTCGATTCTTTTAAGCAATTTACGCGCGTTTGAGCCGGTAAATGCGGCAGTCATGTGATGGTATTTGATTCGAAATTGGGCGATCCACCACGCTGACGATCCCGGTGAAAGCCTTGCCCTTTTACGCGGGCGGCGCTTTGTCGACGAGTGGGTGATACGTCCGCGTGGCATGTCTGGTACCTCCATGAATTAGGCGGCGGATCGGGTGAATCGCGAGCCGCTAGCGCGTTTGCTTTGAAATTCGATGACCTGGCGAGCAGTCCCCGGTTTCAGACGGGAAAAAGTGCTTTCGCACTGGTCGAGTTCGCCAGGTGAAATACCGCGCGCGCCCGCACGCATCTGCAGGATGGCCTTGGTGGTCGGCCATAACATTCCGATCGACTTCGCCATGACGAGGACGGCGTCCGGCCGGTCCTGAACCATCGCCCGATCGACCGCCTCAATCGTGAGGCCGCAAAGAACTGCGAGCGCGACCGCGGTCTCCTCAAATTTGTTGGTTGCGGCAAAGGCCGCCATATGGCTTTCGCCAAGCTGACCATCGGATTGCAGCGTTTCGATATGCATGCGTGCCACCGCATAATCCCGCGATAGCGTGCCGGCTTTGTCCAGGATCATGGTCGCAGCTTCGGCGACCACAGACTGGATCATATTTGCCATCGACGGATGCGCGGCCTCAAGCTTGAGCTGCACGTCGTGCGAGGCCCGGACGAGAAGGCGCAATAGATGCTCGCGGGGAATATCGCGCCGCAAGGCAACGCGCGTGGTGAGCTCGCCGTCGTCTACCGACCGGTTGACCAGGGTCATGTAGCCGCGATCGGAAAATCGCGCCGCCGGATTGGAGGCGGTGCTGAGCACAACGGGTTGGTCACCTCGTTCGACCAGAACATCGGTGACGGCTTCGTCGATCGAGCTACGCCGCGAAATAGCGAGTAGATGCTTTTGGCTTTTGGATTGCGCGGTCGCGACCAGGAATTCATTATCGAGTTGCTGGGATTGTTCAAGCACCGGGCCAGCAATTTCGATTTCGTCGTGGGACGCCAAAACGTGACAGATCATGTAAGGCGCGCGCGGGTCTTTTGCCAACCGGTTCGCCAGCATGGCCCGTGCCGACAGTTCGATAACTGCGGTGATGCGGACGAAGACATCGTCAAAAAGCTCGATCTGATTGGTGGAAAAGCTGTCAGAGCCGGCGACAAAAATATCGGTGATGCGTGCGAGTATCTCGGCACGCCGTTGGGGCGTGCCGTGGGTGACGGCATTGTCGAGCTCTTGAATCAACGCGGGAAACATCATGCGGCGCAAAGCAATACCGGAATAAAATAGTCGGTCGCTAAAGGCAAAAAACGACAGCAGAACAATTTTGCAAACGGTTTGTTAATCACGTTGCAAGCGCGCGGCCCGGAACGCTGGCGAGATCAAAAGTATGATATTCACGGGCATGTTTGTGACTTGACGCCTTAACGCGCAGGCAGCGGCTTGATCGACAATTCCCGCGCCAGCTTGTCGAGCTCGGCCAGCAGCTCCGGCGCTAGCGCCAGGCCGTTGGCCAGCCGGTCGGCGCGGCGCTTGGCGCGCTCTTCGCCCGGCAGCCGCACGCTCTCACCGGGCAGCGTCTTCGATGCGCGCAGCTCGCGGGCGTGGCGGTCAACCTCGCCCTTGAAGACGTCGAGCGGCTGGAAACGCGCCGGATCGAGCGCCACCACGAACTGACCGGTATTGGTGACCTTGCCGGGCTCGGCGTTGAAGTCGACGCAATCGCGGCCGAACAGCGCGCCGTTGAGCGTGCCGGCGAGCAGCCCCAGCATCAGCGCGAGCCCGGCGCCCTTGTAGCCGCCCATGGGCAGCAGCAGCGCATCGACGGTTTTCTTCGGGTCGATGACGGCGGTGCCGGTTTTCGGATCCACCATCCAAGTCGGCGGCAGCGGAATGTTTTGCAGGCGATGATTCTTGATGGTGCCGTAAGACACGATCGAGGTGGCGATGTCGAGCACCAGCGGCGGCTCCTTGCCGGCGGGGATTGCGACGGCAATCGGATTGGTGCCGAGCAGGTTCTCGGCGCCACCTGCGAGCGGCATATGGTTGGCGTTGGCGACGGCGGCATACATGCCGATCATGCCGGCTTTGAGCGGCAGCGCGGCGTAGACGCCGGCGGCCCCGGCGTGGTTCGACATGCGCGCGCCGACCCAGGCGACGCCGCATTCGCGCGCCATTTCAATAGCCGTCTCGGCCGCGCGCGCCACCACCAGATGGCCCATGCCGTTGTCGCCGTCGACCAGCGCGGTCGCTGGCGCCGTGCGTTCGACCTTGATAGCAGGCCGCGGATTGGTGCTGCCGATCTTCAGTCGATTGACATATTGCGGCAGGCGGAACACACCATGGGCATCGGAGCCGGTGAGGTCGGCTTCCAGCATCAGCTCGGCTACCTTGGCGGCATCTTCCGCCGGCAGGCCTAACTTGACCATGGCGTCGACGATCAGGCCCGTGACCGCGGCGACCGGAACGCGGGCGGATTTTCGCTTGGTGTCGGCTTTCATGTTTAGACCCGCAGCAGCGTCTCGGCGTTTTTGCCGAGGATGGCGGCTTTAGCGTCATCGGCAACGTTCAGGCCGCCGACGTGGCGCGCGCAATCGAGCATGGCCATGTCGTAAGGATAATCACTGCCGAGCATCACATAATCCGCCCCCACATGCCCGATCAGGAATTCGAGTACGGACGAGGAATGCAGGATGGTGTCGTAGAGGAAGCGGCCGGCTATGTGCTTCGGCTGCGCCGGTACGTTCTTCTTCGGCTCCGGCCGGACTGCCCAGCCATGCTCCCAACGCGCCGCCTGGTAGGGCGTGAAGCCGCCGCCATGGGCGAGGCAGACTTTTAGCATCGGATGGCGGTCGAGCACGCCGCCGAAATAAAGGCAGGCGGCGGCGATGGTGGTGTCGAGCGGATTGCCGATCAGGTTGCGCAGGTAATAAGACTTCAGCCGGTCGGCGCCGGCAATGTCGACCGGATGGATGAAGAGGAAGGCGCCGAGCTCTTCCGCTGTTGCCCACAGCGGCTCGAAACTTGGATCGTCGAGATTCTTGCCGAGCGCGTGCGAGCCGATCATGGCGCCGCGCAGGCCGAGCTTGGTCATGGCGCGCTTGAGTTCGTCGGCGGCGCGTCCGGGCGCCTGCATCGGCAGCGTGGCGATGCCCCAGAAACGGTCGGGGTAGCTGGCGATGTGCTTGGCGATCTGCGCGTTCTGAATCGCGGCGGTGGCGGCGGTGAGCGCGGCATCCTGATTGTAAAGATAGGTCTGCGGCGTGGCCGAGAGCACGTGCACGTCGACGCTCGCTGCGTCCATGTCGCGCAGGCGCTGCGCGATGTCGAAGCCGCCGCGCGGAAACGGCCGGTAGGCGACGCCGCCCACGTCGAGCACCGACGCGGCCTCATTGATGGGCGTGATGGTCACCGGCACCTTGGGCGCTTCCTTGCGCAACAGGGCCGCGGTTTCCTCGGTGAGGATGTGGGTGTGGACGTCGATGCTACGCGGCTTGCTCATTTCGCCCTCTGAAATGGGCCGCGCGGGAACTGCCGGCCGTATTTATATTGGGAGCGATTGAGTGCCGCACCCGGAACACCAGCGCAAGGCCCTGTCACCATCGGCAGTTTCGGCTATAAACGGTCCCTCATCGACCCCACCCGCCGGATTTGCCGATGACTCAGACAAAGCCAGCCAGCCACCACCCGCGCGTCGAAGACGACGCATTGATCCGCGGCAGCGGACACTTCATGGACGACCCGCGGCTGCCGAACCAGGCCTATGCCGCCTTCGTGCGCTCGCCGCATGCCCATGCCCGCGTCAAGACGGTGAAGATCGAGGAGGCACGCAAAGCCAAGGGCGTGCTTGCGGTGTTCACCGCCGAGGACATGAAATCGGCTGGCGTTGGCAGCGTAGCGCGCCACCCGCCCGTCGTGGGTCGCGGCGGCGCCAAGATGGTAATGCCGTTCCGCCCTGCCCTCGCGGGCGAGACGGTGATGCATGGCGGCGAGCCGGTAGCGATGGTGGTGGCGGAAACTTTGGCCGCCGCGCTCGACGCCGCCGATCTGGTCGCGGTCGACTACGAGGAATTGCCGGCGGTGGTCACGCTCGACGACGCCATGAAAGGCGCCGTCCAGCTTTATCCGGAAGCGCCCGGCAATCTGATCGTCGATTGGCCGGGGCCGGTGCCGAGCGAAGACAATGAACGCGAGGTCGAAAGGATCATCGCGGAGGCCCCGAAGGTCGCGCGGGTGCGCGTCACCAACCAGCGCATGGTAGTGGCGTCGATGGAAACGCGCGGGGCTACCGGCGAATACGACGCCGCCAAGGACAGTTACACCCTGCACGTCTGCTCGCAGAGCGCCAATAATTTGCGCATGCTGGTCGCCCCCGTCATGGGCGTGCCGAACGAAAAACTGCGGGTCATCACCGAGGACGTCGGTGGCGCTTTCGGCATGAAGACGCCGCCCTATCCGGAATATCCGGCGTTGCTGGTGGCCGCACGCAAGCTATCCCGGCCGGTGCATTGGCAATCGACGCGCTCGGAAGCCTTTGTGACCGACACGCAGGCGCGTGACACCGTCACCGAGGCCGAGCTCGCGCTCGACGACAACGGCAAGTTCTTGGGCTTGCGCGTGCGCCATTTCTGCAATCAGGGTGCTTACGTGAGCACCGCCGGCGTCGGCATCAACACCAACAATTTCGCGCGCTGCCTGCCGGGCATGTACCGCATCCCGAAAGTCGACGTCGGGATTGCCTGCTATTTCACCAACACGGTGCCGATCGGGCCCTATCGCGGCGCCGGGCGGCCGGAGGCAAACTACGCGCTGGAGCGCGTGGTGGAAGAAGCCGCGCGCGTCGTCGGCATGGACCCGGTGCGCCTGCGCAAGAAGAACCTCATCCCGCCGTCGGCCATGCCCTGCAAGACCGCCATCGGCAACACCTATGACAGCGGTGATTTCCCCGGCATCGTCGATACCGCGCTCAAGCTTTCCGACTATGCCAATTTCAACAAGCGCCGGCGCGAGGCGGCACGGCGCAAGAAATATCGCGGCATCGGCATCTCGTGCATGCTCGAACACGCCGGCGCGCTGCCGATGGAAGAGGCTTCGCTCGGCTTTCCGGGCGGTGACAAGCTGATCCTCGGCTGCAACGTACAATCGACCGGCCAGGGCCACGCCACCGTGTTCCCCCGCATGCTCGCCGATAAGCTCGGGATCGACGCCGGCAAGATTGAGCATCGCCACGGCGACACCGCAATGGCGCTGACCGGCTTTGCCTCGGTCGGCTCGCGCTCGGCCATGTGCGCCGGCAATGCCATCGTGCATACCGCCGACGTGATGCTGGCCAAGGGCAAGAAGATCGCCGCCGGGCTGCTGGAAGCGTCCGAAGGCGACATCCAGTATCGCAACGGCAGCTTCGAGGTGGTCGGCACCGACCGCAAGATTTCGCTGTTCGAGACGGCGCGCCGCGCCAAGGAGCTGGGCGAGAACCTCGACACCAAGGACAAGGTCGAGACGCCGCTCACCTTCCCCAACGGCTGCCACATCGCCGAGGTCGAAATCGATCCCGACACCGGCCTGGTCGATCTTGTCACCTATACGGCGGTCGACGACTGCGGCAATCCGCTCGACACCATGATCGTCGAGGGCCAGGTGCACGGCTCGATCGCGCAAGGCTTGGGGCAAGCGCTGGTGGAAAATGCGGTCTACGATTCCGCCAGCGGGCAGTTGGTGACCGGCTCGTTCATGGACTACGGCATGCCGCACGCCGAGATCATGCCCGTGGAACTGCGCGAGGCGCTGCGGCCGGCACCCGCCAAGAGCAATCCGCTTGGCGTCAAGGGCACCGGCGAGGCCGGCACCACGGCGGCGATCGCTGCGGTGATGAACGCGATCTCGCACGCCATCCCCAACGGCGCCGCCGACCACATGGACATGCCGGCGACGCCGGCGAAGGTGTGGGAGGCGTGCCGGAAGGCGTAGGGGAAATAGTGTCGGATTGCCGTCTCACCCCGCTCGTCCCCGCGAAAGCGGGGACCCAGTCGTTCTGGATTCCCGCTTACGCGGGAATGAGCGGAGTTGCGAAGCTCACCCCTGCGAGATGAACTTGATGTTGGTGTAGGCCTCGAGCCCCTCGATGCCGCCTTCCGACCCGTAGCCCGACTCCTTGATGCCGCCGAACGGCGTCTCCGGCGTCGAGATGGCGACGCTGTTGACGCCCACCATGCCGGACTGGATGGCGTCGCCGATGGCAGTGGCGGTAGCGGCCGAGCTGGTAAAAGTGTAGGCGGCGAGCCCATACTCCAGCGAATTGGCGCGTTCGACCACCTCGTCGAAGGTCTTGAACGGCACGATGGGTGCGACCGGACCGAACGGCTCGGTGGTCATGATCTTGGCATCGTCCGGCACCTCGGTGACCACCGTGGGCTGAAAGAAGAAGCCCTGGTTGCCGTGGCGCGAGCCGCCGGTCAGCACCTTGCCGCCACGGTCCTTGGCATCGTTGACAAAGGACTCCATGGCGTCGAGCCGGCGCGGATTGGCGAGCGGGCCCATGGTGATGCCCTTTTCCAGCCCGTCACCCATCTTGATGTTCTTGGCGTATTCGGTGAAGCGCGCCACGAACTTGCTGTAGGACGGCTCCTGCACATAGAAGCGCGTCGGCGAGATGCAGACCTGGCCGGCGTTGCGGTACTTGAAGGCGGCGATGGCGTCGGCGGCCTTTTCCGCATCGGCGTCGGCGAACACGACGACGGGCGAATGCCCGCCCAGTTCCATGGTCGCCTTCTTCATGCCCTTGGCGGCGAGGCCGGCGAGATGCTTGCCGACCGGGATCGAGCCGGTGAACGAGATTTTCTTGATCGCCTTCTGCGGGATCAAGTGCTCGGAGACTTCCGCCGGCACGCCGAACACCAGATTGAGCACGCCCGCAGGTAGGCCTGCGTCGGCGAAACATTTGACCAGCTCGACGCAGCCGCCCGGCGTCTCTTCCGAGGCCTTGATGATGATCGCGCAGCCAGCGGCGAGCGCGCCGGCGATCTTTCTGATAGGAGTCAGCGTCGGGAAATTCCACGGCGTGAACGCCGCTACGATGCCGACCGGCTCCTGCAGCACGAGTTGGCGCACGCCCTTCTGTCGGCCGGGAACAATGCGGCCGTAAGCTCTACGGCCTTCCTCGGCGTACCAATCGATGATGTCGGCGCTAGTCAGAACTTCCGCGCGCGACTCCAGGTAGACCTTACCCTGCTCCTGGGTCTGCACTTTGGAAATGTGGTCGTAGCGCTCGCGCACCAGATCGGCGGCCTTGCGCATGATTTTGGAGCGGTCATAGGCGGAGGTCGCCTTCCACACCGCGAAGCCCTTCTCAGCGGCGGCGAGCGCGGCGTCGAGATCGGCTTTGCTGGCGTGCGGCAGACGCGCCAGCGCCTTGCCGGTTGCTGGATTGATGACGTCCTCGCCCTTGCGGCCTTCGCCGTTGAGCCATTTGCCGTCGATGAAAAGACCAAGCTCCGTATACATGCCAACCTCGCCGTTACTCGGGAACATTACATTGCGGGATGCATTAGCACTTTCGCGCCCGCGCGGCCACTTGTCTGCCGCGTTGCGGCAGGACCGATTTAACCTGAGGAATCAACAACAATGGCCGCCATGCGCAAGCGTTGGGGGCACGTCAGCCGAAATGCAGGCATGCGGCATTGCGGCGTGGGATTAGGTGCATTTAGAGTTGGCCAGGGCAGAATATTCAATGTTATGATCCATTTAAGCGGCGTACCGGGCCGTCGGCCAAGATGTCTAAGTGGGTGGCCGGCCCCGCAACGGAACGCAAGATTCCGGAAAACGCCGCATCCAGACGGCGATACAACCAGATTGGGAGGACACAATATGCGTTTACCTATTACCCTCGCGCTCGGCGTGGCCGGCGCGATTTTCGCCTACAACGTCGCTTCGGCCGAGGACGTCATCACCCTCGGCGCGGCCGTGTCCCAGACCGGCAAATATTCGACCAACGGCGTCTTCACCACGAAGGGCTATCAACTCGCGGTCGACAAGATCAATTCGCAGGGCGGCGTGAAGGTCGGCGGCAAGACCTACAAGCTGGCCGTCAAGTTCTACGACGATGAATCGACCCCGGCGCGCGGCGCCGAATTGGCCGAGCGACTGATCAAGCAGGACGGCATCAAGTTCATCCTCGGGCCCTATAGCTCCGGTCTCACCAAGGCGATCGCGCCGGTGACCGAAGCGAACAAGGTCCCGATGGTGGAAGCCAACGGCGCGTCCCGCTCGTTGTTCACCAACGGCTGGAAATACATCTTCGCCACGCTGTCGACCGCCGACCAGTATCTCGCCAGCGTGATCGATCTCGCGGCCGAGAACGCCGGCGCGCTCAACAAGAAACCCAATCAGTTGCGCGTCGCGGTCATCGTCGAGAACGACCCCTTCAGCAAGGACATCCGCGCCGGCGTGGTCGAGCGCATGAAGAAGTACGGTATGAAGCTGGTCGTCGACGACCAGATGCCGCGTGACCTGAGCGACATTTCGCCGTCGCTCACTAAAGTGAAGGCGCTCAAGCCTGACATCCTGGTCACCTCCGGCCACACCAAGGGCGCCGTGACCGCCGCGCGGCAGATCGGCGAACTCAAAGTCAACGTGCCGATCATCGCCATGACCCAGTGCGATTCGGGCAAGCTCATCGCGAAGTACGGCGGCACGGTTGAATACTTCCTGTGCCCGACCCAGTGGGCGCCGACGCTTACCTATTCGGGCAAGGTGTTCGGCAAAGCCGCGAACTTCCAGAAGGAATTCGTGGAAAAGTACAAAGAAGTACCGCCGTACCAGGCGGCTGAGTCGGCCGCGGCCGTCATCGTCTATGCCGACGCCCTGCACCGGGCCGGCAAGATCGACAAGGAGGCCGTGCGTCAGGCCTTGACCAAGACCGACCTCGACACGTTCTACGGTCACATCAAGTTCGATAAGACCGGCAAGAACACCGCCAAGCCGATGGCGCTCTATCAGATCTTGGGCGGCAAGCTCTACGTCGTGGCGCCCTCGAAGTTCGCTGAGAAGAAGGCGGTTGTACCCCGCCCGGCGATGAATTGATCATCGGCGTTTGAAAATTCGGCCGGGGCAAGATTGCCCCGGCCGAGCCATATTTTTCAAATCGTAGCCCGCCGAGAGAAGGGAGACCTTTCTCGTGCTCGATAATCTCATGATCCTGATTAACGCGCCGGTAATCACCGCCGACCTGGTGATCAACGGCCTGCTGGTCGGCGCGATATTCGCGCTCGCGGCCTATGGCATGGCCCTGGTCTGGGGCGTGATGAACATCATCAACATTGCGCAGGGTGAATTCGTCATGCTCGGCGGCTATGTCACCATGATCCTGTTCTGGAACGGCATCCATCCGCTGTTCGGGGTGGTGGTCGCGCCCGTCATCTTGTACGGCGTCGGCTGGGCGCTCTACCGGCTGGTCGTGTTCCGTGTGGTCGACCGCGACCTGTTCGTGTCGCTGCTGGCGACATTCGGTCTGTCGATCCTGATGCAGCAATTGATGAACACCGCGTTTACCGGCGATATATGGACCGCCCAATCTGAACTCGGGACTTCGCTGCTGTTTGGCGGCCTGGTTTCGATATCAAACATCAAGATCGCCGCCTTCTTCCTCGCCATCATGCTCGGCGGTTGTCTGGTGGCGTTCCTGCGCTATTCGCGACTCGGCCAAGCCATCCGCGCCACCTCGCAGAACGCGCGGGCGGCGCGCGTGCTCGGCGTCGACACCGACAAGCTATATGCCATCACGTTCGGCTTGAACGCGGCGATTTGCGGCGCCGCCGGCGCGCTGGTGGCGATGACCTACAACATCCATCCCTATATCGGGCTGCCCTACACCATCCGTGCTTTCATGATCGTCATCGTTGCCGGCCTCGGCAACCTAGCCGGCGTCGTCTTCGCCGGACTCGGGCTCGGTGCCGCCGAGAACATTGCCGGCTTCGTACTCGGCGCCGAGTTCCAGCTTGCCTTCGTGTTCGGCCTGCTGGTGGTGGTGCTGGTCTGGCGCAACACCCGGCTTGCAGCCAAGCGGCAGTATCTCAAATGACATTTCCGCCGCAAAAACTCATCGGTTACGCCGCGCTCGTCGCGTTCGGATTGGCCGCGCCGTTCGTGTTTCCCAACTACCATTCGCAGATGGCCGAGCTTTGGCTGTTCGTGGTTTTCGCGCTGACCTGGGACCTGGTCGGCGGCCAGATGGGCTACAACTCGTTCGGCAACGTGCTGTTCATCGGCGTCGGCGCCTATGCCTGCGCGGTGGCGCAGGTCGGGCTGCTTTACGACATCAGCAATTACACCGCCTCGGACGGCGGCGACGCCACCATCTACGTCTTCACAGTCCCGCAATATCTGACCGGCTTGGCGATCGGCCTGCCGTTTGCCGCCCTGCTCGCGGGCTTGGTCGCGGCATTTTTCGGCTCGGTCGTACTCGGCATGCGCGGACATTATTTTGCGATTTGCACGCTCGGCCTCGGCGTCGCGGCTGGACAGATCGCGGCCGGCTGGGAATGGATTGGCGCCGGCTCCGGCATGACGCCGCCCAACGCGCCGCGCGGCATCGGCGATCTCGCCCAGTTCTTCTACTTCTTCAGTTTTGTGTTGGCGGTCGCGTGCTTCGTCGTGATCCGCTGGCTGCTGTCGACCCGATTCGGATTGGCGCTCAACGCCATCCGCGACGACGAGGACAAGGCGGAGGCCATGGGGCTTCCGACCACCCGCATCAAGGTGACCGCCTGGACTTTCGCCGCCGTATTCCTCGGCCTCTCCGGCGGCATTCTCGGCAACCTCAAGCGCTTCATCGATCCGATCGACGTCGCCTTCGCCGGCGAAACCTACGGCGTTTGGATGGTGCTGATGGCGATCCTCGGCGGCAAGGGCACCATCTGGGGCCCGGTGATCGGCGCCGCCATCTTCCAGGTGCTCAAGGAAGTGTTCTGGACCTATCTGCTCGGGTGGCAGCGCGTCGCGCTCGGCCTGATGATCGTGCTCATCGTGGTGTTCTTCCCGCAGGGCATCCTTGGCTGGGTGCGGGAGAAATTCCCCGAAATGTTCGGCCATCGCGTCGATCGCGGGCCGGCAAGGGAGCCGGCGGAATGACCGCACTGCTCGAAATCGAAAACGTGTCGAAATCCTTCGGCGGCGTGCAGGCCAACAAGGAGATTTCGCTGGAAGTACCGGAAGGCGCCATCGTCGGACTGATCGGCCCCAACGGCTCCGGCAAGACCACGCTGTTTTCCTCCATCGTCGGCCAGTATCCGATCGACGGCGGCTCGATCCGCTTCGAGAGCGAGGAGATTTCCACGCTGCGGGTGGCGCAGATCGCGCGGCTCGGGATGCTGCGCACGTTTCAGCAGACCCGCATCTACGGTCAGATGACCTGCATGCAGAACATGGTCATCTCGGCATCGGTGCGAAAGCGCGGCTTCGGCGAGCTGTTCCATGGCCAGCACGACCCGCAGGTGAGCAAGCACGCCGAGGAAATGCTGGAATTCGTCGGGCTCTACGAGAAACGCCTGTTGCGCGCTGGATCGCTGTCGTTCGGTCAACAGAAGCTGCTCGAATTTGCCATGGCGCTGATGAACGAGCCGAAACTTCTGATGCTCGACGAGCCGACGGCTGGCATCAATCCGACGCTGATCAACGGGCTGATCGACCGCCTCAAGCGCGCCAACGCCCAGTTCGGCATCACCTTGTTCGTGATCGAGCACAACATGCGCGTGATCATGAATCTGGCTCAGCACATCTATTGCCTGGCGCACGGCGAATTGCTGGCGTCCGGTACGCCCGACAAAATCCGTAACGATCCCAACGTTATCGACGCCTATCTGGGAGCACACTGACATGAGTCGGGAAAAGACGCGCGATTTCGGCGACGTCACCGCCATCATGTCGGTCGACGACGTGCAGCGCGACGCCGAGCGCATCGCCGAGAACGCGCCGCCGGTCGAAGCGCTCGACGCGTTGGTCAAGGGGGACAATTTCCTCACCGTCGATCATCTGCGCTCCGGCTACGGCCCGATGGAAATCCTGCACGACTTTTCATTGCACGTCGGCAAGGGCCAGTCGCTTTGCCTGATCGGCCCGAACGGCGCGGGCAAATCAACCGTATTGCATTCGATTTTCGGCTTTGCCGACGTCACGGACGGCAGCATCAAGGTCAACGGGCGCGAAGTGACCAAGCTGTCGTCCAACGAGAAGCTCAGCCAAGCCGGCATCGCCTACATCCTGCAGGACAATTCGGTGTTTCCCGAGATGACCGTGGAGGAAAACCTCTGGATGGGCGGCTTTCTTAAACGGAGCAAGGCTAAATCGCACGCGGCCGCGGATAAGATCTTTGCCAAATACGCGCGCCTAGCCGAGCGGCGGCACCAGCCGGCGAAAGTTCTGTCCGGCGGCGAGCGGCGGCTGCTGGAGATTTCCCGCGCGCTGGTGATGGAGCCGGACGTGCTGCTGGTGGACGAGCCGTCGATCGGCCTCGAGCCGCGCTTCATCGACATGGTGTTCGAGATTCTCGACGATCTGCAGCACAGCGAGGGCAAGACCATCGTCATGGTCGAGCAGAACGCCAAGAAGGGCCTCGACTTCGCCGACATCGGCTATGTGCTGGTGTCGGGCCAGCTTGCCAAGGCCGGCCGAGGCAGCGATCTCCTGGAAGACCCAGACGTCGCGCGGCTGTTCCTGGGTGGTTGATTTAGGCGGCTAGCGCTTTCTAAGACCCGGTGAATTCCGGTTTGCGCTTTTCCATGAAGGCCTTGCGGCCCTCGATATAGTCGTTGCTGGCGAAGCATTGCGCCACCAAGTCGGCGCACTTTTTCATATCACGCTGGGATTCGTCCTTCACCACCTGGCCGACGATGTATTTGACCGCATTGACCGTCAAAGGCGCGTTGCCGCTGATGGTGCCGGCATAGTCCTTGACGTATTTTTCGAGCTCGTCTTCCGGCAATACGCGATTGACCAGGCCCATCTGCAAGGCTTCGGTGGCGGTGAACTGGCGGGCGGTGAAGAAGATTTCCTTGGCGAATGATGGGCCGACGATGTCCACTAGCTTCTTGATGCCGGTGAAGCCATAGCCGAGGCCGAGCTTGGCGGCCGGCACGCCGAATTTCGAATTGTCCGAACAGATGCGCAGGTCGCAGCACAGCGCCAGGCCGACGCCACCGCCGATGCAATAGCCGCGGATCATGGCGATGGTCGGCTTGGCAAACTCGTAGACCGCGGTATTGGCCTTGTCGACCATGGCATTATAGAGCTCGATCGCGGTTTTGCTGGAACGCTCGCTCTCGAACTTGGAGATGTCGGCGCCCGAGGCGAAGGCCTTACCGCCGGCGCCGGTGAGCACCACCACGCGCACCTCCTTGTCGGCCGCGAAGTCGGCGAGGATGGCCGTGGCAGCCTCCCACATTTCCAGCGACACCGCGTTGTGGCGCTCGGGATTGTTGAAGATCAAATAGCCGACGCCGCCCTCCTTGCGGGACAGCATTTTGTCGGTCTGGGTCATTCACGGGCTCCTTGTCTTCATCCTTAGACCGCCTTGGCCTTGTGCAGCTCGGCGATCTCGCCGTCCGCGAAGCCGAATTCCTTGAGCACCTCGTCGGTGTGCTGGCCCTGGTCGGGTGGGGTGGCGACGATCTTGCTGGGCGTGCGCGAGAGCGAAACCGGCTGGCCGACGAAGGTCTGCTGTTCGCCGTTCGGGCGCGTCGCGCTCTGGGCGATCCCCAAATGCTTGACCTGCGGATCGCCGAACATCTGGTCGATTGAATAGATCGGCCCGCAAGGTACGCCGGTCTTGTTGAAAATGGCGATCCACACCGCGCTCGATTTGTTCTTCGTGCGCTTCTCGATCTCGGCATTGAGGGCGTCGCGGTTCTTGGAGCGCAGGTCACTGGTCTTGAACTCGGGATGATCGATCAGATCGGGCGCCTCGATTGTGTTGCACAGCCGCTCCCACATCACCTGGCCGGCGGAGGCGATGTTGATGTGCCCGTCCCTGGTCTTGAACACGCCGGTGGGAATGCTGGTCGGGTGGTTATTGCCGGCCTGCTTGGCCACTTCATGCATTTGCAGCCAGCGCGCGGCCTGGAAGTCGAGCATGAAGATCTGCGCCTGCAGCAGCGAAGTGGTAACCCACTGCCCCTCGCCGGAAGTTTCACGCTCGAGCAGCGCCACCAGGATGCCGAGCGCGCAAAACACGCCGGCGGACAGATCGGCGACCGGGATGCCGACGCGCACCGGGCCCTGCCCCGGCAGGCCTGTGATCGACATCAGCCCGCCCATGCCTTGCGCGATCTGGTCGAAGCCCGGACGGTCGCGATAGGGCCCGTCCTGGCCGAAGCCGGAAATGCTGGCAAGCACAATGCCCTTGTTGATCTGCTTGAGCTGCTCGTAATCGATGCCGAGCCGCGTCTTCACGTCGGGGCGGAAATTCTCCACCACCACATCGGCCTTCTCGACCATGCGCTTGAAGGCCGCCAAGCCCTGCGGCGATTTGAGGTCGAGCGTGATGCTGCGCTTGTTGCGGTGCAGGTTCTGGAAGTCGGCATTGTCGCGCGGGCCGCCCGGCGCCTCGCCCTTCTCCAGGTGCGGCAGCGTCTCGATCTTGATGACGTTGGCGCCCCAATCGGCAAGCTCGCGCACGCAGGTCGGGCCTGAACGCACGCGCGTCAGGTCGAGAACGGTGAAGCGGGAAAGAGCCTGGGATGCCCGGGGAAACGGCATTTCGACGCTCCGAACAGCTTAAAACGGCCTGGAATTGGATTTTCGGGCCCGACCATCCCCGATCTGCCGCGCCTTGTCCATCGGGCGTCGCGGGTTAGGTCCATGCACTTTATTCATCATTTGGCGCTAAAGCCGCGGCCGGTGCCTTGAAAAGACCATCACGGCCTGTCATATGCACCGCAGCGGATGAAAGACCCGATCTCGGGTTCGCGGGCTGCGTGCACGAAAACTCTTAAAACGATTTTCGCCCCGCCTCTTCCGTTTCTCCAACCGATCGACATTCCCAGGCCACGCGGGATGTCTTTGAGATACCCGCGATTCCGCCGCTCGCATGAGCGAGCCGGCCGATTCGCCATATAAGAAAGAGACTCTTTGACTTCGTTTAACGATTTCGGCCTCGCAGAGCCGATCATCCGCGCGCTCGCGGAAGAAAAATACATCACTCCCACTCCGATCCAAGCCCAGACCATCCCGCTCGCACGCCAAGGCCGCGATGTCATCGGCATTGCGCAGACCGGGACCGGCAAGACCGCAGCCTTCGCGCTGCCGATCCTCAACCACCTCTTCAACAAGCGGCAGCGTCCCGAGCGCAAATCGGCCCGCGTGCTGGTGCTCTCGCCGACGCGCGAATTGTCCGGCCAGATCGCCGACAGCTTCCGCGTCTATGGCCGACACATTCGCCCGCTCGCCATTGAGCTGGCGATCGGCGGCGTGCCAATCAACCGACAGATTCGCGGCGTCGCACGCGGGTTGGAGGTTCTGGTGGCCACGCCTGGGCGTCTGCTCGATCTCGTGCAGCAACGCGCGCTGCGCCTCGACCAAGTCGAGGTGTTAGTGCTCGACGAAGCCGATCGCATGCTCGACATGGGCTTCATCCACGACATAAAGCGCGTTGTCGCCATGCTGCCGAAAGAGCGGCAAACGCTGTTCTTCTCCGCCACCATGCCGCAGGAAATCATCCGGCTCGCCGACCAGATGCTGCACAACCCCGCCCGCGTGGCGGTGACGCCGCAAGCCACCACCGTCGAGCGAGTCGCCCAGCGCGTCATTTTCACCGAAAAAGCCTCCAAGCCGGCGATGCTGGCCGAGCTGCTCAAGAGCGAGCCGGTCGAGCGCGTGCTGGTTTTTACCCGCACCAAGCACGGCGCCGACAAGGTCGTGCGTGGTTTGCATAAGGCCGGCCTTACCGCCGAGGCGATCCACGGCAACAAGTCGCAGAGCCAGCGCGAGCGCGTGCTCTCGGCCTTCCGTGACGGAAAACTACGTACCCTGATCGCCACCGACATCGCCGCCCGCGGCATCGACGTGGACGGCGTCAGTCACGTATTCAACTACGATCTGCCGAACATCCCGGAATCCTACGTCCACCGCATCGGCCGCACCGCGCGCGCCGGCGCCGACGGCGTGGCGATCTCGTTTTGCGACCATGAGGAACGCGCATACTTGCGCGACATCGAGCGGCTGATCCGCATGTCGATCCCGTCGACCGACCGCCGCACCGGTGGACGGCCGAACCCGCAGCTGGCGCAGCATGCGGCCAACCGCCAGAACGGCCGGCCGCATCCTCGTGGCAATGGGCAAAAGCGCGGGCCTAACGGCGGCAACGGCCAGCATGACCGGTCCAGCCGGAATGGCCATCAGGCCGGCCGCCCACAGGCCCCCCGCCATGATGCCCCGCAAGGGGAGCCAAACGGCATCGGAAATGTTACATTCCTGCAGCGCCCGCGCGGGCCGCGTCGCAACGTGGACAGCCGCGCGTAGACGGACTTCATTGGAGACCACTGGATGGCGAAGGAAGAACTGCTGGAATTCGACGGGACGGTCACCGAGGTTCTGCCGGACGGCAATTTCCGGGTGAAGCTCGACAACGAGCATGAGGTGCTGGCCTACACCGCCGGCAAGATGCGCAAATTCCGCATCCGCACCGGCGTCGGCGACCGCGTGATTGTGGAAATGTCGCCCTATGACCTCAAGCGCGGGCGCATCAGCTTCCGTCACAAGGGTGATGCTCCGGTCCCATCGCCGCAGCAGCGCCGGCCCAATTTCCGCCGCCGGTAAGACTTACTTTTGGCGGGCTAGCCAGGGACTATTGCGCGTCGTGGCCCGCGCGGGAGAGCCGGACCAAATGAAAATAGCTGCCATCCTGCGGCTCACGTTCACGCTGGCGATTCTCGTCGCAGGCACATTCGGTACTACTGCCCGAGACAAAGGCGCCCAGGATAAAGGCGCCCACGATAAAAGTGGCAAGCCTGCCCAGGTCCAGCATCAGCCCGCCGGCAAAGGCATCTTGCGGCTGCTGCCTGCCGACTCCGTCACTGAACATGCGATTGATACTGCGCAGGGCAAGCTCGCATATATGGCGACCGCAGGTACGCTTGCCTTCTACGACCAGTCCGGCGAGCAAAGCGCGGCGGTGTTTTATACCGCCTATGTCGCCAAGAACGGTGCGGCGAATCGGCCGCTGACCTTCGCCTTCAACGGCGGCCCGGGCGCAGCGTCAGCCTTCCTGCATCTCGGCCTGGTCGGCCCGCGCATTCTAGAAATGGGTCCGAACAATCGCGACGCGACGCAAGCCGCGCTGCATGATAATCCCGATACCTGGCTGCGCTTTACCGACCTGGTGCTAATCGATCCGATCGGCACCGGCTGGAGCCGCACGGTGAAATCCGACGACGCCAAGCACTTCTGGAACATCCGCAGTGACGCCGATTCGATGGCTAAGGCGGTGGCGCTCTATGTCGCCAAGAATGACCGCGCCGGCTCGCCGAAATATCTGCTGGGCGAGAGCTATGGCGGCTTCCGCGCCGCCAAGACGGCGCGCGCGCTGGAGCGCGAGCAGGGCATCGCCGTTTCCGGCATCGTGATGCTATCGCCGATGCTGGAAGGCTGGCTCACTTTCGGCGACAACCAGTCGGCGTTGCGCGCGGCACTGCTATTGCCGTCGCTGGCGGCCACCGAGCTGGAACGCAACGGCACCTTCAACCGCCAGGCGCTTGGCGAGGCTGAAAAATTCGCCATGACCGATTATCTGACGACGCTTGCAGGACCGCCGCTACAGGGCGATGCGGCGCGCCCGTTCTACCGGCGCGTCGCGCAGATATCGGGGCTGCCGCTCGACGTCGTGACAAAGGCGCGCGGCTTCATCACCGGCGCCTACGTCAAGACTTTACATGCCGGCAAGATCGTCACCCGCTACGACGCAACTTTTGCCGTCGACGATCCCTACCCCGAGCAAAGGTCGGCGCATGGCCCCGATCCGATTCTCGACGGCGTGGCGCGCGCCTATGGCGGCGGCTTTGCCGGTTACGCCCGCAATGATCTTGGCTTCAAGACGCCAATGACCTATCAGCTGCTGGCAAACGACGTCACGCGCCACTGGGACTGGCATGGCGGCCGGGCGCAGACGAGCGCCGAGGAAGAGCTGCGCGTGCTGCTGTCGTTCAACCCGTCGTTCCGCTTGCTGGTCGCGCACGGGCTATCCGATATGGTCACGCCCTACGCCATGTCGCGCTACGTGCTCGACCATCTGCCGCCGGTCGAGCCGCGGCGCCGCGTCGCGCTCAAGCTCTATCGCGGCGGACACATGCTCTATCTCGACCCGGCCTCGCGCAAGGCGTTCACCCAGGATGCCGCGGCGTTTTATCGAGGCGGCGAATAGCGGCCCTGCCCGCGCCCGGTGTCAGCCATCCGAGCCCGCCACCATGCCCCAGCGCCGCACGGTCACCTGCTCCAACGTCTGGAACACGAAGCGCTCGAAGAACACGCCGATCACCACGATGGCGATGAGCGTTGAGAGCATGACGCCGGCGTTGAGGAACTCGGCGGCATTAAAGATGATCTCACCGAGGCCGAGCTTGGGGCTTGCCAGCAATTCGCCGCCGATGACGCCGATCCAGGCGCGGCCGAAGGCGAGCCGCGCGCCAGTGATGATGTAGGGCAGCGCGCCCGGCCAGATCACCTTGCGGAACAGCGTGGCCTCGTCGGCGCCCATCACTGCCGCGCTCAAGCAGCGCTGCGGCAATGGCTTCGCCAATGCCGGAACTGGCACACCCACTACCGCCGTATCGGCCACGGCGAGGAAATAACGCAGATGGCGCAGTTCCATGGAAACAAGGATACACAGTCGCGCCCGGACCGCGCTAGCTCATGGCCAGCACCACCGCGCAGGTGGTGACGATGTCGTCTTCGCTGGCCGCCCGCGACAGGTCGCTGATCGGTTTGGCAAAGCCTTGCAGAAACGGGCCGATCGCCTGCGCGCCGCCAAGCCATTGCGTCAATTTATAGCCGATATTGCCGGAATCGAGGTCCGGAAAGATCAAGACATTGGCCTGGCCGGCCACAGCGCTCGGCTCCTTGAGCTTCTTGGCCGCCACCTCGGGAACCAGCGCAGCATCGGCCTGAAATTCGCCGTCGACGGCCAGCGAAGGTGTGCGTTGCCGTATGAATTCAAGCGCCTCGCGCACCTTGTCGACGCGCGCATGTTGCGCGCTGCCCTTGGTCGAGAACGACAGCATGGCGACGCGCGGGGTTTCGCCGAGCAAGCTTTCCGCGCTGCGTGCCGAGGCGATGGCGATGTCGGCGAGCTGGCGTGCGCCCGGATCGGCGTTGACCGCGCAATCGGCGAACACGAAGGCGCGCGGGCCCTTTTTCCGAAAATCCGGCACGACCATCAGAAAGCAGCTCGACGGCAGCTCAATATCATCGGCCAGGCCCACCGTCATCAATCCGGCCTCGATCACGCGGCGGGTCGGATTGGAGGCGCCTGCGACCATGGCATCGGCATCGCCCTGGCGCACCATCATGCCGCCGAAATACAGGGGCTTGCCCACCAACCTTATCGCCATAGCTGGCGTCATCGACGGGCGCGCGGCTGCGCAGGTTTCGCCATAGGCTTTGAGCCGCGCATCGTTGCGCGGATCGATCAATTCGATGCCATCGAGCGACGCGCCAATTCCGCTCGCAACACTCCGAATCGCGTCGGCAGCGCCAAGCAGGATCGGCTGCGCGATCTTATCAGCGTTGAGACGCAGGGCGGCCGCGACAATGCGCGCATCCTCACCCTCGGGCAAAACGATTTTGCGATGGCGCTGACGTGCGATATCAAACAACCGGCCGATCAAATCCATACTTCTCACCGCGTGAGAAAACGCCAAATCGCGCGAGCGCGCATGATCCCCTAAAAGCTTGTCCTCGACCTGATCGGGGATGGGCACCGGTTTTCGGGTAGAATCATGCGCAACCGAAGGGGCCATCAATGACTGAAACAGCCGAAGCGATCAAGATTCACCGCGGACTCAAAGGTGTCTATTTCGATCGTTCGCCCTGCACCTTCATCGACGGCAAGGCGGGCGAGCTGCGCTATCGCGGCTATTCGATCCATGATCTTGCAGAAAATTCGACCTTCGAGGAGACCGCCTGGCTTCTGCTCTACGGCGACTTGCCGACCGTGCAGGAACTGGCCGACTTTGATGCACAGCTTAAATCGGCGCGCAAGCTGCCGGCGCCGGTGCTGGATATCGTGCGTTCGATCAAACACGCACACCCGATGGACCTGATGCGCACGGCAGTCTCCGCCCTTGCCGCCTTCGATCCGGACACCGCCGATAATTCGCGAGACGCCACCCTGCGCAAGGCGGTTCGGCTGACCGCACAGGTGCCGGTGATCGTCGCGGCCCATTCGCGCATCCGCGAAGGGCTCGAGCCGGTGCCGGCCGACGAGGCGCTCACACACGCCGCCAACCTTTTGTGGATGCTGCGCGGCGAAAAGCCGTCCCGCGATGCGTCCCAACTGATCGACCGTGATCTCATCCTGCACGCCGAGCACGGTTCCAATGCCTCGTCCTTCGCCGCCCGGGTGGTGATCGCCACCGAAGCCAACCTGCACGCCGCGATCACCGCGGCGATCGCCGCGCTGTCGGGACCGGCCCATGGTGGTGCCGCCGAGGACGTCATGAAGATGGCGGAGGAGATCGGCGATCCGGCGCGTGCCGCCGACTACGTCAAGGAAAAACGCAAATCGGGCGCCGCCGTCACCGGCTTTGGCCACCGGGTCTATCGTGCCGAGGATCCGCGCGCGCGCCACATGCGCGCCGGCGTTGAGCGACTGTCGAAGGAGATGGGCCAGCCGAAGTGGTACGAAATCCTGCAGGCAGTGGTGAAGGCGATGGCGCCCTACGCCCGCCACGGCGTCAACGTGAACGTCGATTTCTATTCCGGCGTCGTCTACCACCTGCTCGGTCTCAAGCGCGATTTGTTCGTGCCGATCTTCGCCATCGGCCGCGTGCCGGGCTGGGTGGTGCAGGTGCTCGAACAACTCGACAACAATATCCTGATCCGCCCGCTCACCCTCTATAACGGGCCGGAGGCGCGGCCCTACCGCCCGATCGCCGAGCGCGGGCGCTAACCGAGCCAAAATCTCATCGCCTGAGAACGCCAGTCGCAATGCGCCATTGCGGCCGCCATATGGTTTGCTTATTCTATAAGAAAGCTGGTCTCGTTTAATGAGACTTTGGCAAACGGCGGCAAGCCGGCGCTACAACGGGAGGACGAAATGCGGTGCGCGCGCAGCCACGCTCTGCCGGCCGTTATTGCCTCACGCAAACACTGGACATGGTTGAACGCCCTCTTCGCGGCCGCAGACGCGCGCGTCTGCGAACGCGCGCGCTAGCAGGGAGAGCACGCTTGGATTTCATCCGTTACCTGCCGGAGATCTTCGTTCCCTGGAATCTTTTGGTCCTGGTGCTTGGGACCGCCGGCGGCCTGATATTGGGCGCGGCGCCGGGTCTCAGTCCCACCATGGCGGTGGCGCTGCTCATTCCGTTCACCTTTCACATGGAGCCAGTCACGAGCCTGATCCTGCTCGGCGCCGTCTACACCTCCACGGTGGCGGGCGGCGCGGTCAGCGCGATCCTGATCAATATTCCGGGGGCACCGGCCAACATCGCCACGGTGCTCGACGGCCACCCGATGGCGCGGCAGGGACGCGCGGCCGAGGCGCTGCACTACTGCTTCATCAGCTCGGTAATCGGCGGCGTGCTCGGCGTCCTGGTGTTGATCCTCTTCACGCCGATACTCGCTAATTTCGCACTTAGATTCGGCCCGTCCGAACTTTTCTGGACCGCGGTGCTGGGCGTGACCGTGATCGGGTCTCTCGGCGCCGGGTCGCTGTTGAAGGGCCTGTTCGCCGGTGTGTTCGGCCTGTGGCTTTCGACCGTCGGCTACGATCCGATAAACGGCGTCGAACGGTTCGTGTTCACCGATCACCTGCAGGGCGGCATCAACATCATCGCCGCGCTGATCGGGCTATTCGCGATCCCCCAAGTGTTCGGCATGTTCGAGGGAGCGACGCGCGCGCAGCGCGACGCCATGTTTGAAATGGAGAACCGCAGCGTGCTCGATTCGCTGCGCACCAACCTTCGGCGGGTCAAGGCGCTCACCATCGGCAGCATCGTCGGGATCGTAGTCGGGCTGATCCCCGGAGCGGGCGGCCAGATCGCCGGGCTTGTCTCCTACGACCAGAGCCGAAAGTTCAGCTCCCGCCGGGACAATTTCGGCAAAGGCGAGCCCGACGGCGTGATTGCCTCGGAAGCGGCGAACAACGCGATGGTGGGTCCCTCGCTGGTGCCGCTGCTGACGCTCAGCGTTCCGGGCAGCCCCACCGCCGCGGTACTGCTCGGCGGGCTGCTCATCCACGGCCTGTTCCCCGGTCCCAATCTATTCACAACGCACGCCAAGGTTACCTGGACGTTCATCGACTCGCTGCTGTTGGGGCAGGTGCTGATGGGGGTGCTCGGGCTGATGATGAGCCGTATGAGCCGCTGGGTCATGCAGGTTCCCGATAATTACATGGCCGCGGCGGTGGTCGTGCTCGCGGTGTTCGGGACTTACAGCGTCGAGAATAGTTTCTCCGACGTGCTGGTGATGATGACGCTCGGCAGCGGCATGTATTTCGCAACCAAGTTCGGCTTCAGCGCGGCGCCGGTAGTTCTCGGCATCATCCTGGGGCCGATCGCCGAAAACAACTTCATGCAGGGCCGGCTTATCGCCGGCACCCAGGACGGCTTGTTCACGTATTTTTGCACCGGCAGCATCAATCTTGTCCTGATCGCGCTGTGCTTGTTTTCGGTCGGCTACAGCGCCTATGCCGAGTTGCGGGCGAGAAAGCGAAGCAAGACGCAGGAGGCCGAGACATGGCAGCACGCCTGATCTCCATCGCCTGCATCGTCCTCGGCGGGTTGTTGTATTGGGCCGCGCTCGGCAGCGACACGCCGAGGGCGTATTTCTTTCCGCAGATGCTCGCCTTGACGATGGTTGCGATGGGTGCGGCAATGTTCGTTATGGATTTTCGCAATAGCGGCAAACGGCAGGCTGCCTGGGCAGCAACCCAGTGGTACAAAATTTGGCCGGGTATGCTCATTCTTGCGGTGTTCATGGCGATCGCAGAGACGCTCGGGTTCTACGTGAGTTCCTGGCTCGCTTTCACGTCGATCGGCGTCTTGTACGCGCCCGCCGGCGGCCGTCTGGCAACGGCCAAGCGCTGCGTGCCGATCTCCATCGTTTTTCTGGCCATGCTCTACCTCGTTTTCTGGACACTGCTTCGCGTCCAGTTGCCACATGGCTTCACGTTTTGACCGAAGGGAGGACGACAATGACAATCGCTACAAAGCTGTTAAGCAGACTGGGAATAGTCTTGGCCGCCGGTTTGGCATTTGCCGCATCGGGCGTGCTCGCCGCCGACTATCCGGACAAGCCGATTCAGTTGATGGTGTCCTACCCGCCGGGCGGCGCCACCGATTTCCAGGCCCGCATCGTGACGATGATGAGCAGCGAATACATGAAAGAGCCCATCGTGATCGTCAACAAGGCCGGCGCCGGCGGGCAGGTCGGCTGGAACTGGCTCGCCTCGAGCGCAAGCAAGGACGGTTACCAGCTGGGCGCCTACAACCTTCCGCATTTCATCGCCCAGTCGATCATGTTCGACACCAAGTACAACATCAACAATGTCGAGCCGATCGCCAATTGGGGCGCCGACCCGGCGGTGCTGATCGTGCCCAAGAGCAGCCCGTTCAACTCGGTGAAGGACTTCGTCGACTTCGCCAAAAAGAACCCGGGCAAGATCACCGTGTCGGGCGCGGGCCTGTATGTGGGCCATCACATCGCCACGTTGCAGCTCGAGAAAGCCGCCAACATCAAGCTCACTTACGTGCCGGCCAAGGGCGGCGTCGCGGCGCTGCAAATGGTCATGGGCAATAAAGTGATGGCGGGGTTCAACAACCTCTCGGATGCTTTCCGCGGCCAGGAACGGTTCAAAATCCTGGCGGTCGCCGACAACGAGCGTAACAAGGAATTCCTACCGAACGTGCCGACGTTCAAGGAGAGCGGCATCAGCGTCGACGATTCGAGCGTGAACTTCCGCGGCATCATGACGCCGAAGGGCACGCCGCAGCCGGTGATCGCCATGCTGGCCACGAACGTGCCGAAGATGTTCCACGACAAAAAAGTGATATCGAAGATGAAGGCCGGCGGCTCGCCGTTGCACGTCATGACGCGCGAGCAGGTCCAAAAAATGTTCCAGGACCGTCACAAATATCTGGAAGCGCTGCTCAAGGAGCTGCGTAAGAAGAAATAGCGCGGCTGAAACGCGGCGGCCCCGCATGGCACAACGCGACGCGATGCGGGGCCGGCCATGCATTGATGGCCGGCGCGCGCTGCGCCGAAAATCGTTATGCGTCGTAAGGTGATGAAAACATGGGCATAAATCCCGGTATCGGCGCAAGGCGCAGCAATGTGCGGCCGGCAAGAGAGGCCCCGACCCATGTCGCGACCTTGCCGCCGCGCCGTTCGGTTCCCGGCAGCGCTACTATCAAGAGCCGCAAGCAAAGACTCGGCGCCACTGCGCGCTCTTTCGCGATCCTCGATCACGTGGCCGCTTCGAGCGGGCCGGTCGACATCCTCGACATCATCGCATCACTCAAATTGCCTAAAGCCACGGCCTACCGTCTGGTCGACTGGTTCGTCAGCCACGGCTATCTTGCGCGCGAGCCGGGCCGCAAACGCTTGATCGTCGGCCCCAGGCTGACCAATCTGGCCTTCGGCGTGCTGTCGGCCTCGATGCGTAACGACGCACCCCACGTCGTGCTCCAGCGCCTGGTGCGCACGCTCGATGAGACCTGCAATATCGGTACGCTACTCAACGGCGAAGTGGTCTATCTCGACCGCGTGGAAGCCGAGCACTGGCCGCTGCGGCTGCATTATACCAGCGGCTCGCGCGTGCCGTTGCATTGCAGCGCGATCGGCAAGCTGTTTCTGGCGCTGGCGGCGGCACCGCGCCGGCAACGGCTGCTGCAAAGCCTGGAACTGCGCCGCTTTACCGAAAACACCATCATCGAGCGGACGCGGCTGGAGGCCGAGCTGCGGCAAATCCGCAAGCAACAAGTTTCGTTCGACCGCGAGGAATATCTTGTCGGCGTGGTTTGCATGGCTGTGCCGATGGTTGGCAAGAACGGTGAGACGCTCGCCGCACTCGCCATCCAGGCGCCAGAAGCGCGCATGAATGAGCAAACCGCGCGCAGCCATTTACCTACGCTGCGCCGTGCCGCGAGCGAGCTCGCCGAGATTTTCCAATCCAGGGAATGAAGCCATGAAAATGACGACGGAAGAAGCTTTTGTGAAAGTCTTGCAGATGCACGGCATCGAGCACGCTTTCGGCATCATCGGTTCAGCCTTCATGCCGATCTCGGACCTTTTCCCCAAGGCCGGCATCACGTTCTGGGACGTCGCGCACGAGTGCAACGGCGGCTACATGGCCGACGGCTATACGCGCGCGACCGGCAAGATCGCCATGGCGGTCGCGCAGAACGGCCCGGGCATCACCAATTTCGTCACCGCCATCAAGACCGCTTACTGGAACCACACGCCGATGCTGCTGATCACGCCGCAGGCGGCGAATAAGACCATCGGCCAGGGCGGCTTCCAGGAAGTGGAACAGATGGCGCTGTTCCGCGACATGGTCTGCTACCAGGAAGAGGTGCGCGATCCGTCACGCGTCGCGGAAGTCTTGAATCGCGTCATTTCGAAAGCGAAGTACTTGTCGGCGCCGGCACAGATCAACGTCCCGCGCGACTACTGGACGCAGGTCATCGATATCGCCTTGCCGGCCATCATTGAATTCGAGCGTCCGGCCGGCGGCGTCCAAGCGGTTGCCGAGGCGGCGAAACTGCTATCGGAAGCGAAATTCCCGATCATCCTGTCGGGCGCGGGAGTCGTGCTCGGCAGCGCAATCCCCCAATGCGTCGCGCTTGCCGAGCGGCTCGATGCGCCGGTCTGCAATAATTATCAGCACAACGACAGTTTTCCCGGCAGCCATCGTCTTGCCGTTGGTCCGCTCGGCTACAACGGCTCGAAGGCCGCGATGGAGGTTGTCGCCAAGGCCGACGTGGTGCTGGCGCTCGGCACCAGGCTCAATCCGTTCTCGACGCTGCCGGGCTATGGCATCGACTACTGGCCGAAGAAGGCCAAGATCATCCAGGTCGATATCAATGCCGACCGCATTGGTCTGACCAAGCCGGTCACGGTCGGCATCTGCGGCGACGCCAAGTTGGTCGCCCAGGCCATTCTCGCGCAGCTCTCGGCCAAGGCCGGCGACGCCGGGCGCGAGGAGCGCAAGGCACTGATCCACACGACCAAATCCAAGTGGCTGCAGACGCTCTCCAGCATGGATCACGAGGAGGACGACGCGGGGACCACGTGGAACGCGGACGCTCGCAAGCGCGAGCCCGATAAAATGTCGGCGCGGCAGGCCTGGCGCGCCATCCAGGCGGGGCTCCCGAAGGACGCCATCATATCGAGCGACATCGGCAACAACTGCGCTATCGGCAATGCCTATCCAAGCTTTGACAAGGGACGCAAATATTTGGCGCCCGGCCTGTTCGGACCCTGCGGCTACGGTTTTCCTTCGATCATCGGCGCCAAGATTGGCAATCCGGATACGCCTTGCGTCGGCTTTGCTGGCGACGGCGCCTTCGGGATTTCGATGAATGAGATGACCTCGATCGGGCGCGAACAGTGGCCGGGCGTAACGATGGTCATCTTCCACAACTTCCAATGGGGCGCTGAAAAGCGCAATTCGATCCTTTGGTTCGACAACAATTTCGTCGGGACCGAGCTCGATCCGCATCTCAGCTATGCCAAAGTGGCCGAAGGCTGTGGTCTCAAAGGCGTGACGGTCAAAACGCAGAGCGAACTGACCGAGGCGCTTCGACAAGCCTGCGAAGCGCAGAAGAATCGTGTAACGACTTTCATCGAGATTCTCCTGAATCAGGAGCTCGGCGAGCCATTCCGGCGAGACGCCATGAAAACGCCCGTGGTCGTGGCGGGCATCCGACGCGAAGACATGCGCCCGCAAATGGTTGCTTAAGGATCGCAGGGGTAAAAAACGATGACAATGGCAGTGAAATCACCGCCAGATGCAGGCTCGAAGACGGTCGTTGACGAGCTGGTGCGGCGCGCGCGCGCGGCTATGGCGGAATTCGCTGATGCCGATCAGGTGCGTGTCGACGAGGCGGTGACCGCGCTCGCCTGGGCGCTGTACAATCCGGCGCATGCCAAGGAGCTGGCCGAACTGGCGGTCGCGGACACCAAGTTCGGCAATATCCCCGACAAAATCCTCAAGAAGCAGCGCAAAACCTTTGGCTGTTTGCGCGACCTGATGCGGGTGAAAACGGTCGGTATCATCGAGGAAGACAAGAAGCGTGGCATCGTGAAATACGCCAAGCCGGTGGGCGTGGTTGCGGCGATTACGCCCTCAACCAATCCGGGCGCTACGCCGGTCAACAAGGCGATGTTCGCGGTAAAGGGGCGCAATGCCGTCATCATCGCCGCTTCCCCGGCCGGGTTGCGGACCACCACGCGCACGGTCGATTACATGCGGGCCGAGCTGAAGAAGGTCCGCGCGCCGCAGGATCTTGTGCAAATCCTGCCGCCGCCTGCGTCGAAGGATATGACACAGGCACTGATGCGGGCGGCCGACCTGGTGGTAGCCACCGGCTCGCAGGACAATGTGTGGCGCGCCTATTCCAGCGGCACGCCGGCGATCGGCGTCGGCACCGGCAACGTGCCGGTCATCGTGGACGAGACCGCCGACCTCGACGACGCCGCGAAGAAGATTTGTGCGTCGAAGATTTTCGACAATGCCACGTCGTGCTCCTCGGAAAATTCCGTGATCCTGGTTGATGCGGTTTATGACCAGGCGATCGCAGCGCTCGAGCGCGCCGGCGGCTATCGCGCCTCGGCGATTGAGAAGGAGCGCATCCAGCGCGCTTTGTGGCCGGACGGCAAATTAAGTCGCACGTTGATCGCGCGCGACGCCGACGTTTTTGCGCACGGCTGCGGGCTGCCGACGGCAGCGGAAGCCAAGAAATTTTTTATGGTGGAGGAAACCGGCGTCGGCCGCGACTACCCGTTTTCCGGCGAGAAACTGTCGCTGGTACTCACCGTCTACCGCGCCAAGAATTTTGACGACGCGATCGACATCGCTAACGCCATACTTCGCCACCAGGGCCTCGGCCACTCAGTCGGGCTGCATACCAAGGATCTGAAGCGCGGCCGCACGCTCGCCGAACGCTCGGACGTGGTGCGCGTGCTGATCAATCAGGCGCATACCTTCGGCAATGGCGGCGGCTTCGACAACGGCCTCAACTTCACGCTCAGCATGGGCTGCGGCACCTGGGGCGGCAATTCAATCACCGACAACCTGAACTACATGGACTTTCTCAACATCACTCACCTCGTCACCACCATTCCCGAGGACAAGCCGAGCGAAGAGCAACTGTTCGGCGCCTATTGGGCCAAATTCGGCCGCTGAGAACAACGCGATGAATTTTGAGGAACATGCGGCGAAGGCGCTGATCCTAGCGCCCGCTGGCATCGCCGCGCCGCGCGGTACCCTGTGTATCAGCGCGGCGGAAGCGCTCAAGGCGGCGGCCGAGACCGGCCCCTGCGTGGTCAAGGCCCAGGTGCCGACGGGAAAACGCGGCAAGGCCGGCGGCATCAAGCTCGCCAATACGCCGGCAGAGGCCGGACAGGTGGCGGGGCAAATTCTCGGCATGCGCATCGGCGACTACACCGTCGAGCGTCTGCTGATCGAGGAACAGGCCAAGATCGCGCGCGAATTCTACGCCGCAGTACTGCACGACACCGCGGCACGCAAGCCGCTGATCCTGTTCTCCACCGAAGGCGGCATGGATATCGAGGAGATCGCCGCCGAAAAGCCGCAAGCGATCCGCCGGCTGCTGGTCGATATCGATGCTGCGCCGTCGCCTGCCGGCATTGCCGGCATGCTGAAGAGCCTCGACCTTGGCCCCGCGCAGGCGCAGATCGCCGACACCCTGACGCGCCTGCACGCCGCCTACCGCGCGCGTGACGCGGAATTGCTAGAGATCAACCCGCTGGCGCTCTTGTCCGACGGCCGCGTGCTGGCGCTCGACTGCAAATTCGTACTCGACGATGCAGCAGCCTACCGCCAGCCGGAGATCGCCGGCCATGGCTCCCCTAGCGCCATGACCGCGCTGGAGCGGCGCGGCGCCGAGGCCGGCCTCAAGCTGATCCAGCTCGACGGCAATGTCGGCGTGCTCGCGAACGGCGCGGGTCTTACCATGACCACCATGGACGTGATCCGCCATTACGACGGTCGACCGGCCAATTTCCTCGAGATCGGCGGCGAGGCCTACACCAAGTCCGAAATCGCGCTCGATCTGGTGCTGTCCAATCCCGGCGTCAAAAGCCTGGTGATCAATTTCTGCGGCGCCTTCGCGCGCACCGACGTGATGGCGGAAGGCGTGGTGAAGGCATGGGCCAGGCTGAAGCCGAAAGTGCCAGTGTTCTTTTCCATCCACGGCACCGGCGAGGAGGAGGCGGTGGCCCTGGTGCGCAAGGAACTCGCTATCGAGCCCTATGACTTCATGGAAGACGCCATCCAGCAAGCGGTGAAAGCGGCGCAATGATCGTCCGCAAAAATGACCGCGTGGTCGTGCTCGGCATCACCGGCAAGCAGGGCACGTTCTGGGCCGAAAAGATGATCGCCTATGGCACAAACGTAGTGGGCGGCGTCAATCCCAAGCGCGCGGGCCAGGCCCATGTCGGCGTGCCGATCTTCGCCAGCACCGCGGAGGCCGCCGCCAAGGTCGGCGCCGACGTCGCCGTCATGTTCATCCCGCCGCCGATGGCGAAGGACGCCGGCGTGGCGGCGGCCGAGGCCGGCGTCAAGTTGCTGGTGGTACTGACCGAGCACATTCCGGCGCAGGATGTGATGGCGATGCATGCCGCGGCGGCAAAACACGGTACCCGCATCGTCGGGCCGAACACCGCAGGCCTGGTGACACCGGGCGAATGTTTCGTCGGCATCATGCCGGCGTTCGGTCCCAGCGTGTTCAAGCCCGGCCGCGTCGGCGTGATCTCGCGCAGCGGTAGCCTCGGCACGCTGGTTTGCCTGAATTTGACGCGCGCTGGGCTCGGCCAATCCGCCTTCATTGGCATCGGCGGCGATCCCATGCTCGGCACCACCACGCGTGACGCGCTGCAAGCGCTCAACGAAGACCCCGGCACCGACGCCGTGGTGATCGTCGGCGAGATCGGCGGCGGCATGGAAGAAGCCGCGGCTGAATACGCCCGCACAGTGCGTAAGCCGATGGTCGCCTTCATCGCCGGTGCCGCCTCCCCGCCTGGCAAGAAAATGGGCCACGCCGGCGCCATCGTCACCGGCAGTGCCGGCAGCTATGCGGGAAAACGCAAGGCGCTGGAAGCCGCGGGCGTCGTGGTGGTCGACACGCCCGCGCAGATCGCCCCGGCGGTTGCCGCCGGATTACGCGCGCCGGCCAAGCAAGCAAGCCGAGCCTAAAACCCGAATTCGGCGTTGTGCGCGCCGAGCGCGGGCGCCGAAGCTTCGATGGCGGCGCCAGGACGCAGCGGCTTGTCGATCGGCACCGGGATCGCCGGCAGCACCTGGCCTTTCTCGTTGAGCAGCCGCGCCGCAAACAACCCGCGCGCCTTGAAATGCGGATCGTCAAGCGCTGAGCGGATGTCCTGCACGATCGAGCAGCAGCAATCGCCCTGGTCGAAGATCGGCAGCCATTCGGCGGCGGTCTTGCCGGCGATGATCTCGGTTACGCGGGCAATGGTTGCCGCTCTGTCGCGTTCGTCGTCGATAAATTCAGGCTCAAGCCCGATGGCCGCGGTGAACGATTCCCAGAACTTCTGCTCAAGCGCGGCGACGGCGGCCACCTTGCCGTCGCGCGTCTCGTAAAGACGATAGCGCGGCGAGCCGCCGGTAAGGCGGTCGCCGCCGTCCTCCGGCCAGTCGCCGGCGCTGAGCCCCGCGCCGATCGCCCAATATGTGAAGGGAAACACGCTTTCCGTCATGCTGACGTCGATGAATGTGCCCTCGCCTGTCACATCGCGTTGACGCAACGCCAGCAGGATGTTCATCATCGCCGGATAGCTGCCGCCGGCGATATCGGCGATCAGCGCCGGCGGCACGGTGCGATGACCCGGCGGGCCCGAGGACAGCGCCAGCAGGCCGGCATCGCCGATATAGTTGAGGTCATGACCGGCGCGGGTCGAGCGCGGGCCGCTCTGGCCGTAGCCGGTGATGGCGCAGTAAATAATCCTGGGATTCAAGGCACTTAGCGCGCCATAGCCGAGCCCCAGGCGGTCCATCACGCCGGGCCGGAATTGCTCGACCACGACGTCGGCGGTCTTGGCAAGCGCGATGACGCGGTCACGCGCGTGCGGGCGCTTCAGGTCGGCCGCCACGCTCTTCTTGCCGCGGTTGAGCATGGCGAACATGACGCTCTCCTTGCCCCAGGACGGCTTGAAGCGGCGCATGTTCTCGCCATCGGGGTGCTCGACCTTGATCACTTCGGCACCGGCTTCGGCGAGCAACAGCGTCGCCATCGGCCCCGGCAGCAGAGTGGTGAAATCGAGCACGCGGATGCCGGCGAGCGGGCCTTGCTTGCCATCGGACATGGTCTTGGGTCTCCGCTTTTCGGGCGCCCAAGCTAATATGTGGCCCCGCGCGCGGCAATCACCTGCGGCAGCGAAGCCGGCGATCCAGTTAGCATGATCGAAAGTCGGCTGAGAACCACTCGCGCACGCGTCAGGATTTACCCCAGGTCAACGAATAGAGATCGAATCGGCGATCCCGCAGGTTCATGACGGTCCCGTCCTGCCGCGACGCCCGCAGCGAATCGAGCTGAAGATCGGCGATTGCCACCATCTCCACATTCGGCGTCGTGTCGGCGGCGACACCGTCGCGCGCGAAGGGAAAGTCGCACGGCGTCAGCACGCAGCTTTGCGAGTACTGGATGTCCATGTTTTCGACATCGGGAAGATTGCCGACGTTAACAGCCATGACGACGTAACACTGGTTCTCGACCGTGCGCGCGTGCGCGCAATAGCGCACGCGGTTATAAGCCTGCGGTGAATCGGTGCAGAACGGCACGAACAGCAAGAGCGCGCCCTGGTCGATCAGATAGCGTGTCATCTCCGGGAATTCGCAATCGTAACAGATCTGCACGCCGATCGGGCCGCAGTCGGTCTGAACGATGTTGACGTCACTGCCACCCTTAATGTTCCACCAATAGCGCTCGCTCGGCGTGGGATGAACTTTGCTCCGAGGATGCACGCTGCCGTCGCGCAGACAGACGAAGCAAATGTTGTAGACTTCACTGTCGGCTTCGCGCGTCGGGTGCGAGCCGGCGACGATATTCACGTTATAACTGACCGCGAGACGGCTCATCAGCTCCTTGAGACGCTCGGTGTAGGTAGTTAGCGTCCCGATCGCCTCAGCGGCCGGCATGCGTTTGTTGTCGATTGACAGCAGCTGAAGCGTGAACAGTTCCGGAAACAGAACGAAATCCGCCTTGTAGTCGGCGACCACGTCGACGAATATTCGACTTGCTTTGCGAACTCCTCGAACGAGGTGAGCGCACGCTGCTGATATTGTACCGCCGCCACGCGCACCGTCTGCAGGCCGCGCGTCGCCGTGCCGGCGACCACCACGGAGTCCTCTGGCACTTGCGGGTTTCGCCAGATCATGTGGGTCGCGTAGCCGCGCGATTCATGATCGACCGAAAGATAGTCATGCAGGATTCTAATCGGTTGGAAGCCATTGCGGGTCTGAAAGCCGATCACCGGATCGCGCAGCTTTCCGGCCATCACCAGTTCGAGATATTTCTCCGCCGAGCCGACCAAGTTCCATCGCCGCGCTAGTTGCGGCATGCGGCCGGCGAATACGATGCCCTTCAACCGCAGATGCTGGCAAAGGCGCTTGCGTTCGTTGTAGAGCCGCTGGCCGATGCGAAGGCCGCGAAATTCCGGATCGACGCAGACGTCCATGCCGTAGAGCCAATCGCCCTTGCCGTCGTGGCGCGACGCGAAGCCGCGGCCGGTGATCGTCACCCAGTCATGCGGCTTGAGCGCGACCTCGCCCGCAATCCGGAACGTGACGCAATAACCAACGATATTGTCTTCATAAATTGCGACGAACTGGCCTTCGGGGAACTGGTGCTGGTGACCGAGCAGTTGCGCCTCGGAATACACCCCGACCGGCCCGAGCGCGGCGTAGGCCTTGGTCATAAGTGCCCTGATGCCGGGGATATCGCCGGGCACGGCGTTGCGCACCACCAGCTTAGGCCCAGTGTCCTTGCCGCGCGGCGGCTTGCTGGCCACGGTGTCTGTTTTCATGGATCCGTTCTAGCCTGCGAATCGTCGCTTTCCAAAGCGAATATAGGCGCAACGGTCGTCACGCCGTACGTTCTCCTAAAGATGGGTTCCACAATGGGCAATGCAACCACGCAAGGTGCCGCAGGTTCGCAACTTTGCTGCCAATTTCGGCGTAAACGGCGTTCAGAATTCGACCTTGTCCTGAACCGAGGCGAGCCCGGCCTTGGCGCTGGTTTCGTCCTTGTCGCCGCCGGAAGCCCCCGCCACCCCCACTCCGCCGAGCAACGAGCGGCCCGCCTCGATGATGAGCCCGCCAGCCAGCATCACAAGCTTCGGCAAATTGACTAATCCTGGGCTAAGTTCGCCCGATTTTATCGCTCTGATCAGTTCGCTTGTGTCGCGGGTGAAGTTCAACGCGGTCCACGCCTTGCCGCTGGCGATCGCCAGCGCGCCCAGTCCGGCGTAGCGATCGCGCAGCGACATCAGCGGCGAACCGAAGCGGTCGATCACCACCACGGCGACCTGGAAACGTCCTTGCGGCACTGTTGCAGCGCGGTCCGCGCAAGGTCGAAAGCAACGTCGGGTGACAGCGACTTGTAGGTGATGATGCCCTCAGCCACGCGCGCCGGCCGCACCGCCACCGATAACTGCCACCGCGATATCGCTGCTCGCCATTTTTTGCGGTCTTTGATGTCGCGTCGCTACTTGGTTTCCAGCGCAAACACCCCGTTCCAATCCGCCGGCGGCGGGTTCTGCTGGAAGGCGGAGCAGCGCGCGGCGTAGAGCTCGCCGAGGTGGCCGAGGCCGAAGCCGGCGCTGGCCTCGCGGCAGCGCAGGATCGCCTGCTGGGCGCCGGCGAAATCCCGCTCGCGATAGCGGTTGAGCACGTCGTTGAAGACGGTATGGACGTGCTTGAAACTCTCGCTACGGGCGACGTCCTCGCGGCCGAGCACCGTGTAGATATTTTCCGGCTCGGTTTTCCCTTTAACGGTAATGCAATCAAGCTCCAGCACCGCGAATTTTTCGCGCGCCAATTGCGCCGTCTTGGAACCAATAATGATGGAAACGCCGTAGGACTTGGTCTGGCCTTCCAAGCGCGACGCCAGATTGACTGCGTCGCCGAGCACGGAATAGTTGAAACGCAAATCGGAGCCCATATTGCCGACGACGCATCGGCCGGTATTGATGCCGACGCCGATCTTGATCGGGATAAAGCGCTGGCCGGTTTCCCGAGCTTGCTGCTCGCGCTGTTGATTGAGCGTTTCGACGCGGTGGAGCATTTCCAGCGCAGCTTCGCAGGCGTTGATCTCGTGACCCGGATCGTGGAGCGGCGCATTCCAGAAGGCCATGATCGCATCGCCGATATATTTGTCGATCGTGCCGTTGTGATCGATGATGGCGTTGGTCATGGGCGTGAGGAAATGATTGATCAATGACGTCAAGCCTTGCGGATCGTCCTTGTAGATTTCCGAGATTGTGGTGAAGCCGCGCACGTCGCTGAACATGATCGTCATGTCGCGATCCTCACCACCGAGCACCAGCGTCTCATGCGAATGGGCTAGTTGTTCGACCAGCGACGGCGCCAGGTATTGGCCGAATGCCGTGCGGATGCGACGGCGCTGGAGTTGCTCACGAAAATAATTGATGAAAATCAGCGTCAGGTAGATAAGGAACGTCGCCAATAGCGGATAGGTCGCGTCGATCAGGACGCGGTGCTCGGTGAAGAAGTACCAAGAGCCCGCCGCCAGCCCGGCGCCGACGACGGCGCCCAGGGCCAGCATCATCGAGGCGCCGAGAACCGGCGCGAGCGCAATGATTGCCAGGCCGAAAATGACTGCCGCAGCCAGCTCGGCGCCGATTGCATAGTCTGGGTAGGAAAGAACCGAATTGCTCAGCACGCTTTCCAGCACCTGGGCGTGAACTTCGACGCCAGACATCGCCGGATCGATCGGCGTGGTCTTGATGTCGCGCAGTCCGATCGCTGAGGTGCCGATCAAGACCAGCTTGCGGTTGACCCGGTCGGCCGGCACCCGGTCCTCCAGAACATCCTTGGCGGATACGTAGCGGCTTGGGTCATAAGGCGCGAAATGAACCCAGAGCTGGCCGTTGCGGTCGGTCGGCATTTCGAGACCGGGAATGGCAACGCTGCGGATGCCGGCGGCATCGCTCTTGATCCTGATCACACCGGCATGGGTGACGACGCGCAGCATCTCCAGCGTCAATGTCGGAACGACCGTGCCCTGCGCCTTCATCGCCATGGGCACCCGGCGCACGACGCCGTCGGACTCGGCGCGAATGCTGAGCATGCCGCGGCCGGCGGCGGCCCGTTCGAGAACCGGAATGTTCCGGAGGATGCCTGGAAAGTCCAAGAGAAAGGCACTTGGATTTGGCCCCATCATGGCGAAGCCGACGCCGGGCGGCTGCGGACCGGACTGCGGCAAGGCCAGGTGGTGGCCCGATTGACCGAGGATCACGCGCCCCGACCGCCGAATGGCATCTGCAAAAACCTCGTCGTTGCTGGGAAGTTTTTGCAGCTGCGCGCGAGTCTGATCGTCGAGATTACGGAAGCTTTGCGCCGCAATGGCCGGAGACATGCGGTCGGGTTCGGCAAAGATGATGTCGAAGGCGATTGCCGCACTTCCCAGCCTGGCAAGCTTGGTGACCAAGTCGGCCAGCAGCGTCCGCGGCCACGGCCATTGCCCAAAGGCGGCCAGACTCGCCTCGTCGATATCGACGATCACGGCTGGTCGCAACTTGGCGTCACGCGGTTTGAGCACCTGGTAGAAATCGAAGGTGCGCGCACGCAGGGATTGGAGCGGCGGCGGATCCCAGATGCGTAGTGTAAGCAGCGCTGCCAGCAACAACAGGCAAACCGCCCGCCCAATGCCAAATGACTGCGCCAGGCGAGAAAGCTTGTTCATCTCAGGCGGCCGGATTGATGAGTTTGTTCATGGCGGCAACTGACGCGGCAGAATATCACACCTCCGCCATAGCATCACTTCTCGCGAAATGCCCGCATGAACTGGTCGCGCAGCGGCTTCATCAGATAGGAGATGACGGTCCGTTCGCCGGTCTGCACGAAGGCCTCGACCGGCATGCCGGGCAGGAGCTTGACGTCGCCGAGCTGCGCCGCCGCGTCCGGCGGCAGGGCAACGCGAATGGTGTAATAGTTCTGCCCAGTACGTTGATCGGTGGTGATGTCCGCCGAGACGCGCGTAATCGTTCCATTGATTTCCGGCGTCGTGCGTATATTGAAGGCGGAGAAACGCAGAACCGCAGGCTGCCCGATCTGCACCTGATCGATGTCCTGCGGGTGGACCTTGGCCTCAACCTGCAGTTTGTCAGCGTCGGGGACGATCAACATGATCGGTGCGCCCGCCGTGATCACGCCGCCGACGGTATGAACGGTCGATTGAAACACGGTCCCGGCTTGCGGGGCGCGGATGTCGGTGCGGCGCAACTGGTCCTCGGCCGTCACCTTGCGCTCGACGAATTCGCCGATCTTGCTGTCAATATCGCGCAGCTCCTTGGCGACTTCGCTGCTGAGATCCTGATCGATCTGGATGATCTGCAGACGGATCTCCGATATCTTGCCCTTCGTCTGCGCTGCTGACGCAATCAATTGCGCACGCTCGCCGGAAAGCCGCGCGGCTTCGCGTTCAAGCTGCGTCAACCGCGTGATCTGCACAAGATTCTTTTTGTAAAGCTCGCGCACGCCCTCGAGTTCGTGGCTTATCAGCTCGATCTCCTTGGTTTTGGCGGCTTGCTGAGCCTCGATGCCGGAGGTCTCCTGCTCCAGTTGCTCGATCCGTTGCTGCAACTGCGCCTTTTGACCGAGCCGTGCCGTGCGGCGTAACTGGAACAGCTTGCGCTCGCTGGAGACGGCTTCCCTGGCATCCGAATTTTCGCCGTGCGCGACCAGCTCGGGCGGGAAGACGATGCTGGCGGCGCCATCTCGCTCGGCTTCCAGCCGCGCTTTGCGTGCCATAAGCTCGTCGAGACCTTTGGTGACGATCGCCAGGTTGGCGCGCATGACCGTTTCGTCGAGCTGGACGAGGATCTCGCCCGCCTTGACGCGATCGCCATCGCGCACGAACAGTTTGCCGACGATGCCGCCGGTCGGATGCTGCACCTTCTTGACATTCGAATCGACGACGATCGATCCCTCGGCGATCAGCGCGCTGGAAAGCTGGGCGGTAGCGGCCCAGCCGCCGACGCCGCCGCCGAGCAAAACCACGATCAAAACGCCGGCCAGAAGATGGCGGTGGATGGAGGCCTGCGAGCTGCCGGGTGTACCCGGCGTCAGTTGCTTGAACCAATCGAGGAGCCGCGCGGCGATCGGCCGGGCTTGCAGCTTGTTCATGCGCCTGCACTCCCGCTGTCGGGGACCACCTTCAGCGGCCGTGGCCCAGCGGCTGGCCGCTGCAATACTTTCGACAGGATTTCGTCTTTCGGACCGAACGCCTGCATCCGCCCCTGATTCATGACAAGCAGCTGATCGACGCCGGCAATGGCACTCGGACGGTGCGCAATGACGATTATAATGCCCCTGCGTTCGCGTACGCCGAGGATTGCACGCGTAAGCGCTTCATCACCCTCGGAGTCGAGGTGGGAATTCGGCTCGTCGAGAACGACCAGAAACGGATCGCGGTAGACGGCGCGGGCGAGTGCGACCCGCTGCGCCTGGCCGACCGAGAGCGCGGAGCCGTGTTCGCCGATAGGCGTATCGTAGCCCGCGGGCAGCCCGACGATCATGTCGTGGACGCCGACCGCCTTGGCCGCGGCAATGATCGCTTCGGAATCCGGTTTGGCCTCGAAGCGGGCGATGTTCTGCGCCACCGTGCCGCCAAGCAGCTCGACATCCTGCGGCAGATAGCCGATGTGACGGCCGAGCGCGTCGGGCGACCATTGATCGAGCGCAGCGCCATCGAGCCGCACCTTGCCACGCACCGGGTACCAGACCCCGACCAGCAGCCGCGCCAACGACGACTTGCCGGATCCGCTTGGGCCGATGATGCCGAGACCCTGACCAGCCTCAAGCTTGAAGCTGATATCCTGCACGACGATTTTCTGCACCCCGGGCGGCGAGGCGCTGATGCTCTCGACCGTCAGCCGATGCGCAGGCGCCTGCAATGCCATTGGCTCTGTTTGCGCGGGCAATGCCGCCAGCAGAGTGTTCAGGCGCCGCCAGCTCTGCCGGGCGGCGACGAAGCCCTTCCAATGAGCGATGGCGAGGTCGATCGGCGCCAGCGCACGCGCGCTCAGGATCGAACCGGCGATGATGATGCCGGCAGTCGCCTCCTGATGGATCACGAGATAAGCGCCGACCGCGAGCACGCCGGACTGCAGCATCAGGCGCAGCACCTTGGAGATGGCACCGAGGCTGCCGCCGACGTCATTGGTAAGGCGCTGATTCCGCAAAAATTGATTGTTGGCATCGCCCCAACGTTGCGCCATCCGCCCAACCATGCCCATGGCGGTGAGCGCCTCGGCGTTGCGGCGGCTGGCTTCGGCGAGGCTGTTGCGCACGATGGCTGCCTCGGTTGCCGCTTTGCTTGGCGCGCGCATGAGCATCTCGGTCACCAGCGTCAGCGCGATGAGCACGATCGCCCCACCCAGCGCGGTGAAACCGATCAGCGGGTGGAACGCGAAGCAGACCGCGAGATAAATCGGGAGCCACGGCAGATCAAATAGGGCGATCGGGCCGAGGCTTGAGAGAAAGGAGCGGATGGCGTCGAGGTCGCGTAGCGGCTGGTTGCCCTCGCTGCGGCTGCCGATGCGCAACGGCAGGCGCACCAAGGTGTCGTAGACGCGGCTGCTCAGCATCTCGTCGAGCGCCCCGCCGATGCGCGCCAAAACGCGCGTGCGGATGGCGTCGAGAACGCCGAGCGCCGTGTATAGACCGGCGACCAGCACCACCAGGCCGACCAGCGTCGCCATACTGCGGCTCGGCAGTACGCGATCGTAGATTTCCAGCATGAATATGGCACCGGTGAGCATGAGGACATTGCTCATGCCGCTGATCAGCGCGGTGCCGATGAAGGCGTTACGGCAGGCGGCGAGCGCCGCGGACAGCTCCGAGCGCGGCGCATGGTGACCGTGACGCGATGGGTTATGCTGCATCGACTAGCACCTGACGGGGCGCAAGGCCGCGGACCTTGTCCGCGGCCAAACCGATAGCTGAATTGGGGCCTCCGCCATTTCGATTATGCCATACGCACTGCAATTAGTCGCCTGCAGTGGAAGAAGAGTTAACGCAGCGACGACGCGGCTCAGCCGATCTAACATCATGAGTTAAAAGACTTTTCTGCGCTCACACGGCAAAGCCCAGGCGCGCTCCTTCGGCCGCCCCGCGATAAGGCGGACGGCTGATTGCCTCGGCCCGGATTCCGACGCCCCGAACTCCCAACTCATGTCAGAATGAAATCTTGCGCATGCAGCAGCACAGCGCCGCATCCTGTAGGGCCTTGAATGGCCAGTTCTTGATCTTTTTGGGTTGAAGCCCCGGGCCGGGCTTATTTACGAATTCTTACCGCCACCAGCAGCTTAGTCAGTGATCAAAAGTGCCTGAAGTACGTGAAATTACTGGAGTAATATTAATGGGCGCGCGCCGGACAGGCCTGGATTTGACCCCCGCAGGCGAGAATCCCACGTAAAATCTGCATCAATATGCAGGCAGCTCAGCCACTTATTGCTAATACAACCGTCTGGTAATCCTGTTTGCCGAAATCAACTCGCCAGCCAAACGAGCCTCCGGCGGCGGCAGAATCCCGGTAGCGGGAGAACCCGGCAGTCTCGTAGTGTCCCCAAGTGCTCCGGGCACCACAGGCCCTGAATCGGGAACCGTCAGCCGCACCTTTCGCATGTCCCCGCACCACATCGAAGAGCTGCTTGACCTACTAGGCGCGTTGAGGCGCAGCGCCTATCGCATTGTGCAGTATTCTGTTTTGGCCATCGGCCTGGCGGCGATGACGGCGATGACGGTGCCGGACCTGCGCACAGGTTCACGGACTTGGCTTGCGGTTACACTCTGGTGCTGCCTCGGCTTTTTCGCTGGCGACCTGGTGGTCAAGTCCCGGCCGGGTGCGGCCGTTACAGGCGCGCGCAATTACCTGCTCACCGTCCCGGGTGCATTCGACCTGCTGTCCGTGGTGCCGATTCCACTCGCCCTGCTGCTTGGAGCTCCTGCCGATACCGCCTGGTTACTGGCCTCGCTTTGGTTGCTCAAGCTCGCACCCCTGGTGCCGGGATTGTCGCTGCTCGGACGGGTCGTGAAGCAAGAAGCCCGGCCGCTGGCGAGCGTTCTCGTCATTTTCCTCATTGTTCTCCTGCTTTCGGCCGTGGCGCTCTACGCGCTCGAGCGCACGGGCCAACCCGAATGGTTCGGCAGTTTGCCGCGCGCGTTGTGGTGGGCGGTGACAACGTTGACGACTACCGGCTACGGCGATGCCGTGCCGGTAACATCTCTTGGCCGCCTGATCGCGGCGTTCGTTATGGTCTGCGGCCTCGGCGTTTTCGGCTTGTGGGCCGGTATTCTCGCGACCGGCTTTGCCGCCGAGCATCGTCGCCATGATTTCATCCGCAACTGGGACCTGGTGACAAGCGTACCGTTCCTGCGCAATCTCGACGCGCCCGCCATCATCGAGCTGACGCGCATGCTGCGGCGGCTCGATCTGCCGGAGCGCAATGTTGTGGTGCGGCGCGGACGGCCGGGCGACTGCATGTATTTCATCGCTTCCGGAGAGGTTGAAGTGAGGGTCGAGCCGCAACCGATCCGGCTCGGCGCGGGTTCATTCTTTGGCGAGTTTACTTTGCTCGAGGGCGGCCCGCGTACGGCGACCGTGGTAACGACGATGCCTTCGACCTTGCTGATCCTGGAAGTTGCCGACTTTCGCGCCTTCACCGCGCATCATCCGGAGCTTGCAATAGCGGTCGAGACTGAAGCCGCGCGACGCCACAACACTATCGGGGACGAAATTCCAACGGAAGCGCAATAGACGCCGGAGCCTTTGGACAACCGCAGGGAGTGAATGAACAGCGATGGAGGCACCACCGATCATAGCGCCTGTTGCTTGCCGGAATGATTGATCGCCTCGCGTTAATGAAGCAATCGGAATAGAATAACTTGCGCGGATGTTTTGGACATTGGAGACCAGGTGAATCGCCATGCGCGTTCGATTTTGGGGAGTCCGAGGTAGTATTGCCTGCCCTGGACCGGAGACCATTCGTTACGGCGGCAATACGCCGTGTATCGAAATCCGTTGCGGCAAACATGTGCTAATCTTCGACGGCGGCACCGGACTGCGGGCGCTCGGCAACGTCCTCGCCAAGGACGAAACGATCCGCGAATGTGATATTTTTCTTAGCCATTGCCATCTCGATCATATTACTGGGCTGCCGTTTTTCGCGCCGTTTTTCGTCGACGGTTATCGCGTTCGCATTTGGACGGGGAATTTGCTGCCAGACGAATGCATCGAGCAGGTAATGAGAAAGATAATGAGCTCGCCGCTTTTCCCGGTGGAGGTCGAAATTTTCAAGGCGAAGATCGAGTTTCACGATTTCAGCTCGGGCGACATTCTGCGCCCTTATGACGGCGTGACGTTAATGACCGCGCCGCTCGACCACCCGGACGGCGCTAGTGGTTATCGCCTCGAGCATGACGGCCACGTGTTTTCGCTTATCAGCGACACCGAGGGCTTTCCGGGCAAGCGCGACAAGGAGCTCGTATCGCTCGCCCGCGGGGCCGACCTGATTGTCTATGATGCCACGTTCACCGAGGAGGAAATCGCCTCCCGTCGCGGTTGGGGGCATTCCACATGGATGCGCGGGATTCGCTTGGCCGATGAGGCTGGCGCCAAGCAACTTTGTCTGTTTCACCACGACCCCTCGCACGATGACGATTTCATGGATTTGCTCGCCGCCGAAGCCAATGATGCGCGCCCCGGCACCATCGCGGCACGCGAGGGTCAGATTATCGACATATGAGCAGAGCGGCCGCTTCTTGTTTCGCAGATTGATCCGCGGGACAACGCGCATCTGGCTTGCCAGAGCCTGGCATCGATAGGTGTTTGACGGTAATTTACGGTGACGCGGGCGGATCGACCAATGCGGAGGGGAAAGCATAATGGAAATGCATGATTTTGCCGTCGGCTTGGGATTTTTTGCAGGAATCCTTTACATCGCCAGCCACTATATGAAAACGATGGTGCCATTGCGCGTGTGCGAAATCGCCAGTAACGCGCTGTTCGTCGTCTACGGCTTAATATATCCGTCCTGGCCGACGCTTGCCCTATACGCCATTCTCGTACCGCTGAATTCGCTGCGGCTTTACGAAATGCTGCAGCTCGTGAAGAAGGTGCGCACTGCCTCGCAAGGCGATCTGTCGATGGATTGGCTGAAGCCGTTCATGCACAAGCGCAGCTACAAGAAAGGCACGGCCCTGTTTCAGAAGGGGGACCACGCCGAAGAGATGTTTTATATCCTGAGCGGCAGTTGCCACGTCAAGGAGCTCGGCTTGCAGCTAACGGCTGGACAGATGGTGGGCGAGCTCGGATTTCTCACCCCGGATCAACAGCGCACCCAAACGGTCGAGTGCCTCGAAAACGTCGAGATGCTCACCATTACCTACGACAAGGTGAGGGAGCTTTATTTCCAGAATCCATCCTTTGGATTCTATTTCCTGCGGGTCGCCAGCGAACGGCTATTGCAGAATGTCGGTCGCATGGAGCGCGAGCTGGAAGCTCAAAACCGGGCGGCGCCGGCTTAATACCGCCACTGCGGCGTACCCAGCCCAACAATCAGCGTGTCGCTGCGCCAATTTCCTGCCACGTTGGCTATTATCTCTTGGTCGCCTTCGGATGCGCTCGGCAAACGCTAACGAATGAGCCACCAAGATAAAGCTCGATTCATTCAAGTTTGAAAGACCGCCCTCGGTCCGGATTCACCGCACGCGATGAAGTCGCGTTGTTTTCGCACGCGCTTAACCGGGCCGAAAAGCCCCGCGCCTTATCGTTTCCCGGCACGACGGGAAAAAACGGTCCATGAAGGGCGGCACCACGCTCCGCGCGCAGGGGCGTCAAAGTGTCGAATTCATCGCAATTGCGCGCTGCCGCGCGCCTGCTGGCCATGCTCAGTCTCGTCGGCCTGTGCGGCGATGGGGCGATGGCGCGATCCGTCGCAAAGCTGCAGCTTGCCTTGCTCAGTCCGGTGGAAACAGCACCACAACACACGGCGCCGCCGACGATCCGGGGGCCGTTCGGCTTGTCGGCTTCGAACGACAGTCCAATGTCCACCCGGTGGCACGCCTTGCAATCTGTCATCCGTGTGGAAATGCGTGTGCTGGCAGTATGCCGCTCCAATCCAAAAATTTGCCCGCCTGCCGCCGCGCGCTTCCTTGCGATCGTCGAAGCCGCGCGCGCCCGTAGCGGCCGGGCGCGCGTCGGTGAAATAAACCGCGCGGTCAATCTTGCAATCCGACCCGTGAGCGATCTCGCCAAATTTGGCGTGCCGGATGTTTGGACGACGACGCTCATGACCTTCGCCACCGGCACCGGCGATTGCGAAGATTACGCCATCGCCAAACTCGTGGCCTTGCGCGAAGCCGGCATGGCTGACGACGACTTGCGGCTCATGATTGTGCACGACCGCAAAATCCGCCAAGACCACGCCGTTGTCGCCGCGCAGGTCGACGGACACTGGCTCATTCTCGACAACCGCACCATGATATTGTTGACCAACGCCCAGGTCCCCAATCTGACGCCGCTGCTCGCGCTCGATAGCGGAAATGAAATCCGTACCCCCATCCTCGTCGCGACGCCGCAACGGCAACCCGGCCGGGCAGTAGCAAGGCGGAATTAGACGCGGCCGGCGGCATCTGCGACCGAGGTCGCCTGACAGCGTCGCCTTATTGAATTCACTGGCGGCTTTCCAGCTTGGCTGCCTTGTCGGCATCCCACCACCACAAGGTCGGGAACGCCGAAATGCCGTATTTCGGCAAAGTTTTGGGATGGCTGAAGCGGTCCCAGCGCGCGGTGCGCATTTTCCCGTAGGCCCATTGCGGCACGACGTAATGGTTCCACAACAGCACGCGGTCGAGCGCCTTGGTGGCGGCAACGAGATCCTCGCGGTTCTTGGCGAAAATGATCTTCTCAATCATCGCGTCAACCGCTGGATTTTTAATGCCGATCACATTTTCGGAGCCCGGCTGATCGGCCGCCTGCGTACCCCAGTAGCCGCGCTGCTCGTTGCCGGGCAAGAGTGATTCTCCCCAGACGTAAGTGATGATGTCGAAATCCCAGTTGCGCAGCCGGTTAATATATTGCGCCAAATCGACCACACGGACCGACACGGTGATGCCGAGGCGATCGAGCGAGGGTTTGTAGAACAAGAAGACGCGTTCGAAGGCTGGGGCATTCGTGAGGAATTCGATGGTGAAAGGCTCGCCTGTCTTTTTATCAATGAGCTGCTGGTTGCGCACCTCGTAGCTTGCCTCTCTCAACAGGCGCACGGCCTTGCGCAGATTATTGCGGACTTTCGCTGGAGTGCCGCAAACCGGATTGGAATAGGCCGTGGTAAAAACTTGCGCGGGAACCTTGTCGCGCACTGTTTTCAGGAGTTCGAGCTCCTTGCCGGTCGGCAGCCCAGTGGCGGCAAGCTCGGTGCCCTCGAAATAGCTGGTGATGCGCTTATACTGGCCGAAGAAAATCTGCTTGTTCATCTCCTCGAAATCGAACGCGTAATTGAAGGCGAGCCGAACGCGCGGATCCTTGAATTTGTCGCGGCGAATGTTGAAGGCGAAGGCCTGCATCAAACCGATATTGTTGATGGGGAATTCCTCGAGGATGACCCGCTTTTCGTTGACTGCTGGGAAGTCGTAGGCGTTAGCCCAGTTCTTGGCGCTGTTCTCGATGCGCCAATCGACGCGGCCTGCCTTGAATGATTCGATAGCGACCGTTGCATCGCGGAAATATTCGAACCGCAGCTCGTCGAAATTATCACGGCCGATATTGACGTTGAGGTCTTTGCCCCAATAGTCCTTGACCCGCTCGTAGACCACGGCGCGGCCGGGCGAAAACTCCTTTATACGGTAGGGGCCGCTGCTCATTGGCGGTTCGAGCGTGGTTTCGCCGATACTGCGTTTCTTACCGTCCTTGTTGGTTCCCTCCCACCAATGCTTGGCCAGGATGGTGAGATGCCCGACAACCTGCGGCAGCGCGCGGTTTCCGGGCCCATCGAACGTGAAGGTGACTTCGCGATCTCCGGTTTTTTCTGCTTTGACGACGTGGCGATAGTCGGAGGCAGCCTGAGGACTAAATTTTTTGAAAGCGTTGAAGGAAAATATCACGTCATCGGGCGTAACAGGCTTGCCGTCGTGCCACTTCGCTTCCGCGCGCAGGCGGTAGGAGGCCGAGGAGAAGTTGTCAGGATAGCTTACCGCCTCGGCAAGCAACCCATATTCGCTCGACACCTCGTCGAGCGCCGGTACCAACAGGGTGTCGTGAATGAGGTTGATGCCCAGGAAAAGCGTTCCTTTGATTCCGGCCACCACCATGTTGAAGTTATCGTAGGTGCCGAGCACGATCAGCCGCGCCGCGCCGGCCTTGGATGCAGTCGCGTTGACGTAGTCGAATTGCTTGAAGCCGGACGGATATTTCAGGTCGCCGAAATGCGATACGCCATGCCGCCACACCAGGCTTGTATTCTTTTCCTCCGCTTCGGCGCTGCGCGTCCAGGCGGGTAGCGGAAGCCCTCGTGCCGCGAGCGCGAGCAGGGCGGATGTCAGCAGGGACCGCCGATTCATCTGATGCTCCAATGAAGCTCGCAACTCCGCGAGCGACGACCAACGTCTATAATTATAAGTTTTTTAACCTACAGCGCCAGCGTAACGGCGCCACGACAAAATGGATTTTGCTGGCCATTCGGCTGGTTGCTGGCAATGCTAATCCGCAGGCGTAAAAAACGCCTCTTGCAACAGCGGCAGACAGAAAAAGAAAATAATTGAAAAGCAGACGACGAGACGCCGTCGTAGGCGGCGCCTCGTCGGAGAGTTTATCGGTCCGGCAGATAGGGTCGAAACTTAGAAGCCGCGACCAACCAAATAAAACCGGTCAGTTGCCGGGGCAGACACTCATACCGGTGCAGAAACCGAGTGTGTAGTTCCCCGCTTTCTCTTTCCCCTTGCCCGCCGCGGTCTCCAGCGCCTCGTCGGAGACTTCGTAGGTGAGGATATCTTCTTCAGTCCGGTCAAACCCGGTCCTAGTGTCACTCATGGCATTGATCCTTTCGTTCGCCAGCGATCAGGAGGAGAAATTCTGTTGATCCCCCCAAGGCACATTTAATCATCCGGCCCATACAAAGTAAAGTCTATCAAAATATTGATTTATCCAGATAAACCTCTTGAATCTACTCTATTACTTGGAGCCGCGGGATCGTTTCAGGCACTGCCTAAGATGCCGACGGGTGTCCCCATTTGGGACGCCAAAAAATCGCTTGATCCTCTCCAATCTCTGCGACAAACGGCATTCGCCGGTGCGGCCCCGACCCGCATCATGGGTTCGGCCGGCCAGGATTATGACCTCAAGCTTACCAGTAATAGAATGAACCCCGGCCCGGGTATCCCGATCGGAGAGAAATGTGGATGCTTTCTACGAGCAATTGATCGTTCGCGCCGCAACTATTGACGAACTTCTGTCGGATGATTTCGAACCGTTACCTGGCCAGAAAGGCGATGCCGATTTGGCCGCACGGCGCCTCGCCGCATGGTGCCGGTCGTGTGCCAGCGGCGACTGGTCGCTGTTTGGCCGGCGGCTGAATCGGGACGGTTTGGCGATCGATCAGGTGCTGTCGAGATTTTCCAACGTTCGCCGCAAAGCTTCTATCTCTCCGCCTGCGTGGATCGACGACGCAATCTGGATTGAGGCAGCGCTGCAAAGTCCAACTAAAAACGCCAAACCGATTGCAGCGCTTGACCAGACTGAGCCTTGTGCATTCGAACACCTGTTCACGCCGCTAGTTGAGCAAGCCGAGGCGCTGGTTTGGTCTGGAATCGGTGCGCGAGCGGTCGACAACCTGAAGGATTCGGCTCGCGCTTGCCTGCGCCTTTCGTTTCTCAAGGAGCTGTCCAACCTAACCACTCCGGCAATCTACGAGCGCTTCGTAAAGGCTCGGGACGCCAGTGGAACGCCGCCCGATGTAGGGAAGCCACAGCACGACGCCGACACATCGCGTTACGACCAATTCGTCGCCGGAATGAAAACCGGCGGTTTCCGGCGTCTTTTCGAAGACAAGCCGGTACTTTTGCGGTTGATCGCTTCGATAACGCGGCAGTGGATCGATACGTGGCGCAAATTTATCCTGCGCCTTGACGCCGATCTGGCATCTATCCGTCGCGATATCCTCCATTCCACTTCCGACTGCCGGATCACCAAGATCGAGGGTGATCTCTCCGATCCGCACAACGGCGGCCAAACGATCCAGATCATCACTTTCGAGGATGACTCGCGGGTCGTGTACAAGCCAAAGGATTTACGGGTCGATGCAGCCTGGTGCGCTTTAGTCGGCCGATTGAACCGGGCCGACCCCCCGGTCGAGCTGAAAGCGGCGTGCGCAATCGCGCGTGATGGCTACGGTTGGACCAAATTCATCGAGCATACGGGATGTGCCGATCAGGATGGCTGCAAGCGATTTTTCCGGCGAGCCGGTGCTTGGCTTGCGCTCTTCCATTGCTTCGTGGCCACTGATGTGCATCAGGAAAACATGATTGCGGCCGGCGATCACCCGGTGCCAATCGACCTGGAAACGATCCTCCAGGCAAATGCCGAGGAGCACAAAACCCAAGACGCCGATGCGCAGGCCTTCGACGCCGCTATGGAAATCGTCGCCAATTCGGTCATGATGGTCGGCTTGCTTCCCGCCTATGGACTGTCTCCCGACAACAAGGTCTTTGCGATCGGCGGAATGACTTCGGACTGGAATTCCAGAATAAAAATTGAATGGATCAACATAAACTCCGATCAGATGCGGCCGACGAAAACAAAGGAGGTCACCACCGCGACTCCGAACCTGCCGCATATCGATGGCCGCTACGCCAAGTTTGGCGACCATATCGGCGAGTTCGTTTCGGGCTTCGAAAATTATGCGAAGTTCCTGCTGCATCGGAGCAGAGATGCAAAGCTGGGAGGGCTGTTCGACGGTTTTTCCGGCGCGCCCGTCAGGACTGTCATTCGGCCAACCAGATTCTACTACATGCTGCTCCAGCGCCTGAAAAATCATCGGACCATGGACGATGGCGTGGTCTGGTCCGCACAGGCAGACTTTATCGCGAGGCTGGCGGATTGGGAGAAAGCGTCCGATCCTGTTTGGCCATTGCTGCGCGCCGAACGACTGGCACTCATTGCGTTGAATGTGCCGCATTTCGTGTCACCCAGCGATGGAAACGAGATACGCGATGCGGGCGGCTTTTCGATTCATACCGAGGCCACCTCGGGTATGGATCGCGCTCGGGCCCGGGTTCAGAGCTTCGATGAACAAGATATTTCCTGGCAGATCACGGTCATCAGGCAGAATACCGGCTCGATATCTGCCAGGCCGCCGGCCAGCGGCGTGGAGCCGAAACAGCGTTTGCGCTCTGGCGGGGCTGTCGTGCTGACAAAGGAGAATTTCGTCGCAGAAGCTAGCAAGATCGCCGAGGAGTTGTCCCGCTATGCAATTCGCCGGGGGCCGGGCGCCGCTTGGATTGGCCTCGACTGGCTTGGCGACTCCGAGGTTTTCCAGCTCGTGTGCCTGGGGCCAGACCTTTACAATGGTGTTTCCGGCATTGCGGTCTTTCTCGCTGCGCATGCAGCAGTAACGGGGCGCAAGTCTTCAGGCCAACTTGCGCTGGCTGGGATGTCGCATCTTCGCAATAGCTTGAAAAACCGGAACGCTGCGCGCATCGCCCGATCCTTAGGCATCGGCGGCGCCACCGGGGTGGGCTCGATCGTCTATGCTCTGACCGTGGTGTCCAAGTTGCTCCACGACGATACCTTGCTCGCGGACGCCCATGTGGCGGCGGAGCTTTTCACTGACGATCTTATTGCGGCAGACAAACAGTTGGACCTCATGGGTGGCAGCGCCGGTGCGATACTCGGCCTCCTTCGCCTTTATCGTGACACCCAATCGAGTGATGTCCTCAAGCGCGCGACAAAGTGCGGTGAACACCTGCTTCGGCAAAGCCGGGTCGGACCGGAGGGCCGCCGCAGTTGGAGCGGCCAAGGTTCGCCCCCGCAGGGCCTCAATGGCATGTCTCACGGCGCGGCAGGCTTCGCCTATGCGCTCGCGTCATTGTCGACGGCGACAGGACGCGACGATTTCGCCGAGGCCGCGGCGGAGTGTATTGCATTCGAAGACACCAGCTATGACGCCGAATACCATAACTGGCCTGATTTTCGCGGCGATGGAGCGCCGGGCTGGCCATGTCAATGGTGTCACGGAGCGCCCGGTATTGGCCTAGCGCGCATTGCCACGATCAAGCGGGGCGGATTGGATTCCAAGCTCTTGGCAACGGATATCCGGAATGCTCTCGTGGGCGCGGAGCAAGGCTGGCCGGGTCAGGTGGACACGCTCTGCTGTGGCGCGCTGGGCAGCATCGAATTTTTCTGCGAGGCTGCGACCGCGCTTGGGCAAAGCGATCTTCGTGAACTTGCATCGCGGCGGCTGATGACCCTTCTGAAATCTGCGGCATCAACCGGCGATTACCGATGGAACAGTGGAAATAGGCGATTCAATTTGGGCTTGTTTCGCGGCCTTGCCGGTGTGGGCTATACGTCGTTGCGTCGGGTCGATGGCTCTCTTCCCAACGTCATTATCTGGGAATAGGCAAGCGCGAGACCATTGACAATGTTGTCGTCGTGCTCGGCCTGTGCCCGAGCGTTGCCTCGGCAAGCGGAACCCGGAAATTAGAGTCTATTGAGGCTTCGCTGTAGCGCACGACGCGGTAACGATAGCCTTGAACATGTCAAAAGATTGGATTCTCACCTCACACGACGTCGACGGATCGGGCGCGATTTTAAAGGTATCGCCCGTGACTGCCGAATGCTGCTGCCCGTTGATGTTGATGTCGACATGCTCGTTCTTGGGAGAACCGACTAATCCTATAGTCAAATGACCGTCCCCGACAATCAGCGATTGATTGGGATTGATATTATAGGTGTCCTTCGAAGGCATGATCGCATCCAACGCGGTCCGAACAGTTTTATATTGGCGTTGCAGCACAACAAGTTTTACGTTTTGGTCAATAATTGTGGTCTTGAGCTTCTGGCTTTCAGGCTGGAGCTGTTGGATCAGCTCTGTAGCGGCTTTGAGAGGGCGGGCAGCCATTTCGCGGCCCAACAGGTAGCCCCCGATTGCGCCGCCCAGCATGAGGCTCGCACTGATGACGACTACCAGCAACCGGCCCCCTCGTGCCACGTAGGGTCGAGGGCTCTTCTGGACCGAGCGGTCTGATTCCGTCCTATCGGTCACTTTGTAATTCCTCCGCCTCGCGCCGGCGCGACCACCGGGCACGCGTCCGCATGATTGCCGATTTGTAGAACCGTAGGCAATTCGAATTGTCCCCTTGAACTGCCGACTACTGTTTCGGCTTTGCTCCTGTCCCAGAACTTGTCGCCGATCCGGTCAAACTCAACTTCTCGGATATCCGCGAAAGGATGGCTTTGATATCTGAAAGATCGACCGGAATAGATGAGCTCGACTGCTTATCCGAACCAGCGGGAGTGGTAGAGGTATCAACGGTCGATTTTTTCTCCAGCGCTGTCGACGTGCTGCCGGGCTGCGTTGCGTCTGGCGGCGTCGACGAACCGGCTGCCGAAGTCTTCTTGTCGGCCTCCTTTGTTGCGCCACCGGCAGGCGCCGTCGATGAAGTCGCAGCTGGCGTAGAGCCGGTCGGAGCAGACGAGGCTGCGGGCGTTTTGGCGTTCGGTGTCGTAGTGCCCTCAGTGGGTTTCGGGCCCGCGCCGGGCGATGCAGGTGTATCAACATTGCCGAGAATGATCGGAAGGCCGTTCTTGCCACTGCCTATAATCACTATTTTTGAATTCTTGGACTGCGCGAGCGCAAGCGTGGCCTCAATGCCACGCCAACGCAGGTACGACTCGGAAATGCCTTTGCTGACCGTGCGCTGGAAGGCGGCTATGCCGTTCGCCTCGATCTGTTTGCGTTTTGACTCCTGTGCTTCGCGCTCAACACGGTATTTGAACTCTTGTATCTGGTAGAACTGCTCGGTCTGGCGATTGATGGCTGCGACGATGTCGGGTGGCAATTCGATGCTGAGCACAAGCGTGTCGAGAATTTGGATCGAGTTTTGCAAGAATTCGTTGTAGTGCTTGGGGTCTGGTTGTTCCATGGCTTCGGGCTGTACCAAAGTATTGAGATTGGCGCCCAGGCTCTTTTGCGAATTATTTCGAATTTCGACCTGAATTGCCTCGCGCGACGTGTAGACTTTTTCAGCTGTGTACTTGGAAATGACTTCACGTGTTTGGCTGCCGATTTCGGGCGCTACGACCGACGCCAAGTATTGCGGACCGATAAATTTGTGAAGCACGGCGATGGGGTTGTGCAGCAGTTGAAACCGTATACTGATCTGAACGCTCACGCTGACGCCATCTTTGGTAATCGCGTTGTATGTCTGGGTCGTGGATTGCAGCCGCAGGTTATATTGGAACAGTTTGTCCCAAGGCCAGACCAGGTGGAGACCTTCGTCCCTCAGTTCCCGGGGTTCCAGGATTGTGCCGCGACCAACAAAGCACCAGCAGTACATGTCGTAACCGTTAAATCGCTTCCAAAGGACGCCGACATACCCGCTCGGAACGGTGATCACCACGTAAGGAAAAAGCACGACCGCCACAAGCAACGATGCCATCAACAAGACGGAAAAACCCGGCAGATGGCGCCTCAGAAAACGCCGCCATCGACGCTTCTGCGGCGGCGATGGCACTCCATCAAGGAACTCTGCATACGTCATCGGCCGTTCTCCATCGGACGCCACCGTCACCCGTTCTGCATCGAACGCTGCTCGACAATACGGCCTTCGTCCATGCGAATCCTGCGCGCGGGCAAATCTAGCTCGTCGAGATAGCGGTCATCGTGCGTGATCACCACGATGGTCGCACCGGCTCGCATCATGTCCGGCAGGAGCTCGTCATAGAATTTGCGTCGAAATTCTGGATCTTGTTCGGCGGTCCATTCGTCGAGCAAGAGGATAGGACGTTTCTCGAGCAAACTTACGATGAGCGCCAGACGTCTGCGTTGGCCCCCGGAAAGCTCGAGCGTGCTAAACTCGCCGTCCGTCAGCCAGGTCTTGTCGGCCAATCGGAATTGCGTCAGCAAGCGATCGATTTCCCCTGGTTCCGGTTCGGGTATCCCATAGAGCCGCCGGAAGAGATGATAATCGAAGAAAATCGCCGACATCAATGCGCGATACGCGTCACGCGTTTGGTCGTTGATGCGCATCCCATCAAGCGTGATTTCGCCGGAATCAGGAGGATAGAGTCCGGCAAGCACCCTCAAAAACGTTGATTTCCCGGAACCGTTGCCGCCGGTAATGAAGACGAGCTCGCCGGAACTCAGGCTGAAATCAAGTGGCCCGATCTGGAAGGTCGTGTCGGAAAATTTATCGACGTAACGGAACACAATATTATGCATCTCGATCTTATCGAAGCGCTTGGGTACCTTGATTTCATGCTCCCTAGGCGGGCCGACGATCGCCCGCAGCGTAGTTTCCAATTGCGCAATTCGATCCGCCGAAGCATTTGCGGTCAGTATGATCGGTATCGATTGCACAAGACCAAAACACGCGCCAACAACAAACATGAGGGCCATCGTAGTCTTTGTCAGCGACGCACCTGCCAGGGTATCGCTTAATTGTGGAGCCACGAAGACGACGGCGCCGAGCAACACGTACATGGAGACCTGCGATGAGACGATCAGCTTGAAAGTTTCGGCCTGGCTGCGTATTTTGATGTTGGCAGCAGCTCTCGACACGTCAACTGCATCGGCGAACAACTCGGTGCTTCGTGCATTGTTAAGCCTCACCTCCTTGAATCCATCCAGGAAGTCGGTCAGCCGATCGAATAACCGGCGCTCCCACGCTGCCGCCTCCTGCTTCTCCGCCGCCAGGCGTTTGTTCTTCAGGTGGAATATCGTCCCGGCCGTAACGACGACGACGATGGTTATTGAGATTGCCGCGAGCGACAGGAACGCCACATAGATCGCAACGAAAAAGATGAGAACCGCGCCTTGTATCGTAAAGGCGAGTAAATTGCTCGCTTGCGTCAGCACCGCGGTATCACTGGTGATCGCGGCAACGATCCTCGATCGCCCGATCCCTTCAATCGGCAAAAGCTCCGCCCGCCTTACGAGATCAATAAGGCGCAGGCGGATTTTGTGTATGATGCTCTCGATCTCGGCAGTGGTCGTTATGGTAACGTAGTATTGAGTCTTGACGAATAGAAAGAGCGAAACCAGAAATAGGCTGGCCGCCCACAGATTGGACTTGCCTTGCATACCCGCGTTGATGGCGGCAAGGATGGCCGCGGTGCTGATGCCTCCGAGCGCCGACATGAACAGCAGCTTCGGCAGCGAGCCGTGCATTTCGCGGCGAACGAGTTCAAGGAAGGACATATGTGTGATGTCTTCCGTTTACGCTTCGACAAGACGCCGCCGCCGGCTCAGCGAGGGATGCACGTGCCGACCCCAATAAACAGTTGCGCTAAGCCCGGCGACGCCATTCGACGCGGCGTGAAGGGCCGGTGAGCAGCAGCACAGGAAGCACCACTAACGGAGTGGTGGCAAGCGCCAAGAGAAATGTCCCGATAAAGCCCATTCGGCGGTCGATGCCGCAAAGCCCTGTCAGAACGCAGAAAACGATATAGACGGTGGCTTCGAGCATGGGGCTCGCCGATCGACAGCTGTGGCGCTGCGGTGGGTGGACCTACTCCCGATTGGCTGGCATACGCCCCTGCGAGTCAAGAGCTAGTCGCTGCCGCGCCCGATTCAGAAGAGCTGGCTTCAGCCGGCTGTCCTTTTCGCCTGGTTCGTAAATCCCACAGTTCCTTTTGGGCCTTGATGAATTCGCGATAGTCCGGCGGGTTGAAATCAAGGAGAGTCCCACCAGAGGCGAAGTGCTGAACGAAAGCCTTGCCAATGGCGTAGCAGGCCCCGGCCGAAAGTACCGGCATCACAAATGCAGAAGCCAGCATACCAACGACTGGCACGAACTTGAGCGCGCTGGCGGCGCCGACACCGCTGGTCGCCGGGATCATCGACCCCACCAAGCTCGCGATCAGCGCTTTGCCCCTATTTTCCGAGAATGGCACGTTGTAGATTTGCGAAAGACGACGCAGCATCTGGAGTTGAATTCCGCCGACGGCAAGGACGTCGACAACGGGCAACGGGATAAGCCCGCCAACGCCGGACCATATCGCAAATCGTTCGATCAACTTCGACGCCATTTCATCGCGCTGCTCGGGCGTCATCTCTGACGCCGCCATGGCTTCGTCTTGCTCGGAGCTTACGGACGCAGTCGGTTTCTGTGCCATAGCGGATCCTTTCTCATCATCCCCGGGGCGGGCCCACCACTTGATGAGCCGATCCGAATTTATTCGTCGGCTCAATCCACATTAAGTATTAAAGAGTAACATGCGGGGTAGCTGATGCCAAGCACTTGTAACAGCTCTCAGATTAGTCGGACGTTTCGATCAATGTCGCGCCAAGTCATCCCCGGGGCGACACAACTCGGCGACAGCTGGGCCGCTGGCAAACGCGCCCACTAGTGCCGTAGCGAGCGGTCGGTCTTGTGGGTGGTCGTCAAAGATTCCCGCCCCATGTGCGGCTGGTGCCCAGGCTGGATTGAATGCCGGCTCGGACCTCAGATGATCGATTTCGTCGGCTCCTTCTCCGCTGCAGATCGTGCGAATGCGACAGATTAATGCCCCGCGATCTCGTTATTATTTGAAAGTGTGACTGTTCGCTTCGTATTTCTTCGCTTTGGTATTTCGCACGCCACCGTCAGCTGGATTCACATGACTATACCCGCAAGTCTTACGTTCTTTTTTCGGCATATGTCGGCAGTGCCATGACGGATTGCGGAGCAACGGTCAATCCCACGAACACTACGACCGCGGCGAGCGCGCCTGATCCGGAAATGAGGGTAGTGCTCGTAAAATTTCTCGACCTTGATGCGTCTGCGTTTCCCATGGCAATTGCCTCTCTTCACTTCTCTCCTATGATTGCATGGCGGTTAGACGACGGCACCAGAATTCATTGCGACGACGGCCGTGTTAGGATCTAACTCCAAGTCGAAGGGCAAGCTGTTTCAATTGCTCTCCTTATTTTCTTTTCACCTCAGCCTAGGCTGGCGCACCAGTAAGACAATTAGATTAGCGCCGGGATCGCCATTCCGCCGCCTCCTGATCGCGCCTAGCCCGGACTTTATCGTATCGCCCGCCTTGCGCATGATTATTGATCAATTTTCGCCCATGATATTCGGTTCGCGGCTCGGCGCCGGTCTTGCCATATTGGACCCGATCCCATAATAAGCTTCTGGACGTGATTGTTCCGGAGGCGGACGATGCGACCGATTAAATCCAGCGGGACCATTCTAGAAACGCGGCGCGCCTGGACGCCTCCGGCCGTAACGCAGTTGGCGATTGGCACTGAAACAAAATTGGCCCGTGAGCACGGGCAAAATTTAGAATTGGAGACTTCCGGCTCTGGCCAACCGAGATTTTCTCAGCCACGGCCGCCAGCGGCACCTGCCATGAAGTTCGGATTTTCCTTCGAGATGGCATTTCCCCTGTCCGCACGCCTCGAATCATGAATGAACCTGTTGACCACCTAAATGACGGGCGGGTCGACGGGCACGAGCAGACGTAACGGCTGGGAAGCTGACTTCGTCATCCGAAAGACCATCCCCGCAAATCTGGTTCAACCTTGAGCACAGCGACTGTCCAGCTTCTCGCGGCGGCCCGCCCGGGAGCTGCTGGGTGGCGCAAGGCAACGACATCGGGTAGGTTGCGCAAAGCGTCGTCTTCACCGCGCCGCAGTGGAGCCTGACAGTTTGAGCGTCACGATCGATAGCGTTCTTGTGCAGGACAAGGAGCCGACGACGGCCGACCTCGATGGCGAGGTCGTTGTCTTGAGCGTACGTGCGGGCTCGTATTACGGCTTCAACCAAGTGGCAACCGAAATATGGAGCATGCTCGCCGAGCCTTGCCGCGTCGGCGAAATTTTCGATTCGCTCTCGGAACGCCATGACGTCGACGCGGAAATCTTGGCCAGCGATGTGACGCCATTCCTGCAAACACTGGTCGAGCAGCGCTTGGTGCGCGTGATTGATCCGGGTGACGTCACATGAAGGTAAAGACGATGCGGCGCGTCTATCTGCGAGAGGCGGCCGTCATGCTCGTTTTGGCGCGGCTCGCCGTGCGCTTTGTTCCACCCGCGCGCGTTTTCGCGTGGGCCAACCGGCCACCACGGCGCATCCATCGCTTCGCAGTCGACGAAGCGAGCTGGATATCATGGGCGATCGAAAACCTCGGCACGAAACCCTGGATGCATGCTCTTTGTCTGCCACGCGCGCTGGCGGCGCATGCTATGCTGCGCCGGCGCGGCATAGCGAGCCGGCTGTGCATTGGCGTTGCCCGTGAAGGGGACAAGCTAGCTGCACATGCCTGGGTAGAGATCGGCAAGGACAAAATTTTCGGAGGGACCGAGGCCGACGGGTTCACTCGCCTCGCTGAGTTTGGCGGAGCATGCTGATGAGCTGCGCGCGTTTTCCATGAGTGGAATCGCTGGGTTGCTACGCTTCGACGGCCGGAATGTGACCCGGCACGATCTTGGTCGGGCAGCAAATGCACTGCGTCAATACGGTCCTGATCAGTGCGAAATCAATGCTAGCGGCAGCATCGGCCTTGTCCACGTGCTGATGCGCATGACTCCCGAGGATCGGTTCGACCGCCAGCCGTGGCGAGGCGCGAGCGGGTCGTTGATCACGGCGGATATGCGGCTCGACAATCGCGATGACGTAATCGCTCACATCGGTATCCCGCGGAGGGAAGCAGCGGCATGGCCCGATTCGCGCGTGCTCCTAACCGGTTGGGAAAAGCTTGGCGACGATATCTGGCCGGTGCTGCGCGGTCCTTTCGCAGTCGCGATTTGGGATCCACGCAATCGCATTTTGACGCTGGCTCGCGATCATCTCGGGTTAAACGTTGTGATGTGGCACAAAGCTGAGCGATTTTTCGCCTTCGCCACCATGCCAAATGGCCTGTTCGCCCTGGAGAATGTGCCGCGTGAATTGAGCGAGGAGAAACTCGCCGATTTCCTGGTGCTCAATCACGCCGACCACGCAACCACCATTTACCGAAATGTTTTTCGCGTCCTCCCGGCACATGCCATGCAGATGAAGCCCGATGGTTCGATCACGCAGCGCCGCTACTGGTCGCCGACCGAGATCAAGCCGGTCAGGTTGCCTTCCGATTTGGCATATGCTGAAGGTTTACGCGAGTGTCTCGATCTGGCGGTGCGCCGACAGATTCGCAGTGCCCACCCGATCGGCTGCCTCCTTAGCGGGGGGCTCGATTCATCGTCGGTTTCCGTACTTGCCGCCCACGCTCTTGCCGAAAAAAATCAGCGGCTTATCGCCTTCACCGGCGTGCCGCGACGCGGGTTCGATGGTCAGGTACCGTCGGGGCACTACGCCGACGAAAGCCCCTATGTCGACGCAATTCAAAATGCGGTCGCGAATATCGACGTCACATATGTCCGCAACGACGACAGCAATGACTTCGCCGACCTTGAGCGGTTTTTTATCGCGCTCGAAGGGCCGGTACGCAATCCGACCAATCTCGGCTGGGTCTTGGCGATTCTGCGGCTTGCGCGCGCGCAAGGGCGGCGGGTGCTGCTCGGCGGTTTTTATGGCAATTGCACCATAAGCTGGAACGGCTGGTCGCAAGCTGTCGCACACCTCAAACGCGGCAGGCTGCTCACGGCCTACCGTCAATGGCAACTTTATTATCGCCGCACGTCCTATTCACGCTGGGTGGCGCTGCGAAAACTTTTGGTCGAACCGCTGGTGCCGGAGCAATTGGGCAATTGGGCCGATCGGCGGCGGCATTCAACCCGCATCGCAGCCTGGCAAGATCATGCTGCGATCAATCCTGACTTTGCCACTGCAATGGCGGTTGATGTCCGCGCCAAGAAAGTCGGGCACGATTTTCTCTATCGCGTGCGGCCCGACGAGCGCGCTAATAGTCTTGCCCAGATCGATTATGTCGGCGATTGGCATGCGGCAGAGAAAGCCGTCACGGGCGTCGAAGTGCGCGATCCGACCGCCGATTTGGACGTAATCTCCTACTGCTTCGGCGTTCCGCCCGAGCAGTATCTTGCCGAAGGCATCGACCGCTCGCTGATCCGCCGCGCCATGTGGGGCCTGCTTCCGGATATGGTATTGACCAATCGCTTGAGCGGCCTGCAGGCCCCGGATTGGTATGAAAAGCTTGATGGTCAGCGCAGCGAGCTCGCACGCCAGGTCGCCGAGCTCAAGGGATCTCCGCTGGTGCGCCGGGTCATCGACTTGGTGCGGCTTGAGCGCGCTATCAAGAATTGGCCCGCCGGCGGCTGGCACACGGCTGAAGTCTTCAATGAATATAACCTCGCGCTTACGCGGGGCATGGCCGGCGGCCGGTTCCTTCGCTGGTTCGAATCTGCGAACTAATCGATCTAACCGTTCTCGCGGCAGCCTTCACAATCGATAGGAGAACTGCAATAAAAACTCGATAAGAGACGCGAAGCGCCATGAGCACCGTAGAGAGCATTGGAGAGGTCGGAGCCCGCGTTGAGCCGCATCGATTGCGGTGGCACCAGGCGGAATGGCGGAAGTGTAGCCTCTAGCGTTTTGCAAGGAGGGCGGAATGAATAGCGAAATTCTCGATATGGCGGGAATACTAAATCGTATTGTAGAGCACGCAGCGCAAAATCTAACGATCGAAAAGCTGCTGATCCAGCTCAATCTTGACCCCAGCAATATTACTTTCGACGCGATATTCCAGCGCCTTGTCGACGTCGCGGTTGCCAACATCAACATTGCGAATACCTGCGCTCTGATCGGAGCGGCCTTTTATGGAGCAACCTTTTTGATGCCGACAATGGTGCGGCTGCGCGTTTTCGGCATCCTCAGTGCGTTGTTTTTCATGGCCTATGGCCTGCTGGCCACCGCGATCCCGACCTTCTTGATGTATATGCTGTTGTTGCCCATCAATAGCTTTCGCCTGTTCCAGATTCTCAAACTCGTCAAAAAGGCGCGCGTCGCGGCGCAAGGCGACCTGTCAATAGACTGGCTCAAGCCGTTCATGAATTCACGCGCCTATCGTGCAGGCGATATCCTGTTTCGCAAGGGGCAGATCGCCAACGAGATGTATCTCATCACCACGGGGAAATTTCTTGTGACTGAAATCGGCGTTGAACTCATGCCTGGGCGTCTCATGGGAGAGCTCGGTTTTGTCACGCCCAACAATATACGGACGCAAACGGTCGAATGCATAGAGGATGGAGCAGTTTTGACCATCACCTACGATCGGCTGCTGGAGGTCTACTTTGAAAATCCGGCCTTCGGCTATTATTTTCTCCGCCTCTCCAGCGACCGCCTTCTGCAAAACATTGCGCGCCTTGAAGCAACCGTTGAAGACTACAAGGTCAAGCTGCAAGCTGCCGCCGCAACAAACGCGTGACGAGATGTGTTGGACGGTATGGGCTCCCAAAAGCCGACGAAATCCCCTGTCATCTTAGGGTCGATGGCGTTCTTAACTTCCTGGCGACGCCGGCGCCGCGCGACCTCAACTAGGGCCGGTCGCTGACCAGTCTTCTGAAGGGCCCCGCGCGAAACACCGATGGTCGCCTATTCAAGAACCCTTGGCAGGCGCAATGGCTCCAATTGTTGGCAAAAAATAGCCAGATCAGCCTCTTAAGTAGCGTGCGAGCTGCCGTTCGAAACGCACCTTCTATCTTGCGGGCGAGCCGGGAAAAACGCGAATATTCAAGCTGATTCGGGCGTCACTGGGGAATCCCAGCTAAAAATCCGATAGCATTGGTTGCAAGCGATTCGCCGTACCGAACCTTGGCGGAAAGGCAGGTGATTGATGAGGCAAATCATCACGGTTGCGACAATGAAAGGCGGCAGCGGCAAGAGCACTTTGGCAAGCTGTCTTGCGGTGCATTGGCATCTTTGCGGCCGTCCTTCAACGATCATCGATGCCGATCCGCAACGCTCGATCGCCCGGCTGGCCGCACGCGAGCGGGCGCTTGGCGGCGTAACGGTGGTGGAAGACGCATCAGAAAATGCATGGCAGACGGCGCAAAAGCTCGCCGCCACGGGTTACCCGATTGTCATCGACACGCCGGGATTCCGCTCGCCGGCAACATTGGCCTGCATCGCCGCGGCGGATTTCCTTCTTGTCCCGGTCAAGGCGTCCCCGCTCGACATCGACCGCATGCTTGATACGCTCAATTCCCTTATCGAGGGCGCCGGCGGCCAGCGACCCACTTTTCGCTGCGTGCTCACCCAGACGACGCGGGATTCGGTCATCTCCAAGCATATCCGCGCCGAATTGATTGAAGCGGGGTTCCCGGTGCTCAGGAGCGAAATGACTAATCGCGTTGCCTATGCGGAGGCGGGACTCTGGGGTGCCACGCCGAGCCTCATCGCGAGGTCCGGGACCGCCGCGCGTGAAATTGCCGCAATCGCTGATGAAGTCGATGGTATTGTCGGGCTCAAACAGGCGGCGTAACGATGAGCAAGAAGACTCTCCCGAGGGCAATAAGACCGTCCGGCGCGGACGCGGCGGGCACCGGCTCAATGCAGGGTGCAACTGGGCCGGCAACAACGGTACCGGCCCGCACTTTAATAGTGGCGACGGAAACGACTTCTCCTGATGCGACCGACACATCCCCTGAGGGTCGCCGTGCAATTGCGGAGAAGCTGGTCGAACGTTTCTCCTTGTGGGGTGGGGCTGCCGGACTTATCCCGGTGCCGTTCGTCGATCTGGCTACCGTCAGCGGGGTGCAAATTCAAATGCTCCGCCGCCTTTCGCGGATCTACGGCGTTCCGTTTTCGGAAAACCGGGGCAAGGCGCTTATCGCCGCACTTGCAGGAGCAATGGTCCCCGCGAGCAGCAGCCTGGGTGCCGCGAGCCTGCTAAAGACCGTGCCAGTAGCCGGAGCAGTTGTTAGCGCGCTGGCGATGCCGACATTGTCTGCCGGCGCCACTTACGCGATCGGCATGGCCTTCATTGAGCATTTTGCTTCGGGCGGGACACTACTAGATTTCAACCCCCCGGATTATCGCGAGTTCATCAAAACTCGGAAGCGGCTGCGCAGAACTCGATCTACAGCCAGTCCCACTTGAAGCTGCTGCCAAACCAGACGTTGACGCCGGCGGCTCTTTGAGGGAACGTATTTCGTCGCGCGTTAATGAGATATGGGATGGCGATAATGACTGTCCTCCTTTTCATTATAGTGATTGGTTTTGTTGCTGGAACTATCGCGCGCTTGCTCATGCCCGGTCCGAACACGCCCAAGGGTATTGTCTTCACCACCTTGCTCGGCATCGCCGGGGCGTTGCTCACAACTTACGTCGGCCATTATTTCGGACTGTATCGTCATCCTTATCAAGGCGCTGAATTTCTTGGCGCAACCGTTGGCGCGCTGGTCATTCTGTTCATCTGGCACCGACTCGTGGCCTGGCACATCATCCCCGACCACGGCCTTTCATCGCGACGCTAGTCTTTTCGCCAACCAAAACGGCTTGGCCCGGGCACGCTAATAGTTCGCGGAAAACCGATAAAAATCATGGCGGTCCCGAGAGGAGTCGAACCTCCGACCTTCGGTTTAGGAAACCGCTGCTCTATCCAGCTGAGCTACGGGACCGGAGCGAGGCGGTTTAGCATAGCCGGGCGCACGGGTTCCAGCGGTCCGTATTGACGCGACCGCCACCAAATTCCGACAATTCGACCGCATGACACGCCACCTGCCCCGTCTGCTTGCCGTCATTTTGGCCGCATCTGTGCCGACGGCTGCTGCGTCGAGCGCGGCCGCCGAACAACCCTGCCCGTTCGCCGCCATCGGCACCGCCATCGTCGCCGCGGTGCGCGATGGCCGCACGCTAACGCTCGCCGACGGCCGCGAGCTGCGCTTGGCGGCGATCGAAGTTTCCGCTCAAAGCGCCGCCGCCCTGCAAACCTTGGTCGCCGGCCGCACGCTGCGACTCGAAAAGCTGGGTCCCGATCACGACCGTTATGGCCGCCTCGTCGCCTTCGTCTTTGTCGGCAATGCCGAAAAATCCGTGCAGCAGACCTTGCTCAAGCAGGGCGAGGCGCGGGTGTCGGCTCGGGTTGGCCACAAGGCCTGCGCCGAGGCGCTGCTTGCCGCCGAGCGGGAGGCGCGCGCCGCCCGCCGCGGGCTCTGGGGCAATCCCAATTTTGCCCCTTTGCAGGCCGAAAATCGCGCTCGCCTCATGGGCGAACGGGGTCATTTTGCGTTGGTGGAAGGCAAGGTCTTGTCGGTGCGTGAGAGCGGCAGCACGATCTATATGAATTTCGGGCGGCGCTGGACTGAAGGATTCAGCGTCATCATTCCGCGGCGCCATCAGCGCGCTTTTGCCGCCGCGGGCATCGCGCTGAAGCAGCTCGCAGGCCGCCGCGTCCGGGTGCGCGGCTGGATCGAGCAGCGCCGCGGGCCGATCATCGAAGCCGATACCCCCGAGCAGATCGAGTTCGCTGGCGGTAGCACGAGGCAACCGCACGAGACGCGTCCATGAGCGCTACGGTCAGGCGTCACCCGGCAAGATTGATGCGCGGCGTCGCAATCGCGCTTGCCCTGTGGCTTGCGGCCTGCACCAGCACGCCGGACAATCAACAGATATCGTTGCAACTTCCGCAGCTGACGCTGCCGCGCGCGACCGCGCAGGTGGAGCAGCCGTCGGCGGGGCGGCGCGAGCACGCGCGCATCCTCGCTTCCTACGGCGGCGTCTACGATAATGCGCAGCTGCACGCGATGATCAGCAAAATGGTGGACCGTCTGGTGGCAGCATCGGAGCGGCCCAATCTGAAATACGAGGTGACGCTGCTCAATTCGCCGGCGATCAATGCCTTCGCGCTGCCGAATGGCCATCTCTACGTCACGCGCGGGCTGATCGCACTCGCCAACGACAAGGCGGAAATCGCCTCAGTGCTGGCGCACGAAATGGGTCACGTCATCGCGCGCCACGCCGCGATCCGTGAGGAGCAGGCGCGCCAGGCCGCCCTGGTCAGCCACGTGGTCAGCGAAGTGCTCAGCGACCCGCAAATGGGCGCATTGGCGCTGGCCAAATCGAAGCTGGCGATGGCGAGCTTCTCGCGCGCCCAGGAATTCGAAGCTGACGGCATCGGCGTCGGCATCTCGGCGCGCGCCGGCTTCGACCCTTATGGCGCTTCGCGCTTTCTCACCGACATGCAGCGCAATGCCGACCTCAAGTCCTCCGGCCCCGTCGACGTCTATGCGCCCGACTTTCTCTCGGCCCATCCCTCGACGCCGGATCGGGTGAAGAACGCGCTCGTCAACGCCCGTCAGTTCAGCGGCCCCGGCACCGGCGAGCGCGACCGCAACGAGTATCTCAGCAATCTCGAGGGGATGGTCTATGGCGAGGACCCGAGCGAGGGCTTCGTGCGCGGCCGGCGCTTCCTGCATCCCAAGCTCGGCTTCACTTTCCTGGCGCCAGCGGGATTTACGCTTGACAATACCGCTCAGGCGGTGCTCGGGCTGAAGTCCGGCGGCGGCGAGGCGATGCGACTCGACGTGGTAACCGTGCCGGCCGAGCAGTCGCTGCCGGCATATCTAAATTCGGGCTGGATGGAGAACGTCGATCCGGGAAGCGTCGCCGAATTCACCGTCAACGGCTTCCCGGCGGCGGCCGCGACGGCAAGCGGCAGACAATGGTCGTTCCGCCTGTTCGCCGTGCGTTTCGGCAGCGACGTCTATCGATTCATCTTCGCGGCCAAGCACATGACGCCGCAGGCTGACCATGCGTTCCGCGAGTCGATCCTGTCTTTTCGGCGCATCAGTCTGATGGAAAGCCAGCAGATCAAGCCGCTGCGCGTGAAAATCATCACCGTCGGCGCCCACGACACCGCGGCCAAACTGGCACGCCGCATGGCGGTGTCCGATCATGCGATCACCCGCTTCCGCGTGCTCAACGGACTGGGGCCGCATGACCGGCTGAAGCGGGGCGAAAAGGTGAAGATCGTCGAGTGAGCGGAACTAGCTCTCGCCGCCTTCGTAATTGATGGTGAACTCGCGCGGCACGTCCGGACCCCAAAGGTAGAACGAATCTTCCGGCTTATGGTCGGCGGACGGCCAGCGCTCGTCTTTGGGGATGTAGTCGATATCGCAGGAATATTCCGAGAAGCTGCCCCACGGATCGCGCACATAGTGGAAATAGTTGGAGCCGAGCACATGGCGGCCGAGGCCCCAGCCTTTGGTCCAGCCTTTGTCGGCCATGCGCATGGCGCCGAGCCCGATGTCGTTGAGGCTGGCCACGTCCCAGCTGCAATGATGGAATCCCGGCGCGGAGGATTTCACCAGCGCCAGCAGATGATGGTCGCTGCCGTGGATGCCGTGCATGAAGGCGACCAGGTCACCGGCGCGGTCGGACAGGCGCAGACCCAGGTTACGCGCGTAGAATTCCATCGAGGCGTCGATGTCGCGGGTGAAGGTCAGCACATGCGACAACCGCCGCGGCCGCACCGGAGGTGATTTCTGCCGCGTGGTGGCGCCGGCCGTTCCGCCCGGCGCCGAAACAAATTGGCTCTCAGACTTCTTATCCGGCGAGACTTTGGGGCCGACCTTGATCTCGATCAGCAAATTTTCATGATTGCGAAACCAGAAGCCGTTGCTCTCGAACCCGGGCGGCGGATCGATCAGCTTGACGCCGTTGCCTTCGATGTGCGCCTTCAGCCGCGCCAGATCGTCGGCGTAGCACCCGAACGAAAGGTGATGCAGCGCCTTCGCCTTGGCGCCCTCCACCACCAATCCCCAGCGATGATCGTGACCGAAAGTCTTGATCTCGAGCGTGTTGCCTTTGGCCTGAACGTCGAGACCGAAATTGCCGTAAAAGTCCTGCGCCACACCGGCATTGGGCACGGCCAGCACGAACTGATCGAGCGAATGCACGCCGAGCGCGTCCGCCTCCGTGGTCGGCGCGACGTATCCGCGAATGGCGGTCACCGTTTGCTCCCTGAATGCGCGTCTGGTGATTGGCCGGCATTGTAGCCTGCCATGCGCGGCGGACAACCCGCCACGGCCGGCGGGTGCCTGCGGCCGACGAGCTCGGTCCGGCCCTGGAGGCGGCTTTCGCCGTGTTGGCGCCATGACAGAAAACCGGGCATGAACTAAGATGATCGCGCAGGTGGCGACGGGGGGGGAGGGCTGATGACGACCGCCGACTCAGTGGCTCGGCGCACGCTGGGTTGGCGCACCGCGGGGTTCGGTGCGCTCGCCGAGCCCCTGGGCTGGGTGGCGACCACCTTGTATGTCGGCTGGCAGGTGGTGGTCGAGCAGAAGCTGTTTCTCCACACGTTCTTGGTGGAACGGATGGGACGACGCGGGGTGCCGACACTGCCGCTGGGTTATTGGAACGTGCTCGCGTTGAAGGGCATCATGCTCTGGCGACAACTCAGCGGGCGCCCTGACACGTTTGAGCCGCTGCGGCAGCGTGTCTATACCCGTACCCACAGACGCCTCAAGGAGCGCAGCCTCCCCAAGAGTCGCGTGCAAGTGATTGCCGAATACCGCTCGGACCAGATCAGACCTGAACGGTTCTACAAGGAGCACGTCAAGCGCGGCGTACCGTGCGTGCTGCGCGGGTTTGCCGGGGCCGACATGTCCCAGTGGCAACTGGCGGCGCTGGCCGACCGATTTCCCGACACCGTGGCCCAGGTGCTGGATAAGCGGGCGCAGAAGATGATCTCGGTGCCGCTGCGCGCCATCCACGAAGACGGTCGGCGCGAATACATCCCGCAGCAATTGCTCCTCGATCAGAACCCCGCGCTGCGCGACTACTTCGAGGTCGATCGGTCGAACGGCTACTTCCGGGTGATGGGTCGGCCATCGAAGCCGGTACTGAGCTTTCTGATCCTCGGACTCGGCGCCGGCTTGAACGCCAACTGGCACTGCGAGGAGAGCCCGAATTGGTACCTGGCGGTGTCGGGCTCGAAACGCTGGTCCTTGATCGAGGCCGAACACTCCTGGCTGCTCTATCCGGCGGCGCGCGGTGATGGCATGCGGCGGTTCGCGGAGTTTGCCGCGGACGCCGAGGGCGGCCCGCGCAACCCCATGGCCTACCCCCTGGTCGAATACGCGCCGCGCTACGAGTTCGAGCTCCACCCGGGCGACGTCCTGTTTTTCCCCGCGTGGATGTGGCACAAGACGATCAACCTCGACGACGAGGGGCTCGGCATCACCTGCCGCTATACCGCGCCAACGGCGATGTCCAACCGCTACTTCCGCGCCTTGCAACTGCTCTCGGGCAGCTTCTGGAAGACTTCCGTCCAGGTCGTGAGCAGCATGATTCGCGGCGACGTTTCCGGTCTTGCCGACGATACCGGCCACAACGAGCAAGAAGTGATTTTGTACAAATGACGGAAGATCCCCCAATGGCGAGCGAAACAAAAAGCCCGGCGTTTTTCGCCGGGCTTTGGTTTACTCGTTTGTCGTGAAGCGGACTTAGGCCGCCTCTTCCTCGACCGACTCCTCGCTGCCAGCCTCGTCGGCGGGCTTGGGACCGCGGCGCGGGCCCTTGGCAAGCGCCGCCTCGATCTCCTTGATCGCCTCGGTCTCGGTGATCTTCTGCACCGCCGAGATCTCGCGCGACAGCCGGTCGAGGGCTGCCTCGTAGAGCTGACGCTCCGAATAGGACTGCTCCGGCTGGGTCTCCGAGCGGTACAGATCGCGCACCACTTCGGCGATGGCGACAATGTCACCGGAATTGATCTTGGCTTCGTACTCCTGCGCCCGGCGCGACCACATGGTGCGCTTGATGCGCGCGCGGCCCTTCAGCGTTTCGAGCGCGCGCTTGACCAGCGGCGGCTCCGCCAGCTTGCGCATGCCGACCGAGGCAATCTTGGCGGTGGGGACCCGCAGCGTCATCTTGTCCTTGACGAAGTTGATGACGAACAGCTCGAGCTTAGCGCCGGCGACTTCCTGCTCCTCAATGGCCAGGATCTGCCCGACCCCATGGGCCGGGTAGACGATGAACTCGTTGGTCTTGAAGCCTTGTCGCTGGGTAGTCTTCTTATTGGAAGTCATTCCGGGCAAAACTCCTTCACCGGCCCCTTTGCGGCTGCCGGCCATTTTGGCTGTAGAGGCCCCCGAACGGACACCGCCGCGCGAGGCATGAGAAGTCCGCCGCGCTACAGCGGACTTTTTGGCTCTCCGGCCGGTGCCGGAGGAAACTTTTTTCGACTTATGACGCGATTTTCCTGCCACTGCTCACGCGTGGATCGCACGCCCTCTTATCCAAGACCGCTGAACTTAGCCGCGAAAAATAAGGCTCCCGGGAGGGGGAGCGCTTTGGCGGCGAAATCCTTCATGATTTGGCTTGTATAGCACATTTTTGGCCAAAATCAAAGCCTTATGGCGGCGCAATATCGTTATTTCGCAAAAAATTATGCAATTTTCACCGATCGGTTAATTCTGGCCTTTGCCCGAGAGGTAACCGGGTCCCGACCGACCCTGTCTAATCACCTTCCCCCCCATTGGGCGAGAAGAACTTCTTGAATTTGTCGGGAACCCCTTCCCAATCCTTCGCGTCCGGCGGCGCGTCGCGTTTTACTGTGATATTCGGCCAGGACTTCGCGTATTCCGCGTTCAATTCCAGCCACTTCTCCAGACCCGGCTCAGTATCCGGCTTGATCGCATCGATCGGGCATTCCGGCTCGCAGACCCCGCAATCGATGCACTCGTCGGGGTGGATGACCAGCATGTTCTCGCCTTCGTAGAAGCAGTCCACCGGACACACTTCCACGCAGTCCATGTACTTGCACTTGATGCAGCTTTCGACGACGACGTAAGTCATCCAAGGCTCCGGCCAAATTCAGCACCGCTGCGTAACTTATGGACAAATGGGGCGCAAGCAGCACCGCTTCCATGCGCCTACGGCAAATCTGCCGCCCGTTTGGGCGGTAGAGGGCGTGAATCGCCGCCGGCATCGTCCTTTGTCAGATTGTGGTAGAGTGCGCGCGCCGCGCCACTGGTCCCGCGCCGGTCGCAAAATCCTTCCACGCGGAGCACCCGCACCGAGCGGTCGAGCGCCAGCGTCAACACATCGCCGATCCGCACCGCCTGGCTGGACCCGCCGATCCGTTTGCCGTTGAGGCGCACATACCCGGCGTCAGCGAGCGCGGCCGCATCGCTGCGGGTGCGCACGATACGCGCATGCCACAGCCATTTATCGACCCGTTGGCATTCATTTGCATGGCGCATGACCATTTCCGAAAACCGGTTCCCACTTTTCGGGATCATGCGTGATCGGGTGGCGCAGGATTCAAGAGGGATCTTTGCCGTTTTGCTCGAGTTGCTGCTTGAGGGCGGCGAGCTTGGCGAAGGGCGAATTGGGATCCGGCTGCTTGTCGCGGCGGTCGCCGCCAGCGCCATAGGGCTTGGCGTAATACTGTTCACGTTCGGCGCGGTCTGGCCCCTCCTCGCGGCGGCGACGCGGGCGATCGCGGCGCGCGCCGCGGTCTTGACGATCGCCCTGGCGATCGCCCCGTTGCTGCTGGCGATCGACGCGTTGCTGGCGGTCGTGGCGGGCGCGGCGAACCTGACGATCAGCGCCATCCGGCCGGCCATGGCGGCGCGGCTTGTCGGACATCTCCGCACCCTCGACCGGCGCCGCGGCCTGTGCGGCCGGGGCAGCGGCGGCCGCCTCGCCGCCCTCGGCGGGCGCCGCCACCTGCACAGCTTGCTTAGGACGGGGCCTATGAGCACGCCGCTCAGAGCGCCCGGCCGGCCGCCAGAGTTCGACGAAGGCCGGTTCTTCGGCCACCGGTTCGGTCCCGGCTTCGGTCGTGACTAAGGCTTCCGCCGTGACCGCCGGCACGGCATCCGACACAGCAGCATGTTGCGGCGCCGGCTCAGCCGGAGTTGCGGCAGGCGCCGGTTCGGCGACCATCGCTTCGCCGGCCTGCGCCAAAAATTCGGCCTCCGGCAGCAAGACGATCGAGGATTGAGCGGGCGGCACAGCCTGCGCCTCAGGCGGCGGAGCCTCAACCGCCGCGCCCTGCCGGGCATCGGCCTCGGTTGGCGCCGCGGCATCCACAGCGGACGTTGCGGCCGGCTCGGGCGGCTTGACCTCTGCGGGCTCAGCCGGTTTGGGCCGCCGGTCCATGCGATAGCCGAGCGAGCGCAGGATTGAGGAGAAGTCCTCGCCGGATGCGCCGGTGAGCGACGTCATGGCGCCGGTGACCAGGAAGCTGCGGCCATCGAAGGCACCGTCTGGCTTTGGGGCTGGCGCACTTTCGCGCCATGACAGGGCCGGACGGATGAGATCGGCGAGCCGTTCCAAGATGTCGACGCGTACCGCGCGCTCGCCACACACACGATAGCCGGCGGTGCGGTAGAGCGCCTTAGGTGTTTCCTTGTCCATGGGAATCGAGGTGCGCCCGCTAGCCGCGAGATGCAGCAATTCGCCGACGCCCTTGGCATCCGGGCTCTCGTGCTTGAGCGCCCACAACTGCGTCGCCAGCGCGCGCGGCGCCGGTTTGAGCAGCGCGGGCAGATAGATGTGATAGGCGCCGAAACGCACGCCGTACTTGCGCATAGACGCGCGCGCTGGCTGATCAAGCCCCCTGACCTCTTCCGCCACCTTCTGCCGCTCCAGCACGCCGAGCGCTTCGACCAGCTGGAAGGCAACGCCGCGCGCCATGCCGGTGACGTCATCCGCGGCGGCCAGCGAGAACAACGGCGAAAGCAGCTTTTCGATCTGTGTTTTGAGCCAAAGGTCGAGACGGGTCTGCACCATATCGCGCGCCGGTCCGATCAAGTGCTCGTCCGCAACAATGCGAACGCGCGGACGCAGGGTGTCGTCGCCGGCGGTGAGCTTGCCGACCACATCGCCCAGCCAATGCATGGAGCCGTCATTGGCGAGCACAATCTGGTCGTTGGCGGCTTGTGAAAGCCGGGTCGCGCGGACTTCGATCTCACCAGCCAACGCTTTCTGCGCGGCGGCATTGAGCGCCTTGGTCTCGGAGGCATCGGTGGACGCCTCGGGCGCAAACATGAACCCCTCAAGCCGGCCGATCACATGGCCTTCCACGGTCACTTCGCCAGTCTTTCCGATGTCGGTTTCCAGCATCACGTTCTCTCGCAGCCGCCGCATCAATATGCTGGTGCGGCGGTCCACGAAGCGTTCGGCCAGACGCTCGTGCAGCGCGTCGGACAGCTTATCCTCGGCCGCGCGGGCAACGCCCTGCCAGTGCTCCGGATCTGCAAGCCAATCCGGGCGATTGGCGACGAACGTCCAGGTCCTGACATGCGCAATCCGGTTGGAGAGGGTATCGATGTCGCCGTCGGTTCGATCAGCCTGGGCAACCTGATGAGCGAACCAGTCGGTCGGAATGTAACCCTCTCGCATGAGAAATCCATAGAGGGTCACCACAAGTTCGGCGTGGGTGGCCGGCGCGATCTTACGATAGTCGGGAACCTGGCAGGTGTCCCATAACCTCTCGATGGCCGCCGATTTTTGCGCCAGTGCCCGCACCTCCTCGTCGCGCGCGGCGTGTTCCAAAACGAGAATGTCTTCCGCCGTCGGCGCACGCGTAAGCCCCTGTTCGGTCGGCGTCGCCGCCAGCGATGCCTGTAATGCCCCGAGCGAGGAGAAATCGAGCGCCGAATTGCGCCATTGCAACACGCGGATCGGCTCAAAGCTGTGGCTCTCCAGCGCCTGCACCAATTCCGGCTCGAACGGATCGCAACGCCCGGTCGTGCCGAAAGTTCCATCGCGGGTGGCTCGCCCCGCGCGGCCGGCGATTTGCGCCAGCTCCGCCGGATTTAGCTTGCGGAATTGGTAGCCGTCGAACTTGCGGTCAGAGGCAAACGCGACGTGATCGACATCGAGATTGAGGCCCATGCCGATGGCGTCGGTCGCTACCAGGTAATCGACGTCGCCCGACTGATAGAGCGCAACCTGCGCGTTTCTTGTGCGGGGGGAGAGCGCCCCCAGCACCACTGCGGCGCCGCCGCGCTGGCGGCGGATCAATTCGGCAATGGCGTAAACTTCTTCCGCGGAAAATGCGACGATGGCCGAGCGGCGCGGCAGCCGGGTCAGCTTCTTGTCGCCAGCGTAAGTGAGCATCGACAGCCGCGGCCGGCTGATAATATGCGCGCCGGGCAATAATTTCTCGACCATCGGCCGCACGGTGGCGGCCCCCAGCACCAAGGTTTCCTCGCGCGCGCGGGCGTTGAGCATGCGGTCGGTAAACACGTGGCCGCGGTCGAGGTCGGCGCCGAGCTGAATTTCGTCGATCGCCAAGTATGCCACGTCGAGGTCGCGCGGCATGGCTTCGACAGTCGAGACCCAGAAGCGCGGGCTGGCCGGCTTGATCTTCTCCTCGCCGGTGATCAGCGCCACGCTGTCGGCGCCAACCCGATCGACGCATTTGTTGTAGACCTCGCGAGCCAAGAGCCGCAGCGGCAGCCCGATCATGCCTGAGGAATGCGCCAGCATGCGCTCGATGGCGAGATGGGTTTTGCCGGTATTGGTCGGCCCAAGAACCGCCGTCACGCCGGCGCCGCGGGCCCGCGAGGCTCGGCTTTGCTGCGGGGAGAAGGTAAGGGTCATTACGCGTCCAAACTGGCAGCTGGGCGGCCTAGCGGGGGGCCTCGCCACGGGCTTTCTGTATCACAATGCGACGGCAGCCATGCCAGCGGTTAAGCCTTAGAACGAGTCTGGAACGAACCGCGCCCGAATCACTGACTCCCGCCCTGTATGAATTCGTTCACGGCGATATCTGGCGAGCCCTGCCATCATGGCTACTAGATCGGGTGGCCGTATGGCGAATCAGAGGCTCTTAATCCGCTCCAAATGTTAACGGCCCTCCGGATTTGCCTTCGACCGAAGAGTCAAGCCCCAACGGCGATCAGTGGACTTTCGGGCCATCGACGGACGCCCGCGTCGGGATGGCGACCGTGACGAATTGCGTGGCTTCGAGCACCGCCTCCCCGATCGGGGTCGGCCCCTGCGCGCGGAACGGCACCAATACGCGGGTTCCGGCGACCGGCGCCAGCCAAATCTCCATGTCGCGCAATTTGGAAATGTATTTGATCGTCGCTGCCGACGGGATATAGCCGCCAATCGGTGAAAAATAGACCGCGCAGACCACTACCGGGCCAGCGTAGCCCTTTTCCGCTTTCACCGTGTCCATGCGCTTGAAGGTCAATTGCAGGTCATAGCGCAGCCGGGCGTCGAAGATCGTCAACGTGCGCTGACAGGCTTCTTGCGCAAGCGCCTTTCCGGTCCCGGGCGTTCGCATCAGCGATGCAGTCAGCGGGTCGAGAACGCCATGCCGCTGCGCCTCGGTGATCGGCACCCGCTCGTCAGGCTTGTCCGGCGGCGGATCGGCCCTAAAGTCCGTGACGTTGCCGTCGTCGATAGTAACCCGGACTTGATCGGACTTTTTGCGGCTGATAATAGCGGAGGTGTAGATCGCACTCGCCGGCCGACCGTCCTTGAGCGTGCCGAGCACGCCGCTCGAGCCCTCACCTTTGGTCAAGACATGCATCAGGCCGGTGGTGACGCCGCTCGTCGCCGCGCTGTAGCGAGTATCGCTGATCTCAACGACCCAGCTGCCCTTGCCGATCTGGATGCCGGCAAGCGTCACCCGATAGCGCGCCTCCAGCTTGCCCGCCGCGCAGACAGGGACAGGCACCGCGGCGAGCGCGCCGTAAGCAAGCAGGATGCATCCTATAGTATGCCGCAAGATCGACACGATACTCCATCCTCAAGCGCGCCGGCGCAGGCGGAAATTCCGCGGCCGGGGCGCGATATATTATAATGGGCAGCACATACGCGTCGACAAGGGCCGCTCGACAGGTGAGGTAAACGCCCCACAGAAATCAAACCCAATCGGCCGCGCCGGAAATCTCGTCGGCGCGGAATAAGTCGAATCTGTGTTCGCCGCGTGATCGGTGCGGCGGTCACCGAGGAACAGCGCTACAAACGCATGGGAATCGGTGGCAACCGGTCGGCTTGACGCCCTGCAACCCCCTCTCTATACGTCCGGCCGTCTTTCAAAGATGAACGACCAGACCGGCGCCGCTTCGCGCCGGTGCTTTTCGAGGAATAGGCCATGTCATGGCGTTGCGAGCTGACCGGCAAGAAGCCCCTAGTCGGCCATAAAGTGAGCCACTCCAACATCAAGACCAAGCGGCGGTTTCTGCCGAACCTGCGCAACGTCACGCTGATTTCCGACACGCTACAGCGCAAGGTGCGCGTGCGCGTCTCAGCCAACGCGCTCAAGACCGTCGATCACCGCGGCGGGCTCGATGCCTTCCTGCTCAAGGCGAAGGATGACGAGCTGGCGCCGAAGATGCGCGAGCTCAAGCGGGCGATTGTGAAGAAGAAAGCCGCCGCCGCCGCCAGCTGAGAATTCCGACACCGCACTAATGCATCATGCCCGGCCCTGTGCCGGGCATTTGCATTCAATCGCCCACTAGCGCGAATTGCAGCAGCAAATTGCGCTGGACCGGCGAAAAATTGTCGTCCGACACCAGCGTGATGATAGTTTCGCCGCGCGCATTGCGGTGCACGGCGATGCCTTCCATGTTGTCGATCTGGTGGGCGAGGTCGGCCTTAATCAGCGGAGGGCCGTCGACCACCGCGCCGGCCTTGATGGTGGCTAGCGGAATCCGGCGGATGCGCATGCCAAGACTACTGGCGAGTGAATAGCGCCGCTCGAGCAGCAACAAATCGGCCGGCGGCAGGATCGCGCAGTCAGTGACGTCAAATTCGCCGCTGCGCTTGACCGAAAAGCGCGTGACATCGTCGCCCTTGATGACATAGGCGCGAAGATTGCCGGCGGCATCGAGGCTCTGTTCGGTGACCGCGATCAGCGCGCCGGCATGCGACGCGCCTTTGGGCGGAACCGCCAGGCATTCCAGGCTCCTGTTGCGGGTGAAAGTCTTAAAGTCGGCCGGCACAGTGATCGGGTCGCCGCGCGCCGTGAGGCCGTCGCGACCGACGTCGAAGCGGACGATTTTTTCAACGCGCTCGATTCCGACATAGAATTTGCCGTCGTCGTCTTGCGCGAGCGCCTCGACGTCGTACCAGCCGCGCGCGGCCAGCGGCTTGCTATCGCGCCCGAGAATCGGTGCCATCTCGGCGTCGGCGATGCGGGCGGGACGGCCGACGCGATAGACGATGCGGCCGCTAAGCCAGGAGCCCTTGTCGGTCACGCCAAGCAAGCGGGTGCCTTGCGCATCGAGATGAATGCCGGAAAACCCGCCGAAGGCTCTGGATTTCGAGACGAGCACCAGCCCGCCGCGAAATTCGAGCTGGCCGAAACGAATCTGCGTTGGGTCGCGGTTGTCGAAAGCCTCGATCGGCGAGCTGAAAATCGAGATGCCGGTCGGCTTGTCGGGATAGCGCTGCGTCTGAGCGATCGCCAACGAGCCGACAACAAACAACAGCGCGGCAATGAGCGTGCCGGCCGCAAGCGAGCGGCGGCGCGCGCGCCTCAAGCCACGCGCCTCCGCGGACGCCTGATCACCGCCTGTTCGGCGGCGGCGTGTTCCTCGAACAGTTCGGCGAGCTTGTCCGTCATGGCGCCGCCCAGCTCCTCGGCATCGACGATAGTGACGGCGCGGCGGTAATAGCGCGTCACGTCGTGGCCGATGCCGATGGCAATCAGCTCCACCGGCGAGCGGGTTTCGATCTCATCGATCACCCAGCGCAGATGTCGTTCGAGATAGTTACCGGGATTGACCGACAACGTGGAATCGTCGACCGGCGCGCCGTCGGAGATCATCATCAAGATCTTGCGTTGCTCGGAACGGCCCAACAGGCGCTTATGCGCCCAGTCAAGCGCCTCGCCGTCGATGTTCTCCTTGAGCAGGCCCTCGCGCATCATCAGGCCGAGATTCTTGCGCGCGCGTCGCCAGGGCGCGTCGGCGGACTTGTAGATGATGTGGCGCAGATCGTTGAGCCTTCCCGGATTGGCGGGCTTGGCGGCGGTGAGCCATTGCTCGCGCGATTGGCCGCCCTTCCAGGCGCGCGTGGTGAAGCCGAGGATCTCGACCTTGACGCCGCAGCGCTCCAGCGTGCGCGCCAAAATGTCGGCGCAGGTGGCAGCAACCGTAATCGGACGCCCGCGCATGGACCCGGAGTTGTCCAGGAGCAGCGTCACTACGGTGTCGCGGAATTCGGTGTCCTTCTCGGCCTTGAACGAGAGCGGATGCAGCGGATCGACCACGATGCGCGACAGCCGCGCCGGATCGAGCTGGCCCTCCTCCAGGTCGAATTCCCAGGAGCGGTTCTGCTGCGCCATCAGCCGGCGTTGCAGGCGGTTGGCCAGGCGGGCCACCACGCCTTGCAGATGCGAGAGCTGCTTGTCGAGATAGCCCCTGAGGCGATCGAGCTCCTCCGGCTCGCACAGTTCCTCGGCCGCAATGGTTTCATCGAACTTCATGGTGAAAGCGCGATAGTCGGGACCGCGCGGCTCGTTGGCGCCGAAATGGCGCGGCCGCTGCGGCTCGCCCGGGGTCTCGGCGTCACCCCTGTCGGTGTCGTCGGCCATATCGGCGGTCGGCGCGTCGACGGCTTCGGCGGCGGCGTCGGGCATGTCCTCGGCCGACACTTGCGTATCCTCCACGCTCATGCGCTGCATCTCGTCTGAGTCGGCGGCTTCGCCGTCCTCGCCTTGCTCCTGCTTGCGGCGGTCCTCGTCGCCTTCGTCCTCTTCCTCCTCGGAATCGTGACTGCGGTCGTCGCCCATTTCGAGTGCGTCGAGCAGATCGTGCACGGCGTCGCCAAACTGGCGCTGGTCCTCGACCAAGGTTTCGAGCCGGTCGAGATCGCGGCCGGCGCGGTCTTCGATCAGCGGGCGCCAGAGATCGACCAGCTTCTTGGCCGCCTGCGGGGGCGCCAGGCCGGTCAGCCGCTCGCGCACCATGAGCGACACCGCCGCCTCAATCGGCGCGTCGGAACGTTCGGTGATCGCGTCGAATTTTCCGCGGTGGAAGCGCTCGTCCAGCATGGCGGTGAGATTCTGCGCGACACCGTCCATGCGGCGTGCACCGATGGCCTCGACGCGGGCCTGCTCGACCGCCTCGAACACCGCGCGCGCCTGCTGGCCGGCCGGCTGCAGGCGCCGATGCATGGCCGCGTTATGGCAGGCAAGGCGCAATGCGATCGAATCGGCATGGCCGCGCACCACCGCGGCTTCGGTCTTGCCGAGCTTGCGCGGCGGCTCCGGCAGCCGCACCTTGCCGCCCAAAAGGCCGGGCCGCTCCGCCGCGAAGGAAACCTCTAATTCCGGCTTGCGCGCGAGCGCGCGCAGGCAACCGGTGACCGCCCGCTTGAACGGCTCGGTCGGGGATTCTTTCGCCGACGGTTTAATCTTGATGTTGGAAGCCATGGTTCATCTCCCTCTCCCCGGATGCGGGGAAAGGCGATTACGACAGCGCCACGTTCACCGAGCTCTCCGGCAGCTCCACGCCGAAGCAACGCTGATAGAACTCGGCGACGATCGGCCGCTCCAGCTCGTCGCACTTGTTCAGGAAGGTGAGCCGGAAGGCGAAGCCGATGTCGTTGAAGATCTCGGCGTTCTCCGCCCAGGTGATCACCGTGCGCGGGCTCATCACGGTCGAAATATCGCCGTTCATGAAGGCGTTGCGCGTCAAGTCGGCGACCCGCACCATCTTGTTGACGATGTCGCGGCCGGCCTCGTTACGATAGTGCTTGGCTTTCGCCAGCACGATCTCGACCTCGTTGTCGTGCGGCAGATAATTGAGCGTGGTGACGATCGACCAGCGGTCCATCTGGCCCTGGTTGATCTGCTGGGTGCCGTGATAGAGGCCCGAGGTGTCACCCAAGCCCACCGTGTTGGCGGTGGCGAACAAACGAAATGCAGGGTGAGGCTTGATCACCTTGCTCTGATCGAGCAGCGTCAAGCGGCCCGAGGCCTCCAGCACGCGCTGGATTACGAACATCACGTCGGGCCGGCCGGCGTCGTATTCGTCGAAGCACAGCGCCACGTTGTTCTGCAGCGCCCAAGGCAGGATGCCTTCGCGGAATTCGGTGACCTGCTGGCCTTCCTTGATGACGATGGCATCCTTGCCGATCAGGTCGATTCGGCTGATATGGCTGTCGAGATTGACGCGCACGCAGGGCCAATTGAGCCGCGCGGCCACCTGCTCGATATGGGTGGACTTGCCGGTACCGTGATAGCCGGTGACGATCACGCGCCGGTTCTTGGCAAAGCCCGCGAGGATGG
>CAZLWN010000001.1:0-92125 GCA_964563195.1 uncultured Undibacter sp. | reverse complement strand
TCTACCTCGCCCGGGTGCGGGTCACGGTGCAAGCGGACGGTGCGACCATCATTCGCGAGGGCCATGGCACCGGCGAAGGCCGCGGCACCTCCCCCGGTGAGGTCCACGACATCGCCCTCAAGGCCGCCGAAACCGACGCCACAAAACGGGCGCTGGCGACCTTCGGCAAACCTTTCGGACTCGAGCTCTACCGGGGCGGTAAGGCGGCGGCGGCGCAAAAGCCCATTCACCCACCATCTGCCCCGGGCCCTGCGGACGCCCGTGTCGGTTTCCATCCGGATGATACGACCCCCATCCCAAGGCCGTCCCGTTATTATGGCCGGCGCCAAAACCAGCTGGCTGAGCACTTTCGCGGCGAACGGCGGCAAGTGGATCGAAACGCTGCGCCGCCACTGGCACCCGCGCCATCTGATCTGTTTCCTACTCGGATCGATAAAAGCCAACTAGCCATCGCCGAGCCCAAACGGCTGCGCGACAAGGCCCATCTGAGGTTTGTTGTCTCCCAGCCTTGCCTTGTCTGCGGGCGGCAGCCGTCCGATCCGCATCACCTGCGTTTTGCTCAAGCCAGAGCGCTGGGAATGAAGGTCAGTGACGAGTTCACGGTGCCGCTCTGCCGCGGGCATCATCGGCAATTGCATCAGGCCGGCAACGAAGTGGCTTGGTGGGACGACCTCAAGATCAACGCGCTCGAGATCGCTAGTGGGCTGTGGGAGCAAACCCATCCAGGATCTGCGGCTACAGACTCGCATCAATCCAATGAAGCTAGCGCCCAAAAGGCCGAGAAATAATAACGAAACGAACCCAATTTTTTCACTGGGTCCCCGATGAGCTCTCTCAAACAGATCGAAGCCAACCGCCGCAACGCGCGCAAAAGCACCGGGCCAATCACACCGGAAGGCAAACGGCGATCACGCTGCAATGCCTTGCGCCACGGCCTCACGGCCGAGACCGTCATTGCTGGGCTCGAGGATGCAGAGGATTATGGAGCCTTCCAAGCAGCCGTGATTGCCGATTATGACGCTGAAACGGCCGTAGAGCGCGAGCTGGTTCTTCGACTGGCGAGCGTTTTCTGGCGACTTCGTCGCGCAACTGGCATTGAGACGGCCCTTTTCGAGTCCCTAACCAGTAAGCTCGAACATGGGTCTTCACGCCCAACCCTCATCGAGGAAGCCGATCTCTCGGATCGAAATCAATTATATCTGATAGTAACACGGCAATCCGACACAGCGGCTGAGAACGAGCTCAGTCTCAATACAAAGAGGGATATTGGGAACTGCTTCTTGCGCCTGGCAGAACTGCCGACATTCGCCTTGGATCGTCTTAGCCGTTACGAGCATCTGCTCTGGCGGCAAGTCCGCCAGATTGTGTTTACGTTGGAGTCGTTGCGGCGCCGCAAGCGACAACCGAGCCGCTCACACTTTCCATTCTCGTTCCGGCGGCGCGAGCCCGGCGCCCTGTCCGAAGAATTCAGGTGACCACTTGCGAGGTCAACGCAGAGCGCACGTTGACTGCAAATGACGAAGCCAGCATCAACACATCCCGTCTTGCTCACCGGATGTGCCCATTGCTGGGGGCTTGCCAACTTGTATCTTATAGGATACATGCTCTCATAATGCAAGTTCGCCAGACGCACAGATTCAAGGTGTGGTTCGAAGAACTTCGCGACTTGCGCGGTCGGGCACGCATACAGGCTCGGATTGACCGATTGAGCCTTGGAAACCCGGGCGACGTTAGGCCGGTTGGTGGCGGCGTCTCGGAACTGCGGATCGACTATGGCCCCGGTTATCGCGTGTATTTTCTACAACGAGGCGAGGATCTGATCGTGCTGCTAGCGGGTGGTAAAAAGGATACCCAAGCGAGAGACATCTCGCAGGCCATCGCTCTGGCATCGGAGATTTGAAAGTGGAGAACAAAATGGCGGCCAAGACAGTTCCCTGGGATAGCTCCGCTGCACTAAGGAGCAATGAAGAGATTGCAGCCTACATTGATGCTGTTCTTGAGGACGGTGACCCGACGCTGCTCGCCCATGCCCTTGGCGTCGTGGCGCGGGCGAAAGGCATGACCGATCTCGCGAAGGAAACGGGCATGGGGCGCGAGAGCCTCTACAAGTCACTTTCGAGCGACGGTAATCCGAGCTTTTCGACAGTTATAAAAGTATTGAGCGCCCTCGGCGTGAAACTTCACGCCACGCCTGCGGACGCGTAACAAAACATGATCTTCTCAGCGGTCAGACGGACGGCTTTATTGCTGCGGCAGCGCCTATGTGCACCGTGGTGCGGAGACCGTGATCCTACTATATGCCGGCGAAAAGCGCACGCAGCTTTTTTTGTGTAGGAACTTTGCCACGTGGCTTCGCGCGTGTTTGTCAGCGTGCCGAACCGGTTTTGACCTGATGGAGTTTTTGGATCAGCGGGATAGAGATTACTGCATTGGCATGATCGCACCCAGGTGGTGAGCCAAAGGCGCGAACGTCTGCGGCTCCGGTGGCCTGTAGTTGAGCGCCGAATGCGGTCTGACCGTGTTGTAGTGCTTGCGCCATTGCTCGATGACGATCCGTGCTTCCTTCAGGCTGTAGAAGATTTCTCCGTTCAGTAGCTCATCACGTAATTCTGTTGCGACATCCCTGCTTATCGGCAGGCTTCCGGGGGCAGACTTGCCCTGCGCCATCAACACTTCAATCTGGCGAAGCAGCGTCACGATCTGCTCCGCACCAAACCTCTTCTTCGGTATGACCCAAGCTCCTTTCCAAGCGCATTTCTCACATCGCTTGGTCTAAAAAAGCCAAGTCAGGTCATCCGCATTTTCAGGAATTCATGGCGCGCACGGCGATGCTAGGAATTGTTCAGCCAACCGGTATACTGGCAACGTCGCTTCAGGCGCTATCCGTCTTCTATATGAAGGCTTGACCAGACTGGGCTAAATTGACATCGCGTGATAAATTTCACGTAACGACTGATCGTAATGACGCCGTATCGAAAAAAAGCTCTAAAATGATTGAAAGTTCAGGTCTGCGTAGCCACACGTTTACGATTCACGTGGGTATGCCTAAATGTGGTTCTACTTTCTTGCAGCGGGCCTTCTTTCCGAGTCATCGGGACGTGAATTACCTGGGCCCATCCGATGGAAACGAAAAATTCGACGCGCTTTTCATCTATCTAACCCAACAAGACGAAACCAGTTATGATCGCGGAGATCATTAATTCTAGCGCGCGAAATTGTTTCGGAAAAGCCACTCGATAAGCTAGTTGCTATCTCGAGAGAAAACATTGCTTGCCACAGTACCCAGCGGCGCGAGGTTAAAGCACGGCGATTTGCCGAACTCTTTCCACGCGCAAAGATTGTCATCGTCGTCCGCGAGCCGGTCGCTTTGGTAGAAAGTATGTATTTGCAATCCGCTAAAAAGTTTGGCCCACAACGCCCTTACATATCACTGCACGATTGGTGGGCGCATGAAGCGCCACTCAAAAGTCAATCAAGGTATCTGTCGCGGCTTCAATTTTCTGAAATTGGAGAATTATTTGTTTCATATTTTGGCCGAGAGAACGTGTGCATATTGCCATTCGAAACTTTTGTTGAGAATAAGCAAGCATTCTTCGAGTCATTGTGCCAATACTTGCACTTGAATCCATGGAATATTTCACAAGGCGGGGGTGACCGCATCATCAATAGGCGGATCGACAATGTCGAACTTTTGGTGCATCGGGTTGCCGAAAAATTTTCCCATTGCACGTCAAGCCCGAAAGTTAGTGCCGGCAACGATCCGACGCCAACTCAAAACGCTAATCGCGAGACCGGTGGATCTCAAGTTGACTGATTCTATATGGAATGAGATTTGGGAGTTCTATCTGGAGAACAATCCGAAATTCGAAGAGCGGTGGGGCATACGTTATTCGGAGCCCACAGCCAACGCCGCCGGGAAAGCGCGGCCTTAGTGAGCGCGGCGCTTCATGCCTATGTCAGCAATTCCTGATGTTGTATTTGCCAACCAGTTTTTCAAAATAGGAAATCGTGCGGATAAAACCCTCCTTTAGCGGCATGCGCGGGGTCCACGACAGCAACCGCAGTTCGCGCATAATCGCCGGAAGCGCCAATAGATGGGCCGAGGGAAACACTAAGCGTATTTTATAATTTGATCCCATGTACTCTTCTATTCAGTCAATTCAATAAGTCCAATCGTGAGCCGCTTTTCTTGCGCGGCGGTGAATTGTCGGGCTTCGCTTGGTGCAGGCGGCGTTAAACACGACGACATAGGGAAAGTGAGCCATTTCTATGCTTGCGTTTTTAGTCTGTCAGCATTTTGCAGACGCAGCTGTCACGCCAAAGGTGAGGCGACAGCGCGATCAAACAATATGAACCTCACCTAAGTGCTGGTGTAGCGTCACGGTTGACATGCCGTGTAATGTAATTGAATCGCTTGCATCGACGGTAATCACCGCCTCTCCCTGAGCATTGTCCGCCGTATGAGCGATCATGGCGGCGATATCGGCAAATATCGTGTGATTAAGCTGGAGGACATCCTCGCCGGCATGAAAATCGGCAATGGTGTCGTTGCCAACACCAAAGTTGAACACGAATGTGTCTGCGCCCGCCCTGCCGGTGAGGATGTTGTTGCCGCTGTTGCCAGTGATGACGTTGTCAGCGGCATTGCCAGTGCCGTTGAGATTGCCGCTCCCGGTCAGCGTCAGGTTCTCCACCCCGTCGGGCAGCGTGTAGTCGATCGAGGACAGCACCGTGTCGGTGCCGCCGTCTCCCGAGCCCGCGCTCGAACCGACCGGGCCCACCGCATCGGCGGTCTTGCCGCTCACAAAACCCTGGCCGGTGATCGTCGCCCCGCTCAGGAAGAAGCCGTACTGCCGGCCGTCGCTGCTCTGATAAAGAACGTCCTTGCTGCCATCGTTGTTGAGGTCGGCCAGGCCCATGAGCGCCCAGGCGGTCGGCTGCGGCGCCAGCGCCACCACGGTCGCGGCCTGGTTGTTGGCGTCGAGCAGCCAGATCGCGCTTGCATGCGAACCGCCCTGCGCTGGCCCGTCCAGCAGCACGTCGACGATGCCGTCATTGTTGAGGTCCGCCGTGCCCTTGATCGTCCAGCCCGTAGGCGGCGTGAAGGAGCTGGCTGCAGAGCCCCCGTCCTCCACGACCGTATCGCCGGCATTGTCCACGATATAGGTGTCGTTGCCCTGGCCCCCGCTCATGCTGTCGGCGCCGCTGCCGCCGTCCAGATAGTCGTCGCCGGCATCCCCGGTCAGCGTGTCGTTGCCGCCAAGCCCTGACAGCGTGTCGTCCAGCTTGCCGCCGGTGAGCGTGTCGTCACCCCCAGTGCCGGTCAAAGTCAGCGGCAGCAGCAGACTGCCGCTGCTGAAGTCCGCCATGCTCAGCGTCAGGTTGCCGGCAAGCTCGATGCCGAAGTCGGCCGTCCCGTCGCCATTGCTGTCGCCTTCCAGCACGGTGACGTTGTGTGCGGCATCGTAACTCGTGTGCAGCGCCGCAGCCTGTCCATCAAACGCCGCCGTTCCCAGGAAGCGGAAGGCGTCCTGGCCCGAGACCGTTCTGTCAGCATCGATGCCGGTCAGATCGAGCTGGTCCGTCCCCGGCACAAAGTCGCTGACCAGGTCGCGCTGACCGAAGATCGTGCCGGTGTCGCCATCGGCAAACACAAAAGTATTGACCCCGCCATTGCCGGTCAGCGTATCCACCCCCGCCCTGCCGGTGAGGATGTTGTTGCCGCTGTTGCCAGTGATGACGTTGTCAGCGGCATTGCCAGTGCCGTTGAGATTGCCGCTCCCGGTCAGCGTCAGGTTCTCCACCCCGTCGGGCAGCGTGTAGTCGATCGAGGACAGCACCGTGTCGGTGCCGCCGTCTCCCGAGCCCGCGCTCGAACCGACCGGGCCCACCGCATCGGCGGTCTTGCCGCTCACAAAACCCTGGCCGGTGATCGTCGCCCCGCTCAGGAAGAAGCCGTACTGCCGGCCGTCGCTGCTCTGATAAAGAACGTCCTTGCTGCCATCGTTGTTGAGGTCGGCCAGGCCCATGAGCGCCCAGGCGGTCGGCTGCGGCGCCAGCGCCACCACGGTCGCGGCCTGGTTGTTGGCGTCGAGCAGCCAGATCGCGCTTGCATGCGAACCGCCCTGCGCTGGCCCGTCCAGCAGCACGTCGACGATGCCGTCATTGTTGAGGTCCGCCGTGCCCTTGATCGTCCAGCCCGTAGGCGGCGTGAAGGAGCTGGCTGCAGAGCCCCCGTCCTCCACGACCGTATCGCCGGCATTGTCCACGATATAGGTGTCGTTGCCCTGGCCCCCGCTCATGCTGTCGGCGCCGCTGCCGCCGTCCAGATAGTCGTCGCCGGCATCCCCGGTCAGCGTGTCGTTGCCGCCAAGCCCTGACAGCGTGTCGTCCAGCTTGCCGCCGGTGAGCGTGTCGTCACCCCCGGTGCCGGTCAAAGTCAGCGGCATAACCGTTTGCAGGCTTCCCGAAGTAAAATCGACCGACGTCAGGCTTTCGTTGCCGGTCAAATCGATGGAAAAATCAGCAACCATGTCGCCATTGACGTCACCCTGCAGAACGGTGACGCCGCGGATCGCATCAAAGAAATAGTCGAGCGCTCCGGCAATTCCGTTGAATGCCGCGGTAGCGAGGAACCAAAAGGCGTCAATAATGCCCGAAGTGCTGGTATCGGCGTCGATGCCGCTCAGATCGATTTGATCGGTGCCAGGCGTGAAGTCGGTAATCAGGTCGTGCGCGCCGGCCGCGGCCGAACTATCGCCGGTCGAAAACGCAAAGGTATCGGCGCCGCCATTGCCGGTTATCGTGTCGACGCCGGTTCCGCCAATGAGGCGGTCGCCGCCCGCGCCTCCTGTCAACACGTCTCTGCCGCCGCGGCCGTCAAGCGTACAGCCGGAATCGTTTGCGATCAGCGTATCGTTGCCGCTGCCTCCGATTGCGTTTTCAATCGTCGTGTTGGTCGCGATGCCGATATTGTGGACTAGGCCGCCGACCGAGGAAAATGCGCCCGAGTGGAGATCGATGGCCTGAGCGTTGCTGTAGCCAGAGCAGTCGATCGTGTCGTTGCCGCCACTGTCATAAATGGTAAGAGCAGGAGCCTTCGTGTAAGCGGTAAAGTCAAATATCGAGCCGGCGTTATTATTGAAACCATATGTCGTATCGCCTGTTCGGGTCGTGGTCTGCGCACCGTAGATCTCGGCCACTGCATAGATATCTGCCATCTGCGGCGTGATGGCATAGCGATAGGACCCGCCGTCGTAATTCGGCTGGGCGAAGTACGACATAATCGAATATTGCCAAGTGTCATCAGCATAAAGCGCGCTGCTCACGTAGCTGGCGCTGCCATTATACGGTCCCTGGTGCCCGAGCCCGAGTGCGTGACCGATCTCATGGATGTAAGTCTGGTATGCGTAACTATCGATTCCCGTCTTGCCGTCGTATGCACCGCCGTCCGTCGTAACCCAATCCGAACTGATGTCGATGGTTGCGGAACTCAGGGCCCCTGACCCGTTATAGCTGTCGGTCTCATAGGCGGTCATTGACCCGTTATGATTAAACGTGATGTTCGCCGAGCCGGTCGTCTGAACGAAATTTATATTGGCGACTTCGTGCCACGCATTGAGGGCGGATTGCGCAAGAAACTGTTCCGCCGCGGTCAGCCCACTAATATTGTATGTGATTGTGTTGGTGGCCCAGTGATGGGCAATTGTGCCTTCGTATTGCCAGAACCCGTTTATCAGGTAATCGGCAAGTTGCGCGATTGTCCCGACTGGTTTGGTCATTGCATCCCGCCCATCAGAGGATTCGCTTGGGGGTACAAATCATCGCCGTTAGCGCGATGTGCACGGACATCTCGGAAATCATCGAAGATATCAGTCGTCGCGCGTTCGAATTCGTGGTCTGCGTCGATCAAGGAGACGGCTTCCGGAAAGGAGACCCACATCACGACGTTGAATATTGCAGCGAAGTATTAAATAGCGGTTTCTTAACTAATAATTACATTTTCTTGGACGTTTCTATTGATTTCCGGCTGAAAATTCCCCTTTGCACTGGTTGAGCGGTGCTCAATAAAATTGACGTGCAAACGACTTTGCCGGCCTGCCGCCCCCGTCATGGATAGAAATGCATCTGTCGGCTATACCGAGCTGCTCAGGCCGTTCTCCTCGAATTTGTATTTTGTATTTCGCTAACGGCCGTCACGGCGGGCGCGCGAAACTGCGCAGCAACGAGGCCACTAACGCGCAGCCGACCATAAGAACCGCGGCGTGGAATATATGTGATGGAACCAGTAACGTCGTTGTCGCGAGCACTATCAATGCGACATTCAACGAAAAGACACGAGTAACCACCTGTGGGACTCCGAAGCCATTGTCAATCGCCCGCTGATAGTAGTGGCTGCGATGTGCCTGTAAGATAGTCTCGTTATTCACGAGTCGGCGTATGAGTGTCACGGTCGCATCGGCCAGGTAGTAGAGCGGCAGCAGCAAAGCCGCCGTGACATGCCCGGCGCCGGCGAACGCGGCGAGCAGCCAGCCCAGCAGCAAGCCGATCGGCAGACTGCCGACGTCGCCGAGGAAAAGGCGCGCGACAGGACGATTAAACGGGGCGAAGCCGATCGTAGCGCCGCACAGGGCAAGCGCAACAAGTGTCGCGCCTGGGGGCAGGGCACCCCACAAACCGAACAGAGCGAGTCCGGCCGTGAGCGGCACTACCTCGGCAACTGTCATCCAATCGACACCGTCCATGAAGTTGACGAGGTTCACGAACCACAAGCTTGCGACGATCAGCAGCACGCGCTCGATCCACCACGGCATTACGGGAATGATGCGGAGATCGGCGGGCATGGTGTAGATCAAGACGCTCACGGCCGCGGTTTGCAGCAATAGTCGCGGCAATACTTCCATCGGGCGGACGTCGTCGGAGCTGCCGACGACCGCGAGAAGGGCAGTCATGGCAAGCAACGGCCCCAGACGAATGAGGTCGACGTTCAAGGACGGCAGCAAGATGGCGGCCAATACGGCGACGACGATCGTGGAGGCGATGACGGCGATTCCGCCCCCTTGGGGCGTCGGCACGGTATGCGACGAACGGGCGTTTGGCTGCGCCAGCGCGTAGCGTTTCAATACCGGCTGCAATGCAATGATGAGCAGGTATGCCAGGGCGCCGCTGGCAACGACGATCGCGCTGAACTGAGCCCATAGGGGCAGCCATTCCGAAATAGCAATCAAGTTGCCCTCATGGTCACGTTGCGCGCGCTTGCGAGGGTTCGAATTTCTCGATCAAGTCGCGCGCCAGTAATCGGTGCCCGATCAGTCGGTGAGTGGCCGGAAGCGATTCCCAAGAGTTCACGCAGTTTGGTCCGCACCTTTGTTTGCCATCCGGTGGTGTCGTCATCGCCAGCGCGCCGCCAAGTCAAAGCAAGGGCGGCATGCCTATATGCGACGAAATCCGCGTCACTCGGGTTGAGGAGTACACTTGGTGGTACTGCGGGCCACTCCGCCTCAGTTTCGCCGTGCATCTGACGGAGGCGGCGGCGCATCTCCGATATCCACTGTCCAAGCAGCGACGGCATCGTTCCGCTCCCCAAAACGCCAACTCAATCACGCCCGACTGATATGATAAATTTGGCAATAATAATAGCTTAAAGAGAAGCGACCTTCTTTTCCGGCTCGGCCGCCGGCTTTGCGGCGATGGCAGCAACGGCCTGATCTTAAAAAACGTAGTGCCTTCGCAAGCTAGATGCGTCAGAATATCGAGTGGTACGAAGCAACGTGAGTTAATGGCTAACAGTGTATCCTTAAATGAAACTGGCATGTTGCCAGTGATGACCCCCCGCCCACCGAACTGACTGACTCGATCAGGTCAGCATGTCAGCAAACTCAGACTACATATCCCTTTTCACTTAGCGGGAGCCCAAATTTATCCTGCAACTTCCTATTATTTTCTGCAAAAAATTCTCGTAAGATCTCCATTCGCTCTTCGTCAATTACGATGTTCGCACGCTGACCGGATTCCATGAAACGCAGTGCCACTTCACGCATTGGTCCGGGCATTACCCTGGTGAGCTTCAAGGATGGAAAGTACCGATTTTTAAGTTTAGCCCATTGCTGGATTCGCCTCGATGCCCGGCGTACATTTTCTGAAGGGTTCCGAGACCCGAGGTCCTTGACGCTATGCGTGAGGCCCATGAACTTTGAAATTGCCGAATAAAAATTTCTTGGATTCGTTTGCAGATCTTCAAAGAAAAAGACGCCGACGTTTTCGCGACCAAATTTATCGACATACAGATCAATTAAGCTGAAATATAGAAGATGATGGAAGCCTCGGTTCTTGAACGGTTGAGCCGCCTCAATCCACGCATTGATATTCCCTTTTTCCTTAAGGGTTTCGTAGCTCTTGAACGCATCCATCGCATGATGAGAATAGATTGATGAAATCTGCTCCCGAATTATCATTATTATTTTTTGCGCGCCGACGACATCTTTGACCCTGTCGCACATCAATATTCTATCTGCGCCGCGGGTCCACGATAGTGCTTCATCGGACCACACGAATATCTTTTTTTCCGATGGGATGCGATTCAACTCAGTTGTGAATTTTTCGTATTCTTTCTTTATATCGTAGCTCAAGCCGTCCATATAAACCATTCGATTGCGAATTTCCTCAAAAACGGCGCTCTTAAATGGCAAACCTAGAAACTCGATCTCAGGATGGTCGGGGAAGAAGTGCTTCTGAATCGTCGTCGAGGCCGCTTTAGGAAGCCCAATGTGAGCGATCATCGTTCTCTTCATAGGGCAAATTCCTTTTGGCCGGGATTCCACAGATTATTCCCAAACGGGGAAAATATTAGCGCTTTTCCGGCTTGCGCGGAGGTCAAACGCGAGGCACCGAAGGAATTGTTCGAGGAGATTCTGCGACTGATCGAGGGACTGCGACCAAGCGTGGCTCCCGCGTGGGGACTGAAGGCGCCGGATGCGTCATCACGACGGGTGATGTGGAGGCCACCGGCGCCGATTTTCCCTGTGCCATCGACGCTTCAATCTGACGAAGCAACGTCACAATCTGCTACGCACTGAAGCTATTCTTGGCATAACCCAAGCGCCTGTTGCGCAAGGCCGCAATGCGAACCGTCGAAACCATCTGGACCGCAATTGGTGAGCTTCTCGGCGCATCATGCTCTAGCGACATAGGCCAGAGTTAATAATACCGTTATTCTAAGGGGTTAACACCGTTCAAACGGTGAACAAACTTCTTGACGTTCACTCTATGAACGTCGTACAAGCGGCTTAGGTGAAGGGTGGTGCGCCAAATATGCTGCACGGTGAAGAGTTGGACAACAGCCGTATTATCCTTGGGCTGTTGGATTCTGTGGAACGTGATGGCAACCAATCGCAACGGCGTCTAGCGTCCGAACTCGGAATCGCTCTGGGTCTCGTTAATGCCTACCTCAAGAGTTGCATCAAAAAGGGATTGGTCAAGGTCAGCGAGATACCGCCGCGGCGCTACGCCTACTACCTGACGCCACAGGGATTTGCCGAAAAATCTCGACTGACAGTCGAGTATCTGTCCTATTCGTTCGGATTTTTCCGGCAAGCCAAGGCAGATTGTAATGCCCTGTTTCGTTCAGCTGCCGATATGGGTCTCAATCGTATCGTATTGGTAGGTAAATCCGATCTCGCGGAAATTGCCGCTATTTGCGTGCTTGAAAGCGAAGTCGAGATTGTCGCCGTGGTCGACCCGAATGTGGACGAGGGGCGCTTCATGGATCTGCCTGTCGTTCAATCATTCCAGAACGTCAGTCGGGACTTTGACGGCGTTGTAGTCACGGATCTCATCGCCTCGCGTGAAACGACAACCGCGCTGATCGAAAAATTTGGCGCCAATCGTGTATTGATACCCGAGTTGCTGCGGGTGCGGATTACTAAGCGCCGGGAGTAGAAAACAATGACGGCAGAACCCGCGGCACACTGGTATGTGATCCACACCCAAACCCATGCTGAGGAAAAGTCGCGCTTTCACCTCGAGCGTCAGGGATACCAAGTTTACCTACCGCGCTATTTGAAACGTCGGCGTCACGCCAGACGTGTCGAAATAGTGGCTTCGCCGTTTTTTCCGCGCTATCTCTTTGTCGCCGTTGACGTCGCCAGTCAGCGCTGGCGGTCGGTAAATTCGACGATCGGCGTCGCGAGGCTTGTTTGCAATGGCGAACATCCGGCCATCGTATCCGACCGAATCATCGGGCAGATCCGGCGGAATGAAGATGAAAAGGGCTTTGTTCGCGTCGACCAGAGTCCGCGTTTCTCTCGCGGCGACAAAGTTAGAGTTCTAGACGGCGCACTCTCAGATTGCTTCGGTCTGTTTGAAGGCGCAACGAGCGAGGAGCGCGTATCGATCCTCCTGGATCTTCTAGGACGAAAAGTCCGCGTGTTTCTCGAGACGGACAGCATCGCCGCCGCCTAGCGTCGTGTTGCCGTACTAACTGGTCATGTCCCTGGGGCGTCTAATTGACGCTGATTCACCCGGAGTGCGGTAGCATGGGGATGTGCCAACCCTACTACCTTTGCCTCTACCCATCTCGCTCAAATTCACCAAGGATTTGATCGTGCAATCGTTGCAACGAGATTTCGGCGGCGATCCCGCTTCGCTGAACGGCCAGTCAATACTCGTCACTGGAGCATCTGGTTCGTTCGGAACAGCGTTTATACGCGCCGTGCTCAAAGGCAGCTCGGTGCGACGTATCGTCGTCTTCTCGCGCGACGAATTGAAGCAATACGAGATGGAATCAAGCTTCCGCCGACAGCCCGACGACTTGAAGCGTCTGCGTTTCTTTCTCGGCGACGTGCGCGATCGCGAGCGTCTGGAAATGGCCATGAGTGGCGTTGATACCGTGATCCACGCTGCCGCACTCAAGCACGTGCCGGCGGCCGAATACAATCCGTTCGAGTGCATCCACACTAATGTGCTCGGCGCGGAAAATGTTGTCCGCTCGGCCATCCGGGTAGGAGTACAAAAAGTCATCGCGATTTCTACTGACAAGGCATCAGCGCCGATTAATCTCTACGGCGCCAGCAAGCTCGCGTCAGACAAGATTTTTATCGCAGCGAACAATTTGAGCGGAACTAATGGCTGTCGATTTTCGGTGGTGCGCTACGGCAACGTAATGGGCTCGCGCGGCAGCGTAGTGCCGTTCTTTCGTAGGCTTATCGACGAAGGCGTCGAACGATTACCGATTACCGATCCGCGCATGACGCGGTTTTGGATCACGATCGATCAAGGTGTATCCTTTGTGCTGTCGTGCTTGCCTTTGATGGCGGGCGGCGAACTGTTTGTGCCAAAAATACCAAGTATAAAGATTACCGATCTAGCCGAAGCCATGCAGCCGGGTAGCCCGCATGAAGTGACTGGTATTCGTCCGGGAGAGAAATTGCACGAAACGATGATTACCGAGGCCGACGCGCGCACGACCATCGAACTCGAGGACCGCTATGTCGTTTGCCCGCCGGAATTTGATTTTGCCCCTGCGAAAAAATTTCAGTGGAGCGGGAGGAAACCGGTCCGTGAATCTTTCCGGTATTCGTCCGACGAGAATGAGGAACGGTTGTCGGTTGAGGATATTCGGAAGTGGCTAGCGCGCCTTTGAGTTTAAATCGTCGGTATTTACCATACGGACGTCAATGCATCGATCAGGCCGATATCGATGCGGTCGTAAAAGTATTACAAGGAGATTGGCTGACCACCGGTCCATCCGTCGCCGCATTCGAGAGTGCCTTCGCCCAACGCGTCGATGCGAAACATGGCGCAGCTTGCGCCAACGGGACGGCCGCTCTTCATCTTGCGGCCATGGCGATCGGCCTAGGTGAGAACGATCAGGTCATCGTTCCTGCCATCACGTTTCTTGCGACGGCGAACGCGGCCCGATTTGTCCGGGCCGAAGTGGTCTTTGCTGACGTCGATCCCGACAGCGGACTCATGTTGCCCGAGCATGCTGAAGCGGCCATGGCCCGTGCCGATCGCTCGCGCCTGAAGGCGATCTTTCCTGTTCATCTCAATGGTCAATGCGGCGACCCGGCCGGTTTGCACTCACTCGCGCAAAGCCATGGCCTTAAGATCGTCGAAGACGCCTGCCATGCGCTCGGCACTGACTATTGGGTCGGCAGCCAGCAAATTTCAGTCGGGGCGTGCGTGCATTCCGACTTGGCGGCGTTTTCGTTTCATCCGGTTAAGACGATCACGACCGGTGAGGGGGGGATGGTTACCGGTAGCGATCAGCAGCTCATCGATCGTATCCGCAGACTTCGCAGTCACGGCATCGCCCGCGAGCCTGACACCTTCTCACAAACGGAAATGGCATTTGAGAGCGGAGAACCGAACCCGTGGTACTACGAAATGTCCGAAATCGGATACAATTATCGTGTCACAGATTTTCAGTGCGCGCTCGGCTTGAGCCAGCTTTCGCGACTCGATGGCATCATTGAATGCCGGAAAAAGCTGGTTGCGCATTACCGTGCCGCGTTTGGAGATCTTGCGCCGGCGGTTCGGCCAATTTCGGTGTTACCAAACTGCACGGCGACGTGGCACTTGTTTGTCGTTTTGATTGATTTTCCCGAAATCGGTCGGTCACGTGGACAGGTTATGCGAGCGCTTGAAAAATTGGGAATCGGAAGTCAGGTGCATTACGCTCCACTTTATCGGCAACCATATTATCACGCACGCTATGGAAAAATTACACTTCCCGGCGCGGAGACCTATTACAGCCGTTGCCTGTCGCTTCCGCTGTTCCCCGGAATGAACGAAAGCGATGCGAATTACGTCGTCGAGTCCTTACGTTCGGCGATCGGATTGTAATCTAAAGTTTTCGATGTTGACCGATTGTTCGGTTACCTTGGTCCACAGAATAGTAAATCGGTTATATTCATAGCAATGAAATTGAGAAGCTACGCAATTGGTTGAAGCCTTTACGGTCGCTAGTTACACGGCCCAAGATGGTCGGGCAAAAATTAAAGCGGGTACTACCAGTCGGCGCGCTGTTGATGGGAAAGGACCTGGAATGAGACGGCTCGTCGCCGCGTTAGCATGCCGCAACGGTGGTAGCAGACTTTTCGGCAAACCAATGCAGAATCTCGTAGCGGGCGTGACAATTCTTGACCAGATCCTGCGAACCTTGGAAGCATTGCCGGCGATTGGTGAATGCGTTCTCGGTATTTCCGTGGGAGTTGAGAATGAAATTTTTGTCGAGATCGCCAAAGCCAGGGGAATTCCGTTCATTGTCGGCGATCAGCAAGACGTTCTGTCTCGCTTGATCGAATGCGCTCGGGCCAGCCAGGGTAGCGATGTGTTCCGAATAACAACCGAATGCCCGTTCTTGTATTACGAACCTCTCGTCGAAGCTTGGTATCGTCATGTGATGAACGGCAATGACATTACTGTGACGGGAACGCTGCCGCTTGGTACGGCTTTTGAAATTTACACATTGGAAGCGCTTGTGCGATCCCACCGCCATGGCAACGACGAGAGCCGTGAGATGTGTTCACGGTACGCAAAGCAGCACGCCGACGAATTTCTCATCGAGGTGCTTGAACCCGAATTCAGCTTGCGGCGACCGGATTTGCGTCTGACCGTGGACTATCCCGAGGATCTGGTGGTATGTCGTGAGGTCTATCGGACGTTGATCGACAAGGCGCCATTGATTCCGCTCAAGGAGATTGTGAAATTTCTGGACGGCCGTCCGGATTTGAAGGTTCTCGTCCAGCGTTACGTGAAACCTCCAGCATACTTGTGGCGCGGTTCGCGCGCGGCGAGTCTAGCAATGCCTCGGAACTGATCAGCCATGAAGTCGGTTCGACCCAATTTCATTTGTTCGAAGGTGTTTTCAGCGCGCTTCAAGCAGGTTACGTGCGGGAGTCGGCAGGCGAAGCCGAGTTCTGGCAAAGCATTCTTGTAGTTTGCTGAAAAACCAATCACCACATCGATCATTTGATAATTCAGTTTTTTATCGCGAATCGAGAGGCTTGCATGCGGGGAGCATTTGAGGACCAGGGCGCGATGTTTTCTTACATCTCGCCAGAGGCGCGGGTTCCGGCGGCCATCCGCTGAGGAAGATACGGGAGTGACTCCAATTTTTTATACCGCTGGTTCGTGGGGCTTGCGCCCGACGATCCGGTCTGGCACGCGACCAGCTTTACGAAGAACCGAGAGCGGCTGCAGAACAGCGAGGTATTTACGAAGTTTATGGCTGGGCTTCGCAGCCATCCGCAGGTCAAACCGCTATTGCCGGACGCTCATTTTTCGGTGGACGGAACACTGATCGAGGCCTGGGCTTCACAGAAGAGCTTTCGCCTCAAGGACGGCAGCGGTGGCGATGACGGTACAAACTTTCATGGCCAGCAGCGCAAGAACGACACGCATGCGAGGACCAGCGATCCCGATAGTGGGCTTCGCCAAAAGGCCGCCGGACGGAAGGCTAAACTATCCTATGTGGGCCACGTCATCATGGAGAACTGGCATGGGCTTGCGGTGGCTGGCATGGTCACGCACGCCAATTGCACCGCCGAGCGCCGCGCCGCGGAGTGGATGCTCAAAACCAAGACCAAGAAGGCCGGCCGCCGCATTACGGCCGGTGAGGAGAAGGCCTATGACGCGGCCGATTATGTGGCAAATCTTCGCGGCAGCAATATCACACCGCATGTGACGCAGAATAATGGCCCGACCAAGATCGGCACGAGCCGCCGCAGCGCCATCGATGAACGCACCGCGAGACACGAAGGTTATGAAATGTCGCAATCGCGCCGCGCGGCGATCAAATGCATCTTTGATTGGGGCAAGCGGCACGGCGAGATGTGCAAGACCAAACATTGCGCCATCTGCGGCGTCGCCGCCGACTTCATGCTCAACCTGATCGCCTATAGTCTAGTCCGTATTCCCAAACTGGTTGCGGCGTAGGTGAGTGGCTGTTCAGACCACACAATACGCCTCAAACGATCGAAGACTTCACCAGAATCACGGGCCCTCGGTAGAGACAAAGATGAAATTCCCAACTTTTTCAGCAGACTGCTAATGCCTTTGGCTCTTTTTCGCTGTGATGCCTCGACACGAATCGGCGCTGGTCATGTGATCCGTTCGATGGTGCTCGCCGATGCGCTTTACGCCGTTGGCTGGGAATGTGCGTTCGTGACCCGCGCGACATCACTCAAGAGTGTTCCAGCACTCGCGAATTCGAGAATGCAGGTCATCGTCTTGGAAGGACCCGCTCAAGATGAACCTTTGCAGATTGCGGCCGCTACCGGTGGTGCTGCTGACCTCATGGTCGTCGATCACTACGAGCGCGGTGAAGATTTCGAGCGGGCTTGCCGAGGCTCGGCTAAGATGATTCTGGTAATCGATGACGCGACCGGTCGCAGGCATGACTGCGATTTTCTACTCGATGCAGCGACCCGAGGTCCCGATCGTCTCGCTACGGGAACTCGCCAGTTTTTGGGGCCGGTATATGCGCTGCTTCGGTCGGACTTTCATCGTCTGCGGTATCAAAGTCTTTCGCGCCGCAAGACTAATCGTGGCTGCGAAAGGATCGTAGTAAGTTTTGGAATGATCGATGCGAGCGATCGAACTGGTGCAATCCTCCCAATTTTGAATCGTCTCCTACCGCGCGGATGTCGTATCGATATTCTGATCGGCACGCACGCGTCAGGGTTTCATTTTGTACGTAATAGAGCGGCGGAAAGCGCGCTCGATGTTGAGGTTCATGTCGACGCATCCGATGTCCCGGAGATCATGGCCGCTGCCGATATCGCGCTTGGTGCAGGTGGGATGACAAGCTGGGAGCGCTGCTGCCTCGGAATTCCAGCGCTCGTCGTAGTAACTGCTACCAATCAACTTCCGAATGCGGCTATTCTTCGCGAAGCCGGAGCCGCGATTATTATAGGTGACGGGATTGCGATTGATGAAAGAGTGCTCGAGCAGGGCGTAAAGAATCTTACCGAAAATCCAATCAAATATTGGGAGATGAGTGGGCGTTCGGCGGCGCTTTGTGATGGTCTTGGGCCGCAGCGAGTCGCTATCGGTGTCTCGCCAGAGGTCATCCGCGGCGTCGATGAAATCCGTTTGCGCCCGGTCACCACGGACGACGCCGATACGATGTTTGAATGGCAACGTGACCCGTCCACTCGCCGCTATTTTCGAAATCCATTGGCGCCATCACATGATGAACATTGCCGCTGGTTGAAATCAAAATTGACCGATAATAACTGCATTTTTAACGTCGTGACGTTGAACGACCGGGAGGCTGGCGTGCTCCGACTGGATCGGATCGGTGATTCGTCTTACGAAATTTCGATTTTGACGGCGCCGAAGCAGAAGCGACGCGGTGTTGCCTCTGCCGCCTTACGATTGGCGCGGCGTCTATGCCCAGCTGCTGAATTGCGTGCCGATGTGCTCGATGAGAATGAGGCCTCGGCGCGGCTCTTTTCGGGCTGCGGTTACAGGCGGTCGGGGGATGTCTATATATCCAAGCCGATGAGGCTCGCTCATGCATAAACATAAAATGTCGGCTTCGGGTCGGGCGCCGCGATCGCGGGAGATTCAAAGATGGTAACGATCCACTATTGCTCGCTTTTTTTATTCGTCGATAAAGGCCAGTAAATATACATTTCAGTCAGATAATATGAAGCTCAGCTCATTTGACGTCACAGTGCTACTTACTCCCGGTGGTGGACCTGGAATATTGGCGCAATTGCAGGCGCTGAAATGCTCGGGTAAATATCGCTGCCGTGCATTGTTGGCGGATTCAAATCCGGCGTCTGGAAATCTATTCTTGCCTGAAGTGGATGCCGCCTATCAGTTGCCGCCTTGCGACGATAAATCCTATATCCCGGCACTGCGGCGTTTGATTGAGCGCGAACGAATAGGCGTACTTTATTCGGGGCTTGATGAGGAGCTACCCATACTGGCCCATTATCGCGATGTCATTGAGGCGCTTGGTTGTAGGATACTGCTGCCGCCAGAGGAAGCGTTGCAGCGTGCCTTGGACAAGCAGCTTATGGACGAGTGCTTACGCAACAGAATACGCATGCCGCGCACTTGGTTTCTCGACAACGACTTTGCCGCTGATCGAGTGTGGGCTGAACTCGAAGGGCGCGTTGTTATTAAGGTATTGGCTTCACGTGGCGGTCGGCATGTCTACATGCCGGAAAATCGCGACGAGTACGATTTCATTCTGCGACGGGTGGCGCGTCTTTCGGCGGGTGGCACGATGCGGTTTCTCGTACAAGAGCTGATTGAAGGGGATGAATTTAATGTCAGCACACTGCATTCATGCGACGGACAGCTAGTTTACGCAGTTAGCCGCCGTAAATTCGAGAAACGTAGGAACAAGAGTACGACGACCGCCGCTGTAATTGAGCGTAACGATGCAATGATCGCATTGGCTGTGACCGCGGTCGAGACCCTCGGTCTCATGCCTGGATTTAATAATGTCGAATTGATTGCATCGCAACGCGATGGGCTCCCTTACCTGATCGAAGTGAATGGCGGGCGAACCGCAGCGCAGGACATGAACATCTTGGCATCCGGGATTAATCTTACGGATTTGCTCATAGATCTGGTGCATGGTATTCGAGTGGATCCGATTTCTCATCCGCCCGACGGAAAGGCCATCCTGAAAATCCGTAAGGATGTTGTTGTTGACTATGCTGAAATCGAGGCAAGAGTGCTAGTCCCATAGGCGGGATCTATTTCTCAATTGGCATCAATGCAGCACGTCGGCTCTCCTGGCGCATTCGACAGCAAGCGCGCAAAAGTGACAATCATCGCTGAGGTCGGTTCCAATCACGATGGCGATCTCAATCGCGCGCTGGCGCACATCGATGCGGCGGCGGAGGCGGGGGCCGACGTTGTCAAATTCCAGAGCTTCCTTGCCGACGATTTAGTGTCGACGGAAGATTCCAACTACTCAATGCTAAAACGATTTGAAATGCCGCGCCGCTGGTATCCCGTTCTTATAAAGCGATGCGCTAAACGACGCGTACGTTTTTTATCAACTGCGACCAATTTCACCACTTTGAGCTGGATGGAAGAGTACGGCGCTTGGGGGTACAAAGTTGCATCGGCCAACATTACGCATGAGCCGATGATCGAACGACTCGTAGAAATAGGCAAGCCGGTAATATTTTCACTCGGCCTTGCAACATTTGATGAAGTAAAGCATTTGACGCAATCGCTTGCAGATCGTGAATTTAGAAACTTCGCGGTACTGCATTGCGTTAGTCGCTATCCGACTCCGCCGGAAGCGTTATGTCTCGGAAATATTCCGATGCTAGCTGGCCGACTAGATTGTCCCGTAGGATTTTCTGACCATTCGCTCGGCATAGAAGCGCCGATCGCGGCAGTTGCACTTGGCGCAAAGATTATAGAGAAGCATTTTTCGCTCACCGGAAATGGCTTAAGCCCCGATCATGTTGTGGCGTTGCGTCCGAGCGAATTTTCCGAGATGTGCGTCGCCATCCGCAAGACCGAATTATCAATCGCGGCGCACTTTGAGCCGAATCCTCGGGAGATTCACGACATGCGCCGCTCCCTACATTTTGTGCGGGCGATGAAAGCTGGCGAGATCGTAGCGGAAAAGGACATTAAGGTCATTCGGCCCGAAGATGGATTACTCCCAAGGGAACTTAATCGCGTCATAGGACTTCGGCTGCTGAAGAATGTTTCCGCCAATACGCCAGTTGTATGGGAAATGCTTGACGTTGAGTTATCGGAAATTATGCCCAAAGAGAACTGTTAGCGTCGTTAGTGATAATTCCAGCGAAACCGCACGTTAAGCGCGCACCTTCACCGCCTCTTTGATGCTCGGGGCTAAGACCATCTTTGAGACGTCGAATTGGATCGGCATTAGATGGAAATCAGAATATAGAAAAACGTCAGTTACTCATGCAAATGTCGCGCAGACTTAAATCATTGGAAGCCTACCAGCGTGGGATTATTCGCGAACGTGAGCGTTTTCCCGAACGACAGATTAGGCTGAAGCAGCGTGTATTCGATACTTTCGATCAGTTGTTGCGCCACCGAGGGTTGCCTGGGTTCGTTTCCGGTACAAAAGTTGTGGATCTCGGTTCGGCAGACGGTGCGCTGGTTCGGATATGTGAGGCTCGCGGGTTAATTGCTTATGGCCTAGACGTGTCAGACGGGCTTGATTTTGAGACAGATCGTTTGCCCATTGAAGATTCGTCCGTCGATGTTGTTACTGCTGTGTCAATTATTGAGCATATGCAGTCTACGACAAACCTGCTGCATGAGGTAAAACGTATCTTGCGACCCGGCGGGGCGATAATTATCGTTACGCCTAACTGGTTTTACAGCGCGCGCGAATTCTATGACGATCCTACCCATATTCACCCCTACACTCCCACATCCTTAAGAAAGACGCTCGAATTTCATGATTTTGTTGACGCCTATGTCGTGCCATGGATTGTTAAGAAACCATCGTGGATGTGGGACTTGCCTTATGCGTTTTTTGTGTCGCGCTGGCTTATTCCGTTTCGTGCCGATACTATGAGTATTTTACCGAATTGCGTTAAGGGCCGAAGTGGATCTATCTTGGCCCTTGCGCGCCGCTCAATGACATGAATTTCAATGACGTTTACCGAATTCGCTCATTGAAAAATAGCAGCAATGGTGCGGGCTCGGTACATTGAAGGGCGATAAAGAGCTGCTCGCGATTTAATCTTGCCTCGCAAGTTAATTGTTTCTTTGCAAAATTAGGAGTGTGAGTGATCGCTTCTTTAAGAATTTAATTCATTTCGAAAATATCACATATATTGACTTGAACAGCAAACTGCCGACGGTCTGCGTGGGCGATGAAGCAGCAAGACAGAATGAAATGAGAAAATGCTAGAAGATTTCTATTTCCGAAATGATTGTGGTCGGGCCGTCGATTTCTGTTTGACGAAAAGTGTTCTGACAAAGGCCGCCGTCGTTAGACCGGTGTTCTATCTGATTAAGTCAAATTCATTGTTCCTCTCGATCAGCAATTGTTGTTGTTCGCACTATCAAATTTAAAAGAAGGATTTATTATGCATATGCCTCTAAATCGATTAGCTGTCGATCCGCATAAGTTTGTTATTGATGGAAAGGGGCTTAAGGATTTCTTTGACCCGGTCCCGCGTGAAGAGCTTGAAGAATTTCGCAATGCTCTGTTGCCCTGCACCGCGGCCTTTGGGCGCACATTGGAACGCCGTATTGATCGCGACACAGTGGCATGTTGCGCTGGCCACTTTGCTCTTTTTGTCCTACGGTGCTTCAGGGCAGCGCAACTTGTAAAGCGTTGTGATGCGTCGCATGTTGAAATTATTTTACCAGAGCAGGATTTCCTGGCCGCCTTCATGCGATCAGATCTTGCACCTCCAGAAGCGTTTGCGAAGCGACTACTGCAGGGGCCTCCTCCGCGGCAGGCTTGGAAGGCGCCCGCTCGATTTATTCGTAATTTGCTCAGGCGTAGCATAATTAGGGATGGCGAATTTCGATCTGTTGACTTGGAAAATGCGATCGCCGTAACCTCAATTTCCCAACTTATACAAAAGCATGCTAGCGCTATAGATGACACCGTCGTTTATTGCCACCCCTCTCGATGGTTTGGACGGTTATCGCCATTGACGTCAATGGGGCTTGCTTCAATCCGTAACGGGCTCGTTGAAAGCGCTCGTCAAGCTTACGCTTTGGTCGGTGCAAATTTCGATATTGCCTCAGAAAAGATGATATTCCGCTGGGCAGAGATTGTTCCAGCAGCCGCGCAGGCGCATCTGATTAAATTAGAAAGCAAAACAATTAAATTACCCCGCCGACTCTGGATAGGTTCATCCGGTCAAATATGGAGTCGAATTCTCGCGCACGCAGTCCGGTCGGCAGAAGGCGAGATCACCGGTCATGATCACGGGGCCGGAATCGGCTTTCTCAGGGCCAACGTGAAAGCCATCAATGATTTTGAGGTGGTCAACCAATTTCTCACGTTTACAGACATGCAAGTCAAAGGCATCGAGCGGACTTATCGCGACGATATTGTCGTGCGACCTGATCGGCCACGCATTGGAGTGGCCCCTGGAGCTAGGTTGCTTTCTTTTCCGCCTGCTAAATCGAGGCAGGGACCGCCTATCGGTAAGAAGGTGATGATCGTAACGAGTTATTTTAGCGGCTCTGGTGTTGCCATTTATCCTGGTGAAAGCGACTACGTAAGACTTGATTGGTATGCTCGACTCATCGTTTGGCTTAGGTCAAAGGGATTCGAAGTGCTACTCAAACCACATCCGGAGTGTGTTTACGGAATTCCACAAGCGCTTCGATCGCTTGCAGATGACTGTGTCTTGCATGAACCTTTTGGTAAGATTTGGGAAAAAGCAGATATTCTCCTATATGATTATCCTCTGAGTACGAGCTTTGGCGAAGGTCTTTTTCACGATCGGCCAATTGTATTCGTAGGCTTTCAACTTAATTCATTCGACCGAGTAGCACTCGATCTTCTCTCGCTGCGTTGCGCGATCGTCGAAGGATACAAGGATGAAAATGGTCGTCGGCAAGTTGATTGGAGTGCGTTATCCGAAGCATTTACGACTGCGCCCAAGCTTTCCGATCCAGCGTTCTTCGAAGCCTATTTGGCTTATTAGGTCTAAACTAAAAGAGTGACCTGACCAGGCTTTTTTTGGACGAAGCGATGTTAAAAAATAAGCTTGGAAAGGAGCCTATGTTATGCCGAAAAAGAGGTTTAGCGCGGAGCAGATCGTGATGCTGCTTCGCCAGAATGTAGTGTTAATTGCACAAGGAAGATGTTTGCCGGTGGCATGCCGGCATGCGGGCAGGCTTACAAAGTCTCTATAAGTTTAAAATATTTACGGATTAGCATCAGTTGCGGCGGAGGAACTACATTTGATAAAGTTTGATACAGCACATTCTAGAAACTCAAGTCAGCCGAAACTAAACCTTGATGTTCCCATGCGCTCGATCAAGCCGCGCAACGTCGGGATGTCGAGCCTTCTCGATAGTGGGTATGGGCTTTCTGTTCTCGACGACACCCTGTCGTTTTGTCATCAATTTATCGATGTCGTAAAACTGGGATGGGGTTCAGCGTACGTGACATCAACACTGCAGCAAAAGGTCAAACTATTTCGTCACTATGAAGTTAAGGTTTGTCTTGGGGGGACGTTATTTGAAGTATGTTGGAGTCAAAACAAAGTTGATGATTATGCTGCGTGGTTAGCGGATCTCGATATCGATTTGGTCGAGATATCAAACGGCTCGCTCGATATCTCCGAGGCTGACAAACGAAAAATGATTGAGTTTTTCGCTGGTCGGGGGTTCACGGTTTTTGCAGAAGTAGGCAGCAAAGATATCGCTCATCAAAATAGTCCATCGGAATGGGCTGCATTCAGCAAGGCCGACCTCGAAGCCGGTGCTTGGAAAGTTATTCTGGAGGGCCGCGCTGACGCGACGGCGGGCGTTTATCGAAAAGATGGCTCGCTTCAAAATGCAATTGTCGAGGCTGTGCTTGACGCGATCCCGATGGAAAAATTGGTGTTTGAAGCGCCTCATAAGTCCCAGATGACTTGGTTCATTCAGCGGGTTGGGAGTAACGTCAATATCGGCAATATACCGCTTGAAGAGGTATTGAATTTGGAAACATTGAGGCTTGGGCTACGCGGCGATACTGTTCGTCATTTCCACGGTACTTAAACGAAACTTGATATGCCCGTCTTCAGCACGTTGGCAGAAGCGCCGCGTTTGTCAAAAGTGGTCGTGATTATCGACGTGTTTCGTGCTAGTAACACGATTATCTCGCTGCTTGCGCGAGATGCCTACCGTGTCGTTACCGTCGAAACAATCGACGAGGCGCGCGAAATAAAACGCTGTAATGAAGACTGGATTCTGCTAGGTGAACGCGGTGGCATGCAACTTCCAGGCTGCGACGGCGATAACTCGCCCGCGGGCAGACTGAAAAGCGTAGTCGGGAACAGTGTGGTGCTCACAAGCTCCGGCGGGACCCGGTGCATAGCTGCGTGTGGGCCGGACCAAACAGTCATCATCGGAAGTTTTGCCAATGCGGCCGCGCTCTCAAATGCCTTGCGCAATATGGGAGCGAACGACGTCGGTTTTTGGGCTGCCGGGCTTGCCGGCGAGCGGCCGGCTGAAGAAGATATTCTGTGTGCTCAATTTCTTGAAGCCATTTGGCTTGGCAAAGCGCAAGACTTTTCATCGATCCATAAAAAACTACTGGAATGCGATGGTGCAAGACGTCTTCGAAAATTGGGCCAGGACGCAGACTTGGCATTTTGCGTCTCTCTCGATAGCCATTCGGTAGTACCGCGGCGGGTGCGTTTCAAGGAGCAACATTGGTGTTTCGAAAATGTGCACTGGAATATCGGATGATTTCACGTTAATGAAAAGCTCTGATGTCTGAACACATTTTGGTGGTGGCCGCGCACCCTGATGACGAGGTTTTGGGATGCGGCGGGACAATAAGACGGCACGTCGAGGACGGTGCCACGGTCACTATATTAATTGTAGCAGAAGGTGCAACGTCCCGCGACGATAAACGGAACATCACGGCTCGCGGTAGTGATCTCGCCAACCTGAACAACGCTGCAGAAATTGCAGCAAAGGCGCTAGGAGTTAGCGATTTGGTACTCGCGGGGTGGCCTGACAACCGACTCGACAGTGTGCCGCTACTCGATATCGTAAAGATCATTGAAGGGGTGGCGCAGCGCATCGACCCGAAAATCGTCTATGTTCACCATCCGCGTGATCTTAATATCGACCATCGCGTTTTGCACCAGGCTACGTGTACGGCATGCAGACCTTTGCCGGGCAGCGGCGTGCAGGCAATATATGCGTTCGAGACGCCGTCGAGCACCGAGTATGGAACCATTGGCAGTGGGCCAGTCTTCGACCCGACACACTTTGTCGACATCGAAGCGCAGTGGATAGCAAAGAGGGCCGCACTTGAGGCCTATCCTATGGAAATGAGGCCATTCCCGCACGTCCGCTCCATTGAAGCTGTCGAGGCTTTAGCGAAATGGCGTGGCGCCTCAGTAGGAGTCCGCATGGCAGAAGCCTTCGTGGTGGTTCGTGAATTGCGTGCGCAGCGTAAATGAGAATATAGGGACGTAATTCGTATGGTGAGTACGTTGGCGCGACGTACGGAATGGATTATCTTTGCACGCCGCGCTTATAAAGTTGTTGTCCGCGACTGGTCAAAGCTAAACGGTCTTGGGTTATCCGCGAATGTATTTCCGCTGAATGACTATCTCGATCTTTGCCGGATGTTTTTCACTGATCTTTGCAAAATATACCGACCGTTTATTCACACGAATTAGCCGGTTCATGCTATCGCTTCTGTCCGACTGACAAATGTATAGCAACTCGAAAAACGACATCGACCGCGACACTCTTTCCGCCGTGAGTGACGAGTCGGCGGTGCGCGCGATGTATGAGCGTGATCCTTACCCAGGTCTCGGTGCAGGCCTGAAAGATATAAGCTTTTTTACTGATCCGATTGCAGCGGATTTAGCGAAGCGCAAGCTCGTACGCTTCTTGGATGCAGGGTGTGGCACCGGTCATTATCTCGTCGGCGTAGCGAAGAAATACCCGAATTGGGACTGTTTCGGGATTGACCTGTCGGCAGCATCGCTCCAGGTGGCTTCCGATTTGGCGAAGTTACACAAGGCCAATGTATCGCTGCGGAAAGGAAGCTATCTCAAACCGTTACCTTTCGAGGGCCAATTCGACGTGATTGCCGCACTTGGCACGATACACCATGCGGCCGAGCCCGTAGTCGCGCTGCGTACTTTGCACGCGGCGTTGCGGGATGACGGGTATCTCCTAGGGCGTGTACCCATAAAACAGGCCGCACGTCCGCTTTCGAACGCCTGCGTTGCATCGACCGGTTGAGCTAGCACCCAAAAGCGGACATTGAGTGGCGCGTCAAAGGCAGTATATGGCCCGCCGTTTATGAGTCCACGTCCTAGTCCATCTGTACGGTTTGCGGCTTGATCGTGAGAAATTCGACATCAAGGAAATTCTCAATATTTTGGAACCGGACCTCACCAATGTTGAACGCCGGTTCTTTTTCTACGATGCGCTCATGCATCATCGGCGACAACATTGGTTGCGACAGGTATTGCAAATGCCGTTGATCGACATTTTTATGAGCGGGAAGACTTGGTTGCGCAATCTGCTGCGATGGTCCCGAGGGATCGTCTGGTCACCCGCATTTACGGCGCGCTTCGACACTCCGACCGCACCATGGATCGACCATTTCTGCCATCCTTGTGAGCGTGCGTATGAAGTGCCTGAAGTGGTCGCGCTTGTGCGGTCGGCCGGGTTTGAGGTCTACCGAATGATGGGGCAGGGGCGGGAATATACCCAGCTTGTTCCGGATAGCTGGGGCGCCACCTATGCCGGACTGCCAGAAGAAGCCAAATGGCGGCTATCTGAATTGCTCGCCTTCCGAGGCGGATCGTTCCGAATGATTTTGCGTAAATTGACTGAAAGCCGCAACTGATGACGTCTTTTATTTTGAAAGACATCCCAAAGGGCGGTGATTTCCGCTCAACTATATGGCTCGTTAAAGATATCTTGTCGGCCCGGTATCGTTGGCGTTTCGCCGCCGCGGTTGCGACGATGCAGATGGCGGGTATTGCCGAAATATTTGGAATTGCAGCTATCTTGCCAGTTCTTATGCTGGCGACTGGATCCGAAAGCGTGGATCACGGCTTTTCCGCAAAGCTACAAAAAGTCTTTCATGTGATCGGCGGACAGCCGCCAATCGAAGTTTTGCTTGGCTTTGTGATGGCCGGAATCTTTATAAAATCTGCAATAACTGTCATCGGTCAACAGTTGATCGTTCGCGGCACGACGCAAATTGCCGCTGATTTTCGTACGGATTTGATCCGAAGTCTGATGGGCGCGCGCTGGAGTTACATGGTCGGTCAGCGCACGGGAGCGATCGCCAACGCAATCAGCAACGACGCGATTCGCGCCAGCGGTGTCTTTTCCAGCACTGTGAATCTAACCGCGGCCGTATTGACCGCAATTCCGTATGTTGTCTTCGCATTCGGAGTATCTTGGCAGCTAACTCTTGGCGCGTTTGCCGTGAGTGGATTGATCATGCTACTGCTTCGAGGAACCCTTGCTAAAACCCGCCGCCATACAAGGGAGCTGGTGCTTTTGTCTCGCTCACTGGTGTCGCGCCTGGTCGATAGCGTCATTTCAATGAAGCCGCTAAAGGCGATGGGGCTACAAAACCGTATCTTGCCTTACATCAACGATGAAATCGTCCAACTCTCCATTGCCGAGCGTAAACAAAACTTCAGTAAGAGCTTGCATGCGGTCGTACAGGAACCGCTTGTTGCCGTGATCGTCTGCCTCGGTCTCTATTTCGCGCTAAAGAATTTGAAGCTTAACTTTGCCGAAATAGGTTTTATGCTGGTTCTATTTCATCGGTTGGTATCTCGCGTTGTGGTATTTCAAAATCATCTACAAAATATGGTGACGGCCGAGGCGCCGTATCTGCATTTGGTCTCAGAAATCGCATTAGCGCGGTCGGTCGCAGAAGCGAGCGGAAAAAAGTACGCCGGCCAAGAGATCCGCTTAAAGCGCTCTATTCGCTTTAGTGGAGTTTCCTTTTCCTACGAGAATGGCCGCGACGTCCTTCGCGATTTGGATTTGTCGCTACCGGCCGGTCGCATGATTGTCATCGTTGGTCCATCGGGAGCAGGCAAGACGACATTGGTCGACATGATGATTGGGCTGCAGTGGCCGCAGTCTGGCAAGATCACTGTTGACGGTGTGCCAATCAATTCGGACAACATTAGCAATTGGCGGAAGAGAATTGGCTATGTTCCGCAGGAACTCCAACTCCTCAATGGTACGATTTTTTCGAATTTGACGCTGATGGACGAGAAAATCGGACGTGACGAAGTTCAAAAAGCGCTCGAAAGCGCGGGAATATGGGAATTCGTTTCGGCACTCCCGCAGGGTATGGACACTCCCGTCGGCGAACGCGGCGCGGCGATATCAGGCGGGCAACGCCAGCGCATAGCGATTGCGCGTGCTCTCATTCAAAAGCCTGATCTGCTGATTTTGGACGAAGCGACGGCGGCGCTCGACCCAGAAATGGAACGAGCCATTTGCGGAAATCTTCGCAAATTGGCTAGTACGCTAACAATCGTGGCAATTTCTCATCAACAGGAATTAGCAAAATACGCCGATCTGACCCTGTGCGTGGATTTTGGCACAGTTCGCGTTCTTGATGTCGAATCTGTAACGGCTGTTTCGTAAAAGCCAGAAACATCTGTAATTTCGTAAGCCGGAGAACCACGTGGACCGAAGTTTTTCGATCAATGGAACACGCATCAGCGACGACCGGCCGTGTTATGTAATAGCCGAGATCGGGCATAATCACCAAGGCGAGATCTCGAAATGTCGCGAACTATTCAAGGTTGCTAAGGAGTGCGGTGCGAACGCCGTCAAGTTGCAGAAGCGGGATAATCGCTCGCTATTCACCAAAACGATGTATGCGCAGCCGTATAATAGCGAAAACGCGTTTGGCCAAACCTATGGCGAGCACCGCGAATTTCTTGAATTCGGCCGCGACGAATACGTGGAACTTAAAAAGCTCGCAAAGGAGCTTGGCCTCGCGTTCTTCTCGACCGCGTTTGATATTCCCAGCGCTGATTTTCTTGCCGAACTCGGCATGCCGGCCTACAAACTGGCATCAGGCGATTTGACCAATATTCCCTTGCTCAAGCACGTTGCGGCGATCGGAAAGCCGATGATCATCAGCACTGGTGGTGCGGCTATGTCAGATGTCCGCCGTGCTTACGACGCGATCATGCCTATAAACAGCGAACTTGCAATATTGCAATGCACGGCCAGCTATCCCTGCGAAGCCGAAAATTTGAATCTGCGCGTTATCGAGAGCTTCCGCCAGGAGTTTCCTGGTGTCGTCGTCGGCTTTTCGGCGCACGATAACGGCATCGCCATGCCGCTGATTGCCTACGCACTGGGCGCGCGGATCGTAGAAAAGCATTTCACCCTAAACCGCGCCTGGAAAGGCACGGACCACGCACTTTCGCTCGCTCCGGACGGAATGCGCCGGCTTGTGCGCGACCTGCATCGCGCGCATCAGGCGCTGGGAGATGGGAAAAAGAAGCCGCTGCCGGATGAGGTCGCACCAATCAAGAAGATGGCGAAGAAACTGGTGGCGGCGCGAAATCTTCCAGCCGGCCACACGCTGACCAAGGCCGACATTTCGATCAAGTCGCCGGGCGATGGCCTGTTGCCTTATTACCTCGACAGCGTCATCGGACGTACCCTGAAAAAGCCGCTGGCCGAGGATGAAACGATCGGCTGGGACGCGGTGCCACCGGCGCCCGAGCTCGAGGCACAAGGCTCTACCGAGATTAAATGATACTCATGTCCGCCGATCCCATTTTTAATCTCGCGGACCGGCCGGTTGTCATTACTGGCGGACTTGGCCAGCTTGGCCGCAGCTATGCGAACGCTTTGCTTGCGCGCGGCGCCCGCGTGGCGATTCTGGACAATCGCGCCAGCGACGCAGCGTTGAAGCCGTCCTTTCCTGCGGCTGATCTCGACAATTCTCTGTTTCTTTCCGCCGATGTGACGAAGCGCGATGAGTTGGAACGTGCGCTCGATCAATTACAGAAAAAGTGGGGCGCGCCTTACGGACTCATCAATAACGCCGCCATCGACAGCCCGCCCGACGCGCCGGCTTCCGAGAACGGCCGGTTCGAAGATTTTTCGGAATCGTCCTGGAATAAAGTGATGGACGTGAACGTCAAAGGGGTCATGCTGTGTTGCCAGGTTTTCGGCGGCGCCATGGCGGAGGCAGGACGCGGGTCGATCGTCAATATCGGATCGATCTACGGGGTCGTTTCGCCGGATCAGAGTCTGTATAAATATAGGAGGAAACGGGGCGAAGAGTTTTTTAAACCAGTCGCATATTCGGCATCGAAATCGGCGCTTTATAATCTAACGCGCTATCTCGCGACATACTGGGCGCCACGCGTGCGCGTTAATATTCTCACGCTCGCTGGCGTTTTTAATCATCAGGACAAAGATTTCATCGATGCTTATCAGCGTCGGATACCAATAGGACGTATGGCAAACGCAGATGAATACGATGGGGCGGTTGTTTTTTTGCTATCTGATGCGTCTTCTTACATGACCGGCGCTGAATTACGGCTTGATGGCGGATGGACGGCTTTGTGAACCCGCTAGCTCGTCAAATGTTTTTATGATCAATTGTAGCAATCCAGGCGAACAGTACCGTTCGCACAAAGACGCAATCGATGCGGGGATCAAGCGTGTGCTGGAGAGTGGGTGGTATATCCTCGGTTCCGAGGTTGCATCATTTGAAGCCGAATTTGCGCAGTTTTGTGGCGCTCGTCATGGAATTGGTGTCGCCAACGGAACAGAAGCGCTTGCGCTCGCTCTCATGGCGCTGGGGATCGGGAGAGGCGATGAAGTCGCCACCGTGTCGCACACTTCCGTTGCCACCGTTGCAGCGATCGAGCAAGCCGGGGCTGTCCCGGTTCTGGTCGACGTCGAGCCTGACCGTTACACGCTCGATCCGTCGAAACTGGCTGGCGCCATGTCACCCGCGGTGAAAGCTATCGTTGCAGTGCATCTTTATGGGCAGCCCGCCGACATGGACACGATCATGGCGGTTGCGCAGGAGCGGGGCCTGCGTGTCATCGAGGACTGTGCGCAGGCGCATGGGGCACTGCACGGCAAATCGCGCGTCGGATCAATTGGCGATTTGGGCTGCTTCAGCTTCTTTCCGACCAAAAATCTCGGCGCTGTCGGCGATGGCGGCGCAATTGTTACCTCAGATCATGACCTTGCCGAGCGCCTGCATCAGCTGCGGGAGTACGGCTGGAAAGAGCGATTCATCAGCTCGATCGCGGGAATCAATTCGCGTCTAGACGAGCTGCAAGCGGCCATTCTGCGAGTCAAGCTTCCAGACCTCGACAAAGAAAACGCGGCGCGAATACGGATCGCGGAAACTTATCGGCGCGAGTTGCGAAATCTTCCGATTCTCTCGCCGTCGCCGGCAGCCGGCACGCAGCACGTTTACCACCAGTTTGTAGTCCGCGTTGAGCGGCGCGATGATCTTCTTGCGCATTTACGCAGAAATGGCATCAATGCTGGACTTCACTATCCGCTCGCGGTTCATCAGCAACCGGCTTATCGGCAGCTCGTTCACCGGTCGCGGCTGGACGTTACCGAACAGCTGATACCTCGCATCATTTCGTTGCCGATTTATCCTGAGCTTGGGTCGGACGAGGTCGCGAAAGTCATCGCATCGATCCGTTCGTTTTTCGATGCCTGAACCAAAAACTATAATTGTGACGGGTGGGGCGGGATTTATCGGCTCCGCACTCGTGCGTTATCTGCTTGCCGAAACCGACGTTCGGGTGGTCACGCTCGACTTGATGACTTACGCCGCGCATCCAGCAACGCTTGCGGCAGCTCGAAAGCATCCGAGGCATACATTTGTGCAGGAAAATATTTGCCATGCCGCGGCGATTAAAGGGTTGCTGGAGAAACATCGGCCAAGCGGGATCATTCATCTGGCAGCTGAATCTCATGTCGACCGCTCGATAGACAACGCTGAAAATTTCGTGATGACCAATGTCGTCGGCACGTGGACATTATTGGAATGTGCCACCACCTACTGGAAGCAGCTTTCAGGTCCGGCCCGCGAGCAATTTCGGTTTCACCACGTATCGACTGATGAAGTCTTCGGCGAGCTTGGCGAGGACGGCAGCTTTCGTGAAGATAGTCGTTACGCACCGAGCTCGCCATATTCCGCCAGCAAGGCATCGTCGGATCACTTCGTGCGCGCTTGGAATCGCACCTACGGCTTGCCCACGGTGCTCAGCAATTGCTCGAACAACTACGGACCGTACCAGTTCCCCGAAAAGCTCATTCCATTGATGATTGTCAACGGCTTACAGGGGTTGAAATTACCCGTCTATGCCAAGGGCCAAAATGTCCGCGACTGGCTGTACGTCGAGGATCATGCGCGCGCGTTATGGACGATCTTTTCACGCGGCAGGGTCGGCGAAAGCTACAATGTCAGCGCTCATTGTGAGCGGCGAAATATCGATGTCGTCCGCAGGATTTGTGCAATTCTCGACGAATTGCGGCCCGAATCCTCGCATCGACCGCACGCAAATCTAATCACCTTTGTTGAGGACCGCCCCGGTCACGATTGGCGCTATGCGGTAGACGCCAGCAAACTCGGAAAGGAACTTGGCTGGCGTCCATCATATTCGTTCAACGAGGGGCTGCGCCGGACAATCGAATGGTACCTGGACAACGCGTCCTGGTGGGAAAGCATACTCGACGGCTCTTACCGCCGGCAGCGAGAAATCGTCAGCGCTTAAGGTCCGACTCGTGGTAGCCGGCCAGCGGCTATGTCCTTTAGGCACGGATAGGAAGCGTCACGTGGACTGATAATGGGATCTCGCAAAGGCCATTCAATCCCAAGATCAGGATCCGACCATAGCAATCCAGTTTCATCGCCGGCGTGATAGGTTTCAGTGCACTTGTACCAGATCGTTGCAGCATCTGTCAGGACACAGAAGCCGTGCGCCACGCCCGCAGGCAGAAAGATCTGTTTTGGCGGATCGGACGTAAGTGTTGTCGTGACGACGCGGCCAAAAGTCGGCGAATGACGTCGAAGATCCACGCCAACATCAAAGATCGAACCCTGCGTGAGCGTGATCAGGTGGCCTTGCGGGTGGTTGACTTGGTAGTGCAAGCCGCGCAGGACGCCTTGACGGGAAATTGAGCAATTGTCCTGCACAAATGGACCTCGAATGCCGGCATCAGCGTATTGCTCAATCCGGAAGGATTCGAAAAAGCTGCCGCGGTTGTCTTTGAATGTGTCCGGCTCAATAGTGACGGCGCCGACAACGTTAGTGGCCGTAATTTTCATCGCTGGTCTCGAAATTCTTCGACCAGCCGATCAAGATAGCCGCGATAAGCACATTGCGGCATGACCGCAACGCATTTCGTGAATTGGTTAAGATCGATGAAATTCATCCGGTATGCGACTTCCTCGGGAAATGCGAGGCCGGTCCGTTGACGAGTCTGCATGATTTCGACGAACAGGCTCGCCTGATTCAGCGATAGGCTAGTGCCGGCGTCGAACCATACGAAACCACGTCCAAGATGAATAGCACGCAACTTTCCACTTTGCAGATAGAGCCGATTCAAATCGGTAATTTCAAGTTCACCACGCGTGGATGGTTTGAGTCTGCGCGCCTGCTCAACCGCTTGCCCGTCGTAAAAATAAAGCCCCGTCACGGCGCGGTCGGTCCTGGGCGCAGTCGGTTTCTCGAGAATTGCGATCGGCGAGCCGTCCGGTGTGCATTCGAGGACGCCATATTCGCGCGGGTCGGCGACTTGAAAAGTAAAGATCGAAGCCGATCCGGCGACGGCATGCCGGCCGGCAATTTCCAACATTTCGCTCAGCGGATGCCCGTAAAAGATATTGTCGCCGAGAATGAGCGCGAAGGGATCATTGCCGATGAAGTCGGCGCCGATCAGAAGTGCCTCAGCGATGCCGTTGGGAATCGGCTGCTCGGCGTATTCAAATCGAATGCCCCAGCGGCGGCCATCGCCCAGAAACGCGCGCAACGCGTCGACATGACGCGGCCCACTGATCACCAGGATTTCCCTGATGCCAGCAAGCATCAATGTCGTCAGCGGATAATAAATAAGCGGCTTATCATAGACCGGGAACAGGTGCTTATTGACAGTTGAAGTGACCGGGAAGAGCCGCGTTCCACTTCCGCCCGCAAGCAAAATTCCTTTCCTTATCGTTTCCGACTTTTCGCTCATTTCATTGACTTCCAAATTGACCCCGACAGCATCGCCCGCTGAGTAATGAAAAAGTCGATACGCATCTAAATGAGGTTGCAATGATTGATCAAGCACCTTTGGTGACTATTGGATTGCCTGTTTACAATGGCGCTTCGACGGTCGAGCGTGCGATCGATAGTCTTTTGGCGCAGGATTTTAAGGATTTCGAGCTGGTCATCTCCGATGATTGCTCCTCGGATCAAACGCCTGAGCTGTGCGAGAGATACGCTGCCCGCGATTCACGTATTCACTTCTCACGTAATGCCAGAAATCTTGGGGCGCACGCGAATTTGCACCGCGTAGTCGATTTAGCGCGTGGAAAATATTTTCTTTACGCCAGTCAGGACGATATTTGGGTCGATCGTTTTCTTAGCTGCATGGTTGACGCTTTGCGCCGTCCGCCAAGTGCTGTTGCTGCCATGTGTGCTTACCGCACAATTTACCCCGATGGCGACGAAGCCAAGACGGTTCGCATTCCACCGGAAGATTGGCCGCAGCGACGTGATCCCCTTAAAAATGCAATTGCCGTTGTTACCAAGCGTGGCCGCCGCATGCGGCCCCTAAAGACAAACAATTTTATTCACGGGCTGATTCGTACCGATGTCTTTCGAGACTGCCTGCGATCGCTTCCGGAAGTTTTTGTCAACGAGCGCCAATTTGTTTGCTTGATGATGCTGAGCGGGCGCCTTGTTCAAGTAGATGAGATATTGTTCGCAAAACAGAAGGCGCGTCAGTCGCTTGTTGAGCGCCGCCCTCATGACCCGCTTGTATTGAAGAGACAAATGATGCGATTTGGAAATCTCGAATATGTCGCGACGCTTTCTTTGGCGATCTTGCATTCTCGAATTGTTCCGGCCTGGAGGAAACCCTATTTCGTTCCAATCTGCATTGCGTACTTGTGGGAAATGTGGGGGCTGAAGCTATATACGGATACTTTAAGCTTCTTGCGCGACGTGCTGCCCTCGACGGTAGTTGAGGCCATTCAACGTGGGCGCGGGCGGACCACCGCTTCGGAAATTAGAAAAGAAAGCGATGGTTACGATGGCTAAATGCCGCAATTGCAAGCGTTCGATCCATGCCTTTATGTCTTTTGGCCGCATGCCGATTGCGAACGGTTTTCTTTGTCCTGAACAATTCCCAAATGAGTATTTTTTCGAACTTGCGCCGGCATTCTGCGAGACCTGCGGCACTTTTCAAATCGTGGAGCAGCCCGAACCGCAGCGCATGTTTCATGAAAACTATGCTTTTTTCACGCGGACATCGAAACGTATGGTCGAACATTTCGAGCGCTACGCTCAATGGGTCCGTTCGAACTATCTGGATGGGCCAGATCCATTCGTGGTGGAAATCGGCAGCAACGATGGGGCGATGCTGGAACATTTTGCAAAGAACGGAATTCGACACATTGGGGTCGAGCCTTCTGCGAATGTCGCAGCGGAAGCTGAACGATACGGGGTCAAAAGCTTCGTCGGGTTCTTCGGGGAGCAGACTGCCAACGCACTCGCCGCAAGCAATGGCCCGGCCGATGCTATTCTAGCGGCGAACGTCATGTGCCACATCCCTGATCTGCACGACGTGGCCGAAGGCGTCGCGCTCCTTCTTAAACCCCGCGGCGTGCTGGTATTCGAGGAGCCTTACCTGGGCGACATGATCCAGAAAACGTCCTACGACCAAATTTACGATGAGCACGTGTTTATTTTCTCGCTGCAGGCGGTGAGGTCCGCATTTGAACCGCACGGCTTGGAAGTTATCGATGTCGTATCGCAGCCAACCCATGGCGGATCGATGCGTTACGCTCTCGCGCGCAAAGGCGAGCGGCCCGTGGCGAGAGCGGTCAGCGCGCTGGCCGTAACGGAAACAGCACTGGGTCTCGGCAATCCGGAAGCTTATCAGCGCTTCCGCGTGAATTGCGAAAAAAGTCGTGACCAACTGGGTGCCCAGCTTGAAATCTTGCGACGCGAAGGTAAGCGGGTTGTTGGTTACGGAGCCACTTCGAAAAGTACGACTGTTCTGAACTACTGCAGCATCGGCTCGGAATTGATCGAATTCATTTCTGATACGACGCCGATCAAACAAGGAAAATTCAGCCCAGGCGCACACATAATGGTTCGACCGTACGCAGAGTTCGTCGCTCGATACCCCGATGTTGCCGTGCTATTTGCTTGGAACCATAGTTCCGAAATCATGGCCAAAGAGGGCTCCTTTGTTTCTGCCGGAGGCCATTGGCTTACCTACGTGCCACGCGTGGCATTGATATAAGGCGCGGTAGATGGCCATGCCGACGTCGATATGGAGCGGAGTCTTTCGGAGCTTCAGCGAGGTCGTCGGCTCTTCCGATGTGTTCGACGGTGCCCGATGGCTTAATCGGCTTAGAGAACAACTCGATAGACAACTTGCCCAAGGAGCGCCGCCTGCAAGAGACTATCCCCTGGCCGTTGCTGCTTCAATGCTAGCAAATCCTAGGCGTCCGTTGCGTATTGTAGATGTGGGCGGAGGGCTTGGTGCGGTTATGCTTGCTGTCGCTGCGGCGCTGCCGAACGTGGAGATTGAGGGCCATATTGTCGAAAGAGATGAGATTTGTGGGGAAGGGCGGAAGCGGCTACGCAGCCAAAATTGGCTGTCGTTTCATAATCGGGTTCCACATCTTGCCGACATAGATATTGTGCATTTTGGTAGCACCCTTCATTACATCGAAGATTGGAAAGAATTGCTCGTCCAGGTTACGAGCGATCGTCCAAAATCCCTCGTCATGTCGGAATTGCCAATTGGAGATATGGAATCTTTCGTAACTGCACAGCAATATTACGAGGATTCGATTCCTGTTTGGTTTTTTAACCGCATCGAGTTTGTCGCAGCGATGCAGAGTATGGATTACACGCTCGTTTACGAAGCCGCATTTCTATCAAAAGTTTTCGGGCGTGAAATGCAGCCACCAATGGATGCGTTGCCAGAGCGAATGCGCTTGTCTTATTTTTCAAATCTTATTTTTCGAGCTATAAACCAAATCAATTCGAGTGAAATAGAATGACCGTCAATTTTGAGCGCTGGCGAAACGTTGTGCCAGAACGCCAACGAATTGTGATGTGGGGGGCAGCCGATCAGGCTCGGGTAAATCACTTTATCCTATCCGAGTTCGGCTGCAAAATTGTTGCATTCGTCGATGACACGCCGGGTCTGAAATCGCCTTTTCCGGAGGTGCCGCTGTTGGACGGTTTTGGAGCTCTCGAAGAGTGGTTAAAAAATGAGAATAACTCGACGCTTGGTTTCATAGTTGCAATCGGCAACCCCACGGGCGATACCCGATGCCGCCTGCATGACGTCTTTGTTAGAGCAGGGCTTTTTCCCGTGTCGTTTGCTGATTCCAGCGCCTATATCTGTGCAAGCGCGCAATTGGGCGCCGGATTACAAGTAATGGCACAAGCGCTCGTCCACAACGACGTCAGCATTGGGCGTCAGTGCCTTATAAACACGCGCAGTCTTGTAGAGCATGATTGTGTACTCGGCGAAGGAGTGGAGATTGGTCCCGGCGCGATATTGTGCGGCCGCGTTCATGTTGGTGCGAACTCGTGGATTGGAGCTGGAGCTACCGTTCGTCAGCGCATAAAAATCGGGCGCGATGTCATCATAGGTGCAGGATCAGTTGTCGTCTCCGATATCCCCGACAACACAATAGCCGTCGGCGTGCCCGCAAAACCGATGCGATGAACGGACAAGCGTGACAATCTAGGCCGCAAAACTAGCAGTCCGAAGCGTCAGTGTGAAAGAATGACCGAAATTTATATGGCCGGCCCCTCGATCACCGAGCACGAGGAAAAGATCGTGCTCGATGCCTTGCGGAACGGATGGTATGGCAAGCAGGCATATTACTATGTGGAAAAGTTCGAAGCGGAATTTGCCAGTTATCATAATCGAAAACACGGATTGATGACGCCGAATTGTACGACGGCGCTGCATCTTCTCCTGGGCGGCCTGGAAATCGGCGAGGGCGACGAAGTTATCGCCCCGGAATGCACGTGGATCGGTTCCGCCGCCTGTATTACCTATCAGCGAGCGAACCCTGTGTTCGCGGATATTGATCCTGTCCATTGGTGCTTGACCGCCGAAACCATCGAGCGCGAGATCACGAACCGCACCAAGGCGGTGATCGTCGTTGATCTCTATGGCAATATGCCGGATTGGGACGAAATCGCAGAGCTTTGTGAGCGTCGCAACATCGCACTGATCGAGGACGCGGCCGAAGCGTTGGGGTCCGTTGCAAACAGCAAAAGAGCCGGCAGTTTCGGCATCGCATCGACCTTCAGCTTCCACCGCACTAAGACTTTGACGACCGGTGAGGGCGGAATGTTGCTCATCGACGACGACGCGCTTTTTGAGCGCTGCAAGTTTCTGCGGGATCACGGCCGTGCGCCGGGGACGTATTTCAATACCGAGGTGACGTTCAAATACATGCCCTTCAACCTGCAAGCCGCGCTTGGCTACGCGCAGTTTCAGCGGCTTGACGAACTTGTTGCATACAAGCGGAAGATTCTTAACGGATACAAGCAACGTTTGTTTGACATTGCCGACCTTTCGCTTAACCCCGAGCCGCGAAATGGGTTGAATGGTGCGTGGAACACGGCACTCGTGTTTGGTCGGTCCCACAAGATGACGAAAGATAAAGCGATGGCTGGACTCGCCGAACTAAGCCTGCCGAGCCGGCCGTTCTTCTATCCATTGAGCTTCTTGCCGGCTTACGGTTCGCGTGAGGCCGAGATGCGCCCACGTCATCCGGCTGCGTACGATGTATCGGAGCGAGGGATCAATCTGCCGTCCGCTTTTTCCGTCGACGATGCACAGATGGACATGATGTGCAATGGCATTCGGCGCATCCTGCGGCAATAATTCCTGTCGTGGATAATTCCGTCGCTAAATCTATAGATCTGCCGCGACAGACAAGTGCCAATGGAGAACTTGTCGTCCTGCAGGCCCTGGATGGCGCCGTGCCATTTCCGATCGCGCGGGTGTTCACGGTGCGCGCGGCCTCAAACGTCCAGCGCGGCCGGCATGCGCACAAGCGCTGCAATCAATTCATGGTCTGTACGCACGGGCGCTGCGAGGTGACGTGCTCGGACGGCCTTTCGAGGCAGACATACATGCTGGATGCGATAGATCGCGGTCTTTTGGTGCCGAACGGCATTTGGGCCGAGCAGCGCTACCTCGATAGCGATAACGTGCTCATGGTGCTGTGCGATCGACCTTACGAAGAGCACGACTATATCCGCGACTACCGGGAATTCCTGGCTTTTCGGAAGCAGCCGGCCGCCTCGCGATGAAAATCGTCATCACCGGCGCGCTTGGTCACATTGGGTCGCGTTTGATCCGCACGTTACCGGATAAATTTCGTGGCCTCGACATCGTGATGATCGACAACATGTCATCGCAACGCTATCCGTCGTTGTTCGCGTTGCCGAAAAACGCGAGTTATCGTTTCGTCGAAGACGACGTCACGCGCATGAGCCTGCGCTCACTGGTCGACGGGGCGGCAGCGGTTATTCATCTTGCTGCGATTACCGACGCGACATCGAGTTTCGAAAACAAGGAAGCGGTCGAGCGAAATAATCTCGAGGCCACACGCTGTGTGGTCGCGGCCTGCGCTGAAGCGGGCTCGCCGCTGATCCATCTGTCCTCGACCAGCGTCTATGGCTCGCAGGCCGAAATCGTAGACGAAGAATGTCCCCCAGGCGACCTGAAGCCGCAAAGCCCCTACGCTGAGACAAAACTACGGGAGGAGGAGGTAGTGCTCACCGCCGCCCGTAATGGCCTGCGGGCCGTAAGCTGCCGGTTCGGAACGATATTCGGCACGTCGCCGGGAATGCGTTTCCACACGGCGGTTAACAAGTTTTGCTGGCAGGCGGTGATGCGTCAGCCGCTGACAGTTTGGCGCACCGCCTACGAACAGCGGCGCCCGTATCTCAACCTTTCGGACGCCGTGCGTGCGATCGCATTCTTCATCGAACGGGGGCTCTTCGATGGCCGCATCTACAACGTCGTGACCTGCAACGCGAGCGTGCGCACAGTCGTCGATCACATTCGCGTGCATGTCCGCGACCTTCAAGTCGAATTTGTCGACACCAAAATCATGAATCAACTGTCCTACGACGTCAAAAACACACGCATAGACAAAGCGGGCTTTACGTTCACGGGCAACATGGCCAGCGGAATCTCCGACACCATTTCGCTTCTCGCGCGCGCCAATTCGATGACGACTGAAGATGCCCGCTGAGCGTTCCCACAGGCTGCCCCGTTCCCTCGGGGTCATTCCCGCCCGTGGCGGTTCCAAGCGCCTGCCTCGGAAAAACATCCTGCCGGTCGGAGGCCATCCGCTCATTGCGCATACAATCATGGCCGCGGCTGGCTCCCGGGCGCTGACCGATTGGCTGGTAACCTCAGATGATGACGAGATCATCGCTATCGCCAAGCGTTACGGCGCCCCGGTGCCCTTCAAGCGACCGGCCGAACTCAGCGGCGACGAAGTTCGTAATATCGACACGGTGCGTCACGCATTGTTGTACATGGAAGAGGCGAGGGCGCAACGTTATGATATTGTCGTATTGTTGCAGCCGACTTGTCCCATTCGCGATTCTGCGCATATAGACGAAGCAATCCAGCGCTTATGGGATTCCGACCTGGACACGCTTGCCAGCGTGAAGGGACCGTTCAAGAAGCGCGATCCGATCCTAAAAGCCATTCGCGGCGGGGTGCTTGAACCCTATGTGCGGGATGAGCCGGAAAGCGCGGCTGTCGAGCCGTTCTATCTCTATAATGCCTCAATCTATGCGGCGCGCCGGGACTACTTCCTACGTGCCGGTAAACTGATATCGCGCCGCCAAATTCCGCTGGTAATGGATCGCTACCATTCTTCAGATATAGACGAAGCAGCCGATGTGGTGTTGGTGGAGGCCTATTTTCAGCATCTCGCCCGAAGCCGAAGCAAGGAAGCAAAGGCATGATCGAGACACGCGCACTAAAAGGGGTCGTCCCCGTCGTCGTGACGCCCGTCAATGCCGACGGCTCCATCGATGTTGAAGGCCTCAAACGGCTGATCAACTATTTAACCGCCAAAAATGTTGGAGGCTTCTGGGCGCTGGGCACCGGTAGCGAGGACATGGACCTTACGTTCAAGAAGCGCTTGACGGTTGCGCACACGATCTGTGCGACAAATGCCGGGCGCAAGCCATTGGTGCTGGGGTCCGGTTTTTTCGCGCTCGAAGACATGAAGAACTTCATGGATGCGACTCGCGAGTTGCAGTTCGACGCCTACCACGTCATGCCCTATCAGCCCGTGATGAGCCTCGACCGGATCGACTGGATGTATCGGCATCTGGCCGACCACGCCTCGAAGCCGCTCTGGCTCTATACAAGCGCGAATTGGTGCCAGCATATCACGCCGGAACTGGTTGCCGGTCTAAAAGGGCATCCGAATGTGACTGGGGTCAAATTCTCAAGCTCGCATACGGTCGATCAGCTCAAAGTTCTGGGTCTGATGGAGCCGGATTTCCAAGTTGTGACGGCGGTCGCCAACCAGTTCTATGCGACGCTCGCCATGGGCACGCCGGCAACGACGTCGAGCATAGCAAGCGCGCTGCCGGAGCCGCTCCAGGAAATCTACAATCTCTATCAAGCTGGCGATCACAAGCAGGCGCTGGCGCGCCATCGCAATTTGATGAAATTCCTCGGCATGATGCCGAAGACCTCGAAGAAGGACAATTTCCTCACCGGCGCCGAGGAAAAATACCTGTTGTCGCTGCGCGGAATCTGTGAGCCCCACATGACCGGATATTATCGGCCTCTGGACAAGGCGGAACAGGAGCAGATGATCAAAGCGCTGAAAGAATGCGACTATATGAAATACATCGCCTCAGATGCGAAGGCGCATGTCGCCGCTGAGTAGTATTGAAGCAAAAAAATGTCCTGAAGCTTTGCCTATTTGATTATCACCACAGGCGCCGGCCAAATACGCATGTCGACTTTGACCTTCGTTCCGCGCGCCGAATTCGATCGCGCGCGCAAACTCAACGCGGCGTTAACCGCGCGCGCCGCATTGTTTGCGACCCTTGCACGCATCAACACGCTATCGATGATCATGGCGGCCGGCTCGGGGCATATCGGTTCGAGTTTTTCCAGCCTCGACATCGTGAGCTGGCTTTTCCTTAATGAAATGCGATTACCGGCCGGACCGAGCCGCGACGAGGAGAGGGACATTTTCTTCTCCTCCAAGGGGCATGATGCGCCTGGACTTTACGCGGTCATGATCGCGCTTGGCCTGCTGCCGGAAGATCAGGTGATGCAGCTGCGCCGGCTGGGCGGTCTGCCCGGCCATCCGGACATTCACACGCCCTATATCGAAGCCAATACCGGCTCGCTCGGCATGGGCATTTCCAAGGCCAAGGGCATGGCAAAGGCCAATCGTCTGAGGGGCCGGCGCCAACAGATTTTCGTGATGACCGGCGACGGCGAGTTGCAGGAGGGACAATTCTGGGAATCGCTTGGATCCGCGGTGCGGCTCGGGCTTTCCGAGATCACGGTTATTGTCGACCACAACAAAGTGCAGTCGGACACCTTGGTCAGCGCCACCGCCGACTTGGGTGATCTTGAAGCAAAATTCGCTGCGTTCGGCTGGAATGTTTTCCATTGCGATGGCCACGATATGCGCGCCGTGGCCGAGGCCGTTAAGCATGCTCGGCTCGAGCGTGCGCTACCAAGTATCATTCTCGCCGACACCATCAAGGGGCGCGGCATTTCCTTCATGGAACATCCTGCGATGGACGGCCGCTGGTACAAGTATCACTCCGGCGCACCAAGTGACGATGACTATCGCCGTGGCATATCCGAATTGCTTGATTCCGCGCGTGCGCAATGTGCCGAGCTCGGCGTCAATGACCCACAGCTTGTCACCGAGAGTCGGCCGATTGGCGTTATCGCTCCGTCCAACCCGCAGCGCCTGGTTCGGGCCTATGGCGAGGCGCTGCTTGCCGAGGCGAATCGTACGCCAAATCTTGTCGCGCTTGACGCCGATCTTGTGCTCGATACCGGCCTGATTCCGTTTTCAGAACGTTTCCCGGATCGCTTCATCGAATGCGGCATTGCCGAGCAGGACATGGTTTCCCAGGCCAGCGGGCTTGCATTGTCAGGATTCCTTCCCGTCGTCCACTCGTTTGCGTGTTTTCTGACGCCGCGCGCCAATGAACAGATTTACAATGCGGATTCTGAGAAGACAAAGATTATTTATGTTGGCTCACTCGCCGGAGTGCTGCCGGGAGGGCCAGGGCATTCGCACCAGTCGGTACGTGATATTGCACTCATGGGTACATTACCGAACACCACGATGATTGAGCCTTGTTGTGAGGCGGAAGTGAACATGGCGGTACAATGGGCTGTCCGCGATAATTCTGGCAGCACTTATTTGCGTCTGGTCTCGATCCCGGTCGATGTTCCGTTCACGTTACCGACTGATTATCGACTTGAGCAGGGCAGAGGAGTAGTTCTCGCGGACGGAGACGATGTCGTCATAATTGCGTCGGGGCCCATTCTACTAGCGGAGGCGTGGAAAGCCGGAAAGAATGCGGCTGCTCAGGGCCTAAGTTTACGCATCGTCAATTTGCCGTGGCTGGCCCGTTTTGACGACACATGGCTCGCTTCATCTGTGGCGGGATGCAAGGCTGCGCTTTGTCTCGACAATCACTTTGTGTGGGGTGGGCAGGGCGAACGCGTTGCGGCTCGGCTCGCGGTTACGGACCACCGGCTGCCGGTACGTTTGCTCGGCCTCACTGAAATTCCGGCATGCGGTCGAAACGACGAGGTGCTTCACCATCACGGTCTAGACGCCGACGGCATACTTGGCGCTGCGGAGAAGTTGCTCAACGGGCAACACGCATGACACTCGAAAACCTGAGAGTCCTCTTTCTCCCGCACGTGCGCCGCCAACACATTTTGGGTCCACTGATTACGCGCGGCAAAGAACGCTTCGGGTGGCGCGTCGGTATAATGGTTCCGCCCTCGGGCCCCGGTTTGAATGCAGAATTGCTCGACGATCAAGCCGACTTTTTTTGCCAGCCTGACATGGGTCGGCCCGGCGTCTGGGAGGCGGACCCTGTCGCGTCGGCCCGTGTCCGCAATTTAGTCCGCGAATGCGAAAAAATTTCACGTTTGCCAATCAATCGAATCGTCCTGGCTGGCGAGCGCGTGGTCGGCCGAGGTTATGGACGCGAATTCTACTACTGGCCGGAAATAGGTCTGTCGCGCAAAGTGCTTACTGATAATGAGGAGCCGGCGCGCTATGTCGAGCGACTTTTTCATTTTTCGGATCAGCTACTAGATCGGTTTAAACCCGATCTCATCCTCGGCGGCCACACCGCGTCGATGGAAGCGATTGTTCTCTTTTTGGTCTGTAGGGCAAGAAAAATTCCATATTTTGCGAACCGTCCGTCCAAGATCCTTTCGGATCACGGATTTTGGACCGACGATCGATTGATGATGAATGTAGCGGCGCGGGAAATTTGCCAGCGAAAGATCGCTTCCGGAGAGGTGCCGAGCGACAAGGCCAGGCACTTTCTGACGGAATTTCGAATACGGCCACGAACGGTCGCTTATATCCAGCGAAATTGGGAGAATAAAGCGAGGTTTTTAAAGAGGCATGCCAATCTTGCGCTTCAGGGTGCCTCGAAACTATCGCGTAACCTGCGTGGCATCCGTGAAATAGCGCCCAAGCCGGTTTTAAACAGACTGTGGGAAGTCTATCGCATGAACTACCTCGCATGGCGACAGAAGCAATTCTTTTCTAAGCTTGAAGAGGTCGCTCTTTCGACTAAGCTATACATTTATATAGCGCTGCACAAAGAGCCTGAGCTCGCCATTAACGTTCAGCATCCGGAATGGCATTCGCAGAAAAACCTTATTGCGTGGCTTAGTGCCAACATTCCCGCCGGCTATCGTCTGCTCGTTCGCGAACACAGAAATAACCAGGGCCGGCGTCCGACACGGTTTTACAAAGATATTAGTCGTTATCCCGGTGTCACGTTGATTGATCCCTTGGATTCCCCGTTCCAATATATTCAACATGCCGCATTGGTCATTACCGACAACGGCACCACGGGATTTGAAGCCCTCGTCTTTGGGCGACCTTTACTTTTGTTAGGCGAAAATTACTATTCCGTCGCTGGCCTTTCTCCTGTTGTTGAGGCGCCAGGAAAGCTTGGTGAAATTATCTTGCAAGCGCTCGATCAACCGATATTCGCAGACGCTGCCGAATACGATCGCCGGTTGGGTGCGCTCGTGGATGCTGAAATTGAAACGACCTCACCGGACGAAGATATCGACGGCCATCTTGATGCTCTCGCAAAATTGCTAAGGATGCCCCCTGACACTCAATCCTCCACCACCTAGCCAGTTTCCGCCTGAAAAAATGTGCAATTACACAGCATTTTGTTTTTTGATTGCACATGTTTGCGCTGGCCGAAAAAAATGTGTTCATTATTGCGATAAAAAATGAGCGCGTATTTGAGTAGCATGACTTTTGGTTATGAGAAGTGATGTGGTCGCATACCAGTTCAATGGGGCTTACTCCGAGACAATGCCGCTTGATATCAATCATCTACTGATGCGGGAAGCGATGCGATATCTTATCGGGGGCAAGATCCGCAATCTCGATTTTTCTGAATCAACCCCGGGCGGGGGCGTCTATGCTTTCAAGACCGTGCAATTCGGCGGGATCGCTCTCGTGGTTTTCTATTATGATGTCAGTGCGCGCCTGGAGCGCGACGAAATTGATTGAACAAACTGTGACGCTGCCGCAAATGCTCTTATGGCGTTTAATACGGGCGGCTCCAGCGGCTTGGCTGGTCCGTTTGCTGCTATCACAGAAACCATTTGTGCGGCTGCTTTGACCCGCCAGTTGCGGGGCGAGGACCGACAAAGTTCAAAAGCGAGCTACAATTATGATTGCACTTTTACGCTGGTTGCGTCATGGCCCACTTCAGTCGCTCAAGCCCATGTGGCTCGCTTTAGGGCGGTTGTACCGGTGGTTATATCGGGCGTTCGGCCTTAGCCGAACCGTCACGACGCGAATTGGTCCATATGGCCCCTTTCGTCTTGATGGCTTTTTTGCTTTTAGTAATTTCGAGAATTGGGGCGGTGGCCACAACGGCGCATTTAAAAAATGCGTCGAGGCGTGTCGTGGAAAAACATGTGTGCTCGATGTCGGCGCGCATATCGGCCTCGTGGCGATTCCGGTTGCATCGGTCGTGAGCGCGGTGGGCCGTGTTATCTGCTTCGAGCCAGCGCTGGCCAACCGGGAACTGTTATTGAAACATGCAACTCTCAATGGTTTCGCAAATATAGAGGTTGTTCCATTTCTTGTGGGAGCCGAGCCACTTGAGGCGGTGCGTTTCTTTGAGATGAATCAGCCGACTGGAATGAATACAATTGCAACCCCAAAAGATGCGCAGGGGTATCACGAAACAAGTTGTCGGCAAGTGTCGCTGGATTCGTACTGCGCGGAGTACGGCATCGTCCCAGACGTCATCAAGATCGATGTCGAGGGGGCCGAAATCGGTGTTTTGTGCGGTGCCCGAGCACTGCTGTCCCGACATTGCCCGGTTATTTTTCTGAGCGTACATCCGCGTGAGATCGTTGCCCTGGGTGGAACTGTGGACAAGCTGAGTGCCTTGATCGGCCAACTCGGCTACGACTTACGTGACGCGCAAGGCCAAAAGCCCGAGCGATTTGCGTTACGCGAGTATGTGCTCACGCCGCGCGCGGGCGGAAATGGAGGCGCGCGCGAAAAAACCGCGAAAAACGTGGTCGAAAACGGCCATTTTCGACAACCCATTTGAGCCGGAAGTCGGTTGGTCCGTTCATTGCTGCCAACATATTGCTCGCGAAGCGTTCTGATCTCCCTCTTTGATGGCAGGATGTCATTGTTCATTAGCAAAAATTCAGCGATACCTTGGCGGCTATTTTGGCGCCTCCAGGCAACCGATCGATGAACGGAAAAACCGTCGTATTCTCGAAACTAGCGCTGCGCCGCCTTCGTTGGCGCGGCTATTGGGCAATGGTTGCTCGGTTATTCCGAGATAGGCAAAAAGCTGCGACATGAATAGTTGCGGCGACCGGCCGGTATCTTAAAACCGCGTAATCAGAAAGTTGGCGGCGTCAAATGCGTTTACGTAGGCTTAAATTGTCCGGTCAAAAAGGCCGTCTGAACATAGGCGACACCACGCGCTGTCGCGCAAAAATCTGGGAATGATTGTTGTCTCGCCAGCAGTCGCGGCATGAAAAGTTGTATCTCGAATCAAGCCAATCGACCTGCTCTCTGATCGTCATCAGTGGGCGAGCCGAGGAATAGGCGTATTTAAGGCATCGGGCGGCCTCATTCGAGTTGAGCGGGATAACATCTGCGAGCTTATCCGACGTGTTGGGGATGGACTTGTGCCCATTCCACGTGTCCCAGTAGCCGATGGCGCAAATTGACTTCGCTACTTTTTCGTTGATGCTGATGTGAACTTTTCCAGCGTTGGGCTTTTTGCTGCTGGCCACGGATGCCTTGGCGATCGACGATGCGTAAAGAGGGCGCAGCAGAAACTGCTCGGTACTTATTTGCAGATGCTAATTGAGAAAACGGCCAATAAAAGTCGATGCGGCCTTAGGATAACCGCTCATGAGGCACGACCATGCCAAGAATCTCCAATATCCTGAGTTCGTTTGGCATGCGCGGCGTCGCTACGACGGCGCGAGCGGCTGGCTGCGCTATGATTGCCGAACTACAGCGGTGGCTTGGATGTCGATTTGTAGAGCGACGTATCTTTTCTTACCGCATGTTACTTGATCTTGAAGACCGCGGCATTTCACGAACGCTTCTTTTGTTCGGTGAGCGCGAACTGGAACACAAGGTCATGCTCGAGCGCATTTTGCGTCCGGGCATGAGCGTTCTCGATATCGGCGCCAATATCGGCTACTACGCGCTGATGGAGCTCGCCCTAATCATGCCTGGCGGCACGCTGATCGCGGTCGAGCCTTCGCCTTCGAATGTGGGCCTTCTCAAGCGCAACCTCGCGCTGAACGGTTATGATGGGATCGAAGTGCATCAGGCGGCCGTCTCCGACCGGGCCGCGAGGCGGCCATTTTTCATGTCAGAAATGTCGAACCTGAACACGTTCCATAACACGAGGACAGGCTCGTTGCATCTCAAAAGCGAGACGATCGACGTGGAGACAAAAACGGTGCCTGAAATAATCGCGGGCCGTCCGCTCGATCTCATCCGAATGGACGTCGAGGGCCACGAGGTTGAAGTACTGACCGGCCTTCTTCCAGCAGTGGAGCGCGGCGATATGGCGCCGATGATCATTTTCGAGACGCATTTGTCGCGCTATACCTCCGATCATGACCTGGAACCTGTTTTGCGGCGACTTTTCGCGAAAGGTTATCAGACTGCGGTGGCTGGCTCCTCGTCTCAGAGGGGCACGAAGATCATCGAAGCACTAGGATATACCGGTTTGCCTCCGATCAAGACCGACGATGTCGAGCGCGTAATCTTTGAAGACCTGCGCAACGACGATTCCATCGAACTGATTTGCCGCACCGGTGGCGTCCGCACGGTGCTTCTGTCGCCGCGCGCGGGCGCAGCCGCTTAAGGCACTCGGCGTTCATTTGGCAAAAATTCACGTTCTATCGCCCGGCTTCGAAACGCCAAACGCCCGGGCTTTCCTTTACCCGTTGATCGTGTGGCGCGACGCGCTGCGTGACACGGGTTTCGCTTGTCGAATTTACAATACTGTTTCGCCCGGCCTGGACGATTGCGACGTTCTCCTCGTCGACAGCAAATTTCACCGCGACGACTGGCAAGATCGTGCTGGCGAGGTCGTTGAGCAATTCGCGGCGTGGGCGGGGCGTTGCCGGGTCATTTACTGCGACACCACCGATTCCTCGGGCTGGCTGCAGTCCAATCTGCTCTCCGTCGTGCATGGTTATGCCAAGGCCCAGCTGCTCAAGGACCGCGCGCGATACCTAAAACCGATTTACGCGCACCGGCCCCATGCCGATTATTACCACCGCGAATTTGCAGTCTGCGACGAAAGCCCGGAATGGTCCGCTCCGGTCAAAGATGCGGAACTGCTGCGCAAACTTCGCGTCTCCTGGAATTCGGGCCTTGCAGATCATTCGCTGTGTGGGCCGCTGCTCGGAAAGATATATCAGCGCATTCCGTTCGCTCCCTTGCTGAAATTTCCGCAAAGCTTCACGCCTCCGTATGCCCCGCGCGTGCGAGCGCTTTCTTGTCGCTTCGGCGCGACATACCCGCGCGCATCCGTTTCGTACCAGCGCCGCAAGATCCGCGAAATAGTCGGGTACCGCGCCGATACGCGCAAGCTCAAGCGCCGCGGCTATTTCAAAGAGCTGAAGACGAGCAGGGTGATCGTTTCCCCGTTTGGTTACGGCGAGATCACATTGAAGGACTTTGAGGTCTTCCTTACCGGCGGCGTGCTGTTCAAGCCGGACATGAGCCACATGGAAACGTGGCCAGATTTATTCTCGGCCGGAGAAACGATGCTGGCGCATTCCTGGGACCTTTCCGACTTCGCGCAACGCCTCGAAGACGCCATCGCAAATTACGGAAAGTATCGCGCTATCGCTGCTGCGGGCCAGGATCGGTACCGGAAACATATCGCCGACCGGCAGGCGGCATTCCATTTCATCGAGCAGTTCCGCTGCGTTATCGCCTGACGAACGTGTTCGCTGGGATGTCACGCTACAGTCTTGTTGTGCAGCACGATCCCGGATCGGGCGTGCTCGACATTAGCGCGCACCGGCTCCGGCCGCCGCTGCGCCGATACGAACAGGCTGGATGCCAAATCTGCCTGATCGGAACGCCGATATGCCGAGGGCGTGGTGACGACGATACCGTCGTCCGACAGCTCGCGGAGGCATCTGATATCGGCGAATTTTCCAGATCGCTCGATGGCAATTTCCTGATTCTCATTAACGTTGAAAAGAACAAGACGCTGCAAATCGTATCGGACCGCTTCGCATCGCATGCGTTTTATTATTCACAGCTTACCGATCGTCGGCTCATCGGCAGCCTGTCTCTCTCGGAGCTGGTGAGCCGGCTCGGGCGCTTTGATGTCAACGAGACAGCGCTGGTTGAATTCTTGCATTTTCGCCGGATTTTCGGCGAAAAAACCTACGATAAGCGTTGCTCTTTTCTGGGCGCGGCGTCGGTGCTGGAGCATTCACCAACCGGAATTCGACTTTCGAAATATTGGCAGCCGAACTACCGTCAGTCCAGATTGGACTTGCGGTCAGGCGCCGATGCCATCGCCGATGGCTTGCGTCGCACCATGCAAGTCAATTTGGCCGACGCCGGTGACGCCCGGCGCTACGCGCTGTTTATGAGCGGAGGGCTCGATTCTCGCGCGCTTTTGATGGCGGCGGCGCCAAAACCGCTCTGCATCACGACCTGCGTGACTTTCAACAATGAGGCTGTGGTTGCCCAGGAGGTTGCCAAAAAGGCAGGGGCCGATTTCTTGTTTATCCCGCAGCCCTTGGCCGGCTACGATGCCCATATCGCCGATGCGGTTTTTTACGGCGGCGGCCAACATCTCCTCGCGGAAGCGCACTTCATCGATTACGGTCCACGCCTGGAATCGCGCGCGGATTGTTTCTTTCTCGGCCTCGGCCTCGATGTTTTTTTCGGTGGTTTGTATTTGCCGAAGCACCCCGTCCGCTGGTTACGGCGCGACGCGCTTCACTTCAAACTCGATGAGATCACGCGTGACTTGACGGGGACCTTTATTGCGGGCGTCAAATATCGCCTGCAGACGAGTGATCCGTGGAGTGTGATCAAAGCTGGCGCGCGCGTACGTCTGCAGGAAGCGATACGTTGTTCGATTGACGAAATCGTCGTGCGAGGCCGTAATCTTGGGGCCGATGGGTATGACCTTTGGGAATATCTGCATTTGCATAATTTCTCGCGCCACTACTCCTTCCTGATGATTAATTCGATACGGCACTGGGGAGAATGCCGGGTACCCGCGCTTTGCAACGACCTGTTCGATGCAGCCATCGCGCTGCCCGCCGAATTGAAGGCCAATTCATCGGCTTATCTGAAGGCGCTGAACCAAATATCGCCGGCCTTGATGCGCATTCGTAATGCCAATACCAACATATCGGCCGGTATGCCATTTGCGAGGCAGAGCGTGCAACGTGCCGCGCGTATTATTGCAAACAAGTACGGGGGAAATTTCTTGACGAGCCCGCCTGTGTCGGAACGTTCATGGCCATCACTCGCTGACACACTCAGGGCAAGCCCAGCCTTGATGTCTGCCCTGCGGGCCTTGCCGCAGTCCGAGCAGCTTGAAGCGCTCGGTATCATTGATCTTGATCGTGTACGCGACGCGGTCGCCGCTCACCTAGCTGGCCGCAGGAACGAGAGCACGCTTCTGCTTTTGCTTGTCACGCTCGACGAGTTTGCCCGGCACGTTCGGTAAGCAGCCATGTGCGGTTTTGCAGCCCTGTTTCAGGCCAGAAGGCTATTCCCAGGCGCGTTGCTCGACGAGATGGCGCGGGACCTCCTTCATCGCGGGCCTGATTCCGGCGGCCGGCTGGTCGAGCCTGGCCTCGCGCTCGTCTTCCGTCGACTGTCGATCCTGGACCCGCGCCCCGTGTCGGATCAGCCTATGCGCGACCCGAGCGGCCGGTACATCTTGATATTCAACGGTGAGATTTACAACTTCCGCCGCCTGCGGGCCATGCTGGAAAGCCGCGGCGTTTCTTTTCACACCGGCGGTGACACCGAGGTCTTGCTTCAGTCATTGATCACTTGGGGCGACGAGGCGCTCGATCGCCTCGAAGGAATGTTTGCGTTCGTCCTGGTCGACACTGTGGTGGGCACCGTTCTTGCCGCGCGTGATCCATTCGGGATCAAGCCGCTCTATCTCGCTCGCCAGGGCGATCTCGTAGCTTTTGCGAGCGAAATGCGCCCGCTGACTCGTCTAGTCGGTGCCGAACCAGATCCAGCCGCGCTGGCCGAATTGCTGGTGTTCCGGTTCGCAGCCGGCCGGTTGTCTAACCTCAAACGCATCGAACGCGTTCCTGGCGGCCACGTGGTGCGGCTTTCGCTCCGTGACGGCCGGTTAACTGAGCGCCGGTTCTGCGACCCATGTGCCGAGCTACATGTTCCGGATTCCAAGCTAGATGACGCGGAGGCGGAAAAACACGCCGCAACAGCGCTGCGCGGCTCTATTATCGATCATTTGCAAAGCGACGTCGGATTTTGCGTCCAGCTCTCCGGTGGCGTCGATTCAAGCTTGGTCTCGGCGTGGAGCAGCCGAGAACTAAACAAGCCAGTCCGCAGCTTCGGAATCAATCTGGCTCCGTCCCGAAACGATGAGAGTCCCTGGCGCCGGATGGTGGTGGACAAATTTAGCCTCGATCATCATGAGGTCCATCTGACCGGCCGGGACTATGCCGACGCTTTGCCGGATGCCATCAAGCATATGGAAGGTCCTACCGCACACACGGGCTGCGTTTTGCTGATGCTGCTTTGCCGGGAGATTGCGAAGCATAATAAGGTTGTGTTGACGGGCGAGGGGGCTGACGAGTTCTTCGGCGGCTACAAGCGCTACGGGCAATGGCGCGAGCTCATGCGCAAGGGTCTGCTCGCCTCCCTGGTGCCGGCGCCACTATGGCCTTTGCTCGATCGATGGCGCGACTATCGGCGATTTGCTGGGCGCGATGCGGCAATCTATTCGACGGTGCAGGGCGACTATCTTGCCACGCAAGAAAGCTTTGCCGGCCTTATTCCGGCTGCGGGTGCGCGCGGACAGGTGGTAAATGAATTTCATGATTTTCGTAGCCGGCTCTTTGCTGTTGACCAGAATTGCTATCTGGATTCGCTGCTGCTGAGGCAAGATAAGCTAGCGATGGCGAGCTCGCTCGAGGCGCGCGTGCCTTTCGTCCATCTCCCGCTTGGCCGCGTCCTTAATCGTATTCCACACGATTTGCGCGCGCCCGGCGGCGAAACCAAGCCGCTGCTAAAGAAGATTGCTGCCCATGAACTGCCGCACGATTTGGTTTATCGACGCAAGATCGGCCTAACAATTCCTTCGAACGATTGGCTGACCGACGATACCGCGCTCGGCCGTTACCTTCCTCTCCTGACTGATGCCGACAGTCGGCTAGCCGCATTTGGCGATCGCGCTCGTCTGCGCCGGGCGGTGGAATCGTTCCGGAAGGGCGTTAGAAATAGGCTTCCACCGCTCGACCATTTGGTCGGTCTTGAATTGTGGCTGCGTAGCCTTGAGCCGCTACGAATGCAGTGCGTGGCCGCCGCATGAACACCGAAAAACCACGTATCATGCTGCTCGTTCCAAATCTCGAGCATGGCGGCAGCGAGCGCCAGGCGGTGTTATTGGCATTGGCGTCGCAGCGCAAGGGGCATCAGATCGCCGTTGCGACCTTCCATAAGGGAGGGCCATTCGAGGTAGTCCTCGAGAAAGCCGCAATCCCAGTTTTCTCGTTGGGAGCAACGAAGGGGCCGATCCTCGTTGTGGCAAATCTTGTGCGGTTGCTGCGGCAACAACGGATCGAGGTGCTTTATTCTTTTCTGCCGCCGGCCAATGTTCTGGCCTCGCTTTCGGGATTACTCCTTCCGAAGTGCCGCGTTGTCTGGAGTGTGCGCTCTGCGGACATGCCGCTTGCTGGGTATAGCTTGAAAACGCGTCTCGCCTATGGGCTCGAACGTCTGCTCGCGGGTTTGCCCGGTCGAATCATTGTGAACTCGAGAGCGGGGTATGAAGCGTGCAAACGCAAAGGTTTTTCCGAGCAACGACTAACCATCGTCCACAATGGCTTCGATACCGAACTGTTTCGGCCCGATGGCGACGCGCGGCAGCGGATACGAGCCGAATTTGGCATTCCCCCTGATCACATAGTAATCGGCTTGCCGGCGCGTATGGATCCGGTCAAAGACCATCCGACCTTTCTGCGAGCCGCCGCTCTGCTAAGCAAAAACCGGCCCGATGTCTGGTTTGTGTGTCTTGGCGGCGCAGGGCCGCCCGGTTACGCGGATACATTGCGCGAATTGGCCAAGGCGCTTGGCATTGCCGACCATATAGTTTGGGCGGGTGATCGAGACGATATGGCGACCGCCCTGAACGCGCTGGATATTGCGACGCTCTGTTCGGTGTCGGAAAGCTTTCCAAACGTGGTCGGCGAAGCGATGGCGTGCGGGGTGCCGTGCGTGGTTACCGATGTCGGCGATGCAGCTTACCTGGCGGGTGACAGTGGTTACGTCGTACCCAAAGGTGACCCCGCAGCGTTGATGGAAGCGTGGGGCCGCCTCCTTGATCCGACCACGCGATCGTCTCTGGCAGAGTTAGCGCGTCGGCGGATTATCGAGAACTTCGATCTTGAACAGCTTCGCCGACAAACTCTCATTGCGTTGTCGGATGCATGATGACGCGCCGCGTCATGTTTCCGTTCGTCGGGGATACGATTGGGGGCAGTCACATCTCTGCTGCGCTCTTGATGGGAGAACTCGGCGCGTTCGGCTTCTCGCCGCTCGCCGTCGTTCATCGCGATGGTCCGCTGGTGTCGTGGCTCACGTCGCAAGGCATAGAAGTTAAACGAGCCGACTTGCCGCTGCTATCGGGAGCTTCGGCACGCATTGCCACCCTCGCTCGCTTGGGCACCATGGCGCCGCATCTTGTGAGGTTTTTGCGGCGCGAGCAAATTTCAATCGTTCATGCCAATGACGGCCGAATGATTGCGACATGGATGCCGGCGACAAGAATTGCCGGAGCGGCTGCGGTCGCGCACCGGCGCACGGTCTGGAGCCGGTCGCGCCTCGCTCATTTAGCCTTGCGGCTGGCGCACAGAATTATCGCCATTTCAGCGTTTGTTCGCGATAGCCTACCGGGGGACCTGCAACGTCGGTCGATTGTCATCGAAAATCCGTTCAAGGATGATTGCCCGTCTCGCGCAGTAGCGCGCCGTACGGTCCTTCAGCTGGTGAATGCTGGAGATGATGTTCCTGTTATTGTTTTTGTTGGGACCCTGCAGGAGCAAAAGCGGCCGGCCACCTTCCTGCAAGCTGCGCAGATTATTCACCGCCAGCGGCCCGATGTTAGGTTCCTGCTGATTGGACGCGATGGAGATCAGAGTGCGTCTGTACGTTTGCTGGTGGATGAGCTTGGTCTGTCGCACCGGCTGATTTTTACAGGATTTCGGGATGATGTTGCGATGCTGTTGGCGGGCTCGGACCTCTTGCTGGCGCCAGCCGTGAACGAAGGGCACGGCCGTAGCCTGATCGAAGCTATGCTCAGCGACGTGTCGGTCGTTGCGTCGGCATCGGGCGGACATCTCGAGGCGATAAAGCAGGGCGAAACCGGCGTCCTGGTTCGGGCCGACGATACGCAGGCCTTCGCCGATGCGGCGTTGGACATCTTAAACCACCCAGCCAAATCGCAATCGATAGCCGCAGCGGCTCGGCAGTGGGCGCGCCAGAAATTCTCCCCGGCCAAACACGCCGCGGTGGTCGCGTCGGTTTATTGCGCCTTGCTAAAGGCATGAGCGAAAAAATTGCGATCGTGATCGAGAGTCTCGGCGGGGGAGGCGCGCAACACGTGGCTGCAACGCTCGCGAATGCTTGGGCCGGCAACAGGATAGACGTCACGGTCATTACATTTCAAGCGCCCGAGACCGATGTCTTCAAGCTCCACGCCCCGATCAGCCGCGTCGTCATCGCCGGCAGCAAGCCGTCGGGCAACCTCGCCGCGGCCCTCATCGGCAACTTACGCCGGATAGGCCGCCTCCGGGCTGCGCTCAAAGCGTGCCGCGCTCCGACCGTTCTTGCCTTCATCGGTTCGACCAACATACTTACGCTTTTGGCATCGACCGGACTCAACCGGCGCGTCATAATTTCCGAGCGAAACGATCCGGTGCGCCAATCGCTCGGTCGTCCGTGGAATTTGTTACGCAAGCTCGTTTACCGGCACGCATACTTGGTTGTCGCAAACTCGAAGTCAGCCATCACTACGATGTCTGCCTATGTTCCGGCGGAACATTTGTGTTGGCTTCCGAATCCCTTGCGTGTTGCTCCTGCCGGTTCGGCGGAAAGTGTCGCCGTCGCAAGCCCATATTTCCTAGCGGTCGGACGGCTCGATCGGCAAAAGGGGCATGATATTTTGCTTGAGGCCTTCGCAATGCTCAAAACGGATTTACCGGATTGGCGAATGGTGGTTCTCGGCGATGGACCCTTACGCGATAACCTTCAGGGAATGGCCGCGAACTTAAGCATTTCCGACCGGGTGTATTTTGCGGGTTTTGCGGAAAATCCCTTTCCTTGGTATCGGGCCGCGCAGATCTTCATTCATCCAGCGCGTTTCGAGGGACTGCCGAACGCGGTGTTGGAAGCGATGAACGAAAGGTTGCCCGTCGTGGTGACGGATGCTCAGGAAGGCTTGCGTGACTTCGTCGTCGATCGTGTGAGCGGCCTGGTCGTCCCTGTGGGTTCCGCGGACGCGCTGGCTGCGGCGATGGTGGAGCTCGCAAAAGATCCGAATCTGCGCCAACACCTGGGGGCTGCGGCTCATTCCGCAGTCGAATTGTGTCGGGCCGATAATGCCGTCACCGCATGGACGGCCAAACTTGAACTTGCTGCCTCAGTTTGTTCATCGGACTAGAATACCCGGTAGCATCGCAAAAAGAGTGGTGCAGGCATTGCAAGAGTTCCTGCTTCGGCTGTACGAATGGGTGGCCGAACGTGGGCTGCTTCGCACCGCGACAGGCCGAAAACTTTTTCACGCCACCTATGTAATTTACAAGACCCTGTTGGAAGCGCCGGGCGTGGGCCACTTGCAAGAGCTCGTGCCGGCCGGCACGACCGTCGTCGATGTCGGCGCCAACATTGGGTACTTTACGGTGTGGTTCGCCGATTGGGTCGGGCCGGACGGCTGCGTGCTGGCGATCGAGCCGGATACGGAGAATCTCGCGGCCCTGCGTCATCGGGTACAAAGGGGCGATATTCAGCAACGGGTGAGGATTATCGCCGCCGTCGCGGATCGGTCGAGCGGATCGGCTCGCCTGAAACTCAATCCAAACCATCCAGGCGATCACATGATCAGTGAAAGCGGAATCGAGGTCGCCGCTGTGACGATCGATTCGCTGCTCGGCGCGGAGAAATATTCGCCGCTGAGCCTGATCAAAATTGACGTTCAGGGCGCGGAGATGCGCGTCCTTTCGGGGGCAGCCGCGACACTGGCGAAGTTCCGCCCTGCGCTGGTGATCGAAGTTGGCGACGCGCAACTGCGCAGCTACGGCTCGTCGGCCGCCGAACTTATCGACCACCTGAGCGGACTTGGCTACCGGCCGTTTTCTCTCACCCGGCGCGGTATCGGCAAAAAACCCGAGGAACGAGAAAAGTTATTGGTTCAAGTTGCGCAACGATACGCGGACGTCGTCTTTCTTTCAGATCGCGTTATCTGATTTCAGAGACTGCATCACTCAGGCCGCGCCGCCAGCGGCTCAACTTTCTTGCGGTTTTTGCAAAACTGGTCGTACGCGCACACGGCTCCAAGCGCGAATAGTAGGATGAGTGGCGGCTCGGCGGGAATGCGATACCGCGGACTGGAAACAGGTCCGGTGATCAAAAAGAAATAGACGGTGTTGGCAAAGAGGAGGATGGCGTAGGGCCGCTTTTCCGGCGAACGAATTCCTTGGAATAATCCATAGAACTGAAATACCCTAGACAAAAGCAGGCAGGCCTGCGCCACGAACCACATCATCATGAAATAGTTGTCGCGGTTGGTGGCGGCGAAGTTGACAATACGGGCAACCAGGTTTCCGCCCTTGGCGGTGGAGAAAAAGGTCGTCGGTTGGTTGAACTGGGTAAGGACTTCGTAAAATCCGGTCTGAACCAGCGTCTTGAACATCCCGAAGCTCATGCCCCACACGATCTGCCAAAAGGGCAGTTGCAAGGTCTTTTCGATGGCGAGGCGGGTCTGGAATGCGGAAAATGCAAAGGGGTTTTCCTGTCCCTCTGCGCTCACGCGCTGGAGTTCCGCGCGTGTAATTTCCTTCAGTTGCTCCACCACCTGTGCCCGCCCAACGCAAGGCTGCGGCGTGGCCAGACAACCGTAAAACCAGTTGAGGATATGCGATCCAGACTGCGAAGAAATTGCGGCATATCCGTAAGCAATGTAATTGTGGATAATGAGTGGGGTGGCCACTGCGTACATGCCCAGGATTGGCACCACCGCCAGCGCCGCGCTCTTCAGCCATGAGTGCCGCCCCCCATAAATCAACGCGTAGAACAGTGCCGGCACGAAGAAAAATCCGTAATAAACGAGCGCCAAACGCGTGATCAACGCCAGGCCGAACAAGAAGCCGGAGGAAATAAGCAGCCAAATCGGCTGCTTCACGCGAACCGCCCAAAGCGTTGCGCATAGACCCCACGTGAAGAACACGAGGAAAAGACTTTCCTCCAGAATGTATGAACTTTGCACGATGAAGTTCGGAATCAACGTCGCCATGAGCGCTGCGGGCAAGACGATGCGGCTCGAGATGGCTTGGGCCGCAAAGCCAATCGCGACGACTGTGAAAAACTCCAGAAATGCCTGAATGGTTACGACTAGGCGGAGATTTTCCGACTGCGACACCTCAAATATTCCCGCCAAGAAATACGGATAGACGGGGAGTCGGTTGGTTGCCGGTTCGATTTTGCCGTTCGTAGTGGTGGTTCCGAACACACCGCTTTGCGTAATATTGCGCGCAACGTTGAGATACTTGTTCGAATCGCTGCCATTGTTGAAGTCACCGTCAAAAGCTGACATGCCGGCTTGGTAGGCTAGACGGATTCCGACGGCCAGTACCGCGATCAGAATAAGTTTCCACAACAGCGAACGCGTCATAAGCTTTTCCCGTTGCGCCTTAAATGGGTAGCATTCAGTTCAGCTTGAACTTCAAAAAAGCCGCCCAGCACATGCGCAGCATAATCAGCCCATTGCGGAACCGTCCGGTCATCTTGGTCTCGCCGCTAAATCGCTCTTGATAATGAACCGGAAGGTCCAGAATCTTAAGGTGAAGCTTCGCTGCACCGAACAGCAAATCATAATCGCCCCATCGGTCATTAACGCCCCAGGTCCCTGCGAGCGCGCGGATGGCCGGCCAATCTCGGCGCCACAGCACTTTTGTGCCGCAAAGCGTGTCGCTGATGCGCTGGCCGAGCAGAAAAGAAAAGGCAGCGCTGAAAAAACGGTTCCCCAAGATGTTCAGCGGGCGCATGGCCGTCCCCTCCATCGGAAAGATCATGCGGCTGCCGTTCACAAACTCCGCCTTGCCGCTAGCAATGGTATCGTAGAAATACGTCAGCTCCTCGGGCATGGTCGTCAGGTCGGCATCGAGGATCATCAAAATATCGCCCTCGGCGCGGTCGAAACCGGCCCGCACGTTGAGCGCCTTGCTGACCGCCGGACCCTCATAAAGCTTGATGTCCCGCTCGGGGCGCAGCTTCTGCAGGCGGCGGACTTCGTCGGCCGTTCCATCCGTCGACTTGTCGTCGCAAAAAATGATTTCGGTATGCGCGCCGAGTTCTGGGATCCGTTCGACCGCCGCCGCGACGTTTCCAACCTCGTTGCGACACGGCACGATCACCGACACGCTATGAGCGACCGGATTCCGTGCTGGCCTCGGCCGTGCCACCACAAGGTTGGTCATATTGAGGTGGTGGATGCCCGGCAGTCGGGCAAAAAAAGCATTGGCTAGGCGCGAAAGGAATGGAATCTTCTTCGGCATCAGCACGGTGTCGTGCATGTCGAGCAGCTCAAAATCGCAGAGCGTTAAAATGCTCGCGATATCGGCTCGCGACAACCAGTTTTGCAGGGGCAGGGGAAATTTGGTGCCCAGCCGCTCGGTCACGCTGATGATAGGCTCCCACAAATGGTTATAATTCTGGATGACCAGTCGCGTCTGCTCATTCATCGCCCGGCGCAATGCCCTTAAAGTGGCGATCGGGTCGACTTGGTCGTTGAGATCGCAAATATGGACGTAATCGAATATCTCGTTGCCGGAGAGCTGATAGTCGTCGTGCACCCGAAACTCGAGATGAGGAAATCGCTTCCGGCAGACCTCGATGAGTCGCGAGCTGCTGTCGATTCCAACGCCTAAAGTGGGTTTCACGGCATTTAGAAAATCGGGCGTAAGACAGCCGACTTGCAAGACCCGCTTTCCCGGCGGAATGACGAGACGCAGCAGGCGAAATATCTGTTCGTAATAATAGCTGTTTTTGCGGATGTAGTCTGTGCGCGTGCCGCTGAGCCGATCGTAATGAGCGCGCGTTTCCTCGGCGCGCCGCTTCAAGGCAGATGGCCCAAATCGTCCGGCCGCCATCGCTGCGGCGACCGTCTGATGTTCTGCGAGGGCGAGGGTCTCGGTCATGAAAGCGGCGTAGTCGAAAGCTTTGAGTTGTGTTGAAGAAGCAGTGAATAGATGAAATCCCAATCAATCGCAATCAGCCCGGGCGCGCGGGCTTTTCCGGCGTCGGAAATATAGCCCATGTGCGGTATTGCCGGCCTTTGGGTTTTCGGCGGGTCACAGGAAGCGCGGCTACGTGCTGATGTACGCGCGATGTGCGACAGGATGCAACATCGCGGGCCTGACGGTTACGGCGAGTGGTTGGATTTGCAAGCAGGAGTGGCGCTCGGCCATCGGCGGCTTGCCATTATCGATCTGTCTCCGACTGGTATCCAACCGATGAACAGCGCCGACCAACGCTTCGTCATTACCTATAACGGCGAGCTTTATAACAGGCAAGAGATCGCAACCGAGCTCGACATGACGTTTCGCGGAACCTCGGACACCGAGGTTCTGGTCGAGGCGATCAGCCGTTTCGGGGTTGACGGCGCACTACAACGTGCGAACGGCCTTTTCGCATTTGCCGTATTCGATCGCGCAACGCAGATTCTGCATTTGGTGCGCGATCGTCTGGGCATCAAGCCGCTGTATTGGAGCCGCCAGCAAAACGCCTTTGCCTTTGCCTCCGAGCTCAAGCCGTTGCGGGCGGTATCGAGATTTTCGTTTACGCTCGATCCGGGCGCGCTTGGTTCTTATCTCAGGCATTCCTGCGTGCCGGCGCCGCGGGCAATTTTCCGTGAAGTCAACAAGCTCTTGCCCGGCGAACGGATCGAAGTCACGCCACAAGACGTTCGCCACCACGTCTACTGGGATCTGCCGGCCATTGCTGGAAGTCGCCAAGCCGATTTGACATCGGCGAGTTTTGACGACGTCGTCAATGAACTCGATATCTTGCTGGCCGACGCGGTCAAAAGGCAGATGGTCTCGGACGTGCCGCTCGGTGCATTCCTGTCGGGCGGCATCGATTCCTCGTTGGTCGTTGCGTTGATGTGCAAGACATCCAACAGCCGGGTCAAAACGTTTTCGATCGGCTTTCGCGAAGAAGCCTACAACGAGGCCGATCATGCACGACGCGTCGCCGAACAGCTGGGCAGCGAGCATACCGAGCTCATCCTGTCGGCGGCGGAGGCGCAAGCCGTCGTCCCGAAGCTACCGGCAATCTACGACGAGCCATTTGCCGATTCATCGCAAATCCCAACCTGTTTAGTCTCGCGGCTCGCACGCACGCATGTCACGGTCGCGCTGTCGGGGGACGGTGGGGACGAAGCATTCGGCGGCTATGTCCGTTACCGTGGCATCAACGGGCTTTGGACTGCGCTGCGCCACGTGCCGCGCGGTTTCCGCCGGCTGGGGGCCCATGCGATCCAATGGATCTCGCCGGACGCCTGGGATGCGCTCGCGCCGGCATTGCCGCGGCGCATCCGCCCGACCCATTTCGGAGACAAGGTACTCAAAGGTGCTAGGTTGCTCGATGCCGACAGTCCGCTCGAAATGTATCGGCGGCTGATTTCGCAATGGCCGGATCCGGAGCGTTTGCTGTCCGAATACGCCGAAGGCTATGGCTGGGTCGAGCGGCTTTCCACGTGCACCGAGGGCTTCGAGCTGCAAAGCCGTCTGCGCTTGCTCGATATGATGAGCTACCTGCCCGACGATATCCTCACCAAGGTCGATCGCGCGTCGATGGCGGTGAGTTTGGAAGCGCGCGTCCCGCTGCTCGACCATCGCGTGGTCGAATATAGTTGGGGCTTGCCCAATGATTACCTGTTCGCCAACGGGGTGGGAAAGCGGGCCTTACGCACCGTGCTGAAGCGATACCTGCCGGAGTACCTATTCGATCGACCTAAAATGGGTTTCGGCGTGCCGATCGGCGAATGGCTGAGCGGGCCGCTACGCCAATGGGCGGAAGAGCTGCTCGATCCGCGCGCGCTGCGCGAAGGCGGAGTGTTCGACGTCGGCCTTCTGCGTCAGCGCTGGGACGAGCATTGTTCAGGCCGCCGCAATTGGCAACACGCCCTGTGGAACGTGTTGCAGTTCCAGGCTTGGCGAGCCGCCAATCTATGACGAAAGCTCCTGCTGTCGCGGCTTTGTTCGGCGCAACAGCGACCATCCGGCGCCGGTCACGACCATGAGCGCGGGCTCCATCGGCAAGCGATACTTGGGCGATGCGACTGGTCCATTGACCGCAAGGACAAACAGGCACCACAACCCCAAAAGCGCCACCGGTATCAAATGTTGCTGAATGACCATCGCGGAAAAGCCGGCAAGCTGCAAAAGCCTGACGATTTGCAGCCCGGCGACCCCGACAAGAAGAATCCACGCGTACAGCGCGTTGTCCGAGTGAAACAGAAAGTTGGCGACTTTCTCAAAAATGGTCTTCCCTGGTGTCGCGTAGAACCCCGTTCGCGGCAACTGAGCCACCGGCGGGGACAGGATGATCGCCGGCGTGCCGAGATTGAGGGCGGCCCCGATCGTCCAGGCCTTCATGATCGCGAGCGCCCCGACGTGGCGAAGCGCATCGAGCGAGACCTTGGTGTAGCGCCGTGACTGCTGGAAGGCGTTCTCGTCAGGGGGACGGGGCAGCGCGGCAGCGCGTCGCTCCATCTCCGCATAGCCTTTCGCCCACGGCGTGCCGTCACGCGCTTCCCAAATGAGGGGCACGATCCAGCGGGCGAGATGCATGCCGGTTTGCGGCGTCAAGGCCCAGGAACCGTAATCCACTTTGTTGCGAACCGAGATTGGTGCGAGCGACAGCAAAAAGATCACAAGTGCGCTGGCCAGCTGCATGAGCTGGCGGCGCTGGAAACGGCCGATAATTATCACCGCCGTCGCTAGACCAAATGGCAGCATAATTGCGAAGGGCGCCACCAATATTCGAGACCATGCCGCGCCGACCAAACCCGCGATGACGACAAAGGTTGACGTCCAGGACAGAAGTTGCAGCCAGCGCAACGCGCCGAACAGGGACAGCGCCACGAAGAACACGAACATCGAGTCCGGGTAGACCATCCCAGCGATCACGATCTGCGTCGGATTTATCGCGGTGGCCACGGCTGCGCCAAGCGCGTAACGCGGCTCGATCGCTCGCGCCATGCCATAGATGAGTAGACACGTTCCGGCGTCGAACAGGCCTTGTATGAGTACATCAAGAAGCGCCGCGTATCCGTCCGCGATCAGTGCGCCAAAGCCGACGAACCAGGCATACAGCGGCATCATAAAGGGATTTGGTCCGAACCAGCCCCACCCCTGCAGAGAGCCGGTCTTAATGCTGGCTGCAATCACGTTTCCGGCGCCGATATAATTGCTGGAATCGACGCCCATCAATCCGCCGTCGCCCATGGCGAGGAACATCGACACGCTGTAGGTCCAACGAATCGCTAGGGCGGCAATAAAAATCTTTAGAAGCGTGGACATGATGATTTTTGGAACTGGCTATGCCTCAGGGCGGGCCTTTTGGTAGACGGCGAGCAAACGGAAGGCGGCAAATCGGCCGATCAATTTGCGCATATGCCACTCCACGGCCAGCAAAGGCCGCGCCATGAAGGCTGGCAGGGCGGACCACGGACGAAAACCCCCAGACAGCGGATAGGCGACGAATGAAAACCAATCGACGCTGCGCAATTGCAATGAAGGCAGCACGCCCGCCAGCTGGTCGCGGAAACGGCCGACCAGCAGGGTTGGGATCGCCTGATTGGAATCCCACGGATCCTTTTCGGCGTTAATCGCGCCGGTTTTGAGCGGGTCGGCCGACACGTCGACCGCTTCGGGATGGAAACGGCGGTAGAACGGTTTGCTTAGCACGGTTATCGCTGGCTCGCAAAGGATCGCCCGGCCGCCGGGGACCAAGACCCGCTCCAATTCACGCAAGGCCTGCATGGGAAATTCCACGTGATGCAGGACATCGACCATCACGACATTGGCGAAGGACTCATTCGCGAATGGCAGGTGCTGTGCGTCGCAAACCACGTCGAGCCAGGCGGCCGGCGTGATGTCGGTGCTGATCGCCGACGGCACGAACGACTTGAAATTACCCGATCCGCCGCCGATCTCGAGAATGGGGCCGGGCACCGCTTGGGCGAGCATGCGCCGGTAAATGTCGGAATAAACCGCGCGCAAGCCGGGCTTGCTGTTCCAGAGCGCGCGATAGTCGCCAGCGGCCAGGTTCATTTGTTGGTTGACTTCGACAAGCGCATCGCGTTTCAGGTTGCAAGTGTCGCTGCGTCCGAACGGATCATCTCCTCGATGATGTCTTCAACCCGGCGCGTCAGCGACCAGCTAGGATAATGCGAGCGGAACTTGCTCATGTCCGAGATATAACAGATATGGTCGCCCTCGCGGTTGCGCTCATCATAGCGCCACGAGACCTTCCGGCCGCTGATGTTCTCGATCATCGTGAAGCATTCGAGGATAGATACGTTGCTTTCACGGCCGCCGCCGAGATTATAGACTTCGCCGATGCGCGGCGCCATTATGAACGCCTCGAAAGCGCGCACGACGTCGAGGCTATGGACCTGGTCGCGGACTTGTTTTCCCTTGTAGCCGAAGATCGTATAGGTCTTTCCCTGTAGCGCGGCCTTGACGAGATAATTCAGGAAGCCGTGCAGCTCGACACCGCTATGGTTGGGGCCGGTCAAGCAGCCGCCGCGAAAGCACACGGTCGGCATGCCAAAGTAGCGGCCGTATTCCTGCACCATGACGTCGGCGGCGACCTTGGAGGCGCCGAACAGGCTATGTTTGGATCGATCGATCCGCATCGTCTCGTCGATCCCCTCATAGTCTTTCGGGTCTGCATAATCCCAGCGGGTTGCTAGCTCGGCCAGCGGCAAATCATTAGGCGCGTCGCCGTAAACCTTGTTCGTGCTCATGAAAATAAAGGGCGCCTCGGGCGAAAATTGCCGGGCAGCCTCGAGTAGATTGATAGTGCCCACTGCGTTGACGTCGAAATCGTCGAAAGGTCTGCCCTTGGCGAGGTCATGAGAAGGCTGTGCCGCACAGTGGATCACTGCGGATGGGGCCAATCCGGAAAAGAAGTCGAGGACGGCCGGCCTATTGCGAATATCGATGGCATGCGGCGTGAAATTCGGAAACTGGGCGACAAGCTGTTTGAGACGCCAGGTCGTGTCGCCCTGCGGGCCAAAAAAAACAGCCCGCATATTGTTGTCGATGCCGTGGATTTTATGACGCTGCCGAGCGAAAGCCTCGACGGCTTCTGAGCCGATCAGTCCGCTGGAGCCAGTGATAACGATTTCCATGGCCGATCCTAATCTAACGCGCCGTGGCTGGGTCGACTACAATCTGATTCTTGCCTATTGCAAGCCTGGCCAAGAGAGGATCAGGTATCGTTTATTGGCATGAACGTAAAGCCTTGTAATTGTGATGGTCTGACCCATGAAAGTCAGCGGAACGTGCATTTCGTCGGCATGAACGGCCAACAGTCCATTCGTCCAATCCTCCTCTACCTCGTCACCGAAGATTGGTACTTCCTCTCCCACCGCCTGCCGATGGCGCTGGCGGCCCAGCGTGCGGGCTATGACGTTCATATCGCAACGCGCGTCAATACGGACAAGGACGCCGCCGCTATTCGCGGGTATGGATTTACGCTGCATCCCCTGGCCTGGCGGCGCGGCAGCTTCAAGCCGGCCGCTCTGTATTCAATCGTGCGGGATGTACGTCGCCTATACCGGACGCTTAAGCCCGATCTCGTGCACCACGTGGCGTTGCAACCCGCGCTGATCGGGTCGTTGGCAGCGATGGGCTTGCCGGTCGTTCGTATCAATGCGCTGGCTGGGCTCGGCTATGGATTCACCTCCGGCACGCTCAAGGGCCGTTTCCTACGTCTGGTCCTTGCGCCGGTCGTTCGTTTCCTGCTTGGCCATGCATGGTCGGCGGTGCTGGTGCAAAATCCGGACGACTGGGCCATGATAGAGGCGCTCGGGATTTCCAGCGATCGCATTTTTCTCGTTCCCGGCTCCGGCGTTGACCTCGATCGGCTTACGCCTTTACCGGAACCGGCCGCGCCAGTGACCGCCGCCTTCGTCGGCCGGCTGCTCGACGACAAAGGCTTGGGCGTTTTGATGCAGGCGCACGATTTGCTCGCGCGACGCGGCGAAGATATCCACCTTCTTGTCGCCGGCGAGCGCGATCCGGCAAACCCGGCATCATTCACGGAAAGTCAGATCGAACGCTGGCGGCAGCGACCGGGCGTGACGTTCCTCGGCCAGGTTGCCGACATCCGCGACGTCTGGAGCAGGGCGCATATCGCGGTGCTGCCGTCGCGGCGCGAAGGCCTGCCCAAGAGCCTGATCGAGGCGGCCGCTTTTGGCCGCCCGATCGTGGCGACCGACGTTCCCGGCTGCCGCGAGATCGCGCGTGACAATGTCAACGCCTTGCTGGTGCCGGCCGACGACGCCGCCGCTTTGGCGGCAGCGATCGGCCGACTGGCGCATGACGCGGATTTGCGCCGCCGCTTTGCGACGCAGGGGCGGGCCCTTGTTGAGCGGGAGTTCTCCAGTGATCGGATCGGCAGCGAAATGGTGGCGATCTACGAACAGCTCTCGGGAGAGGAGCGCCAGCCGTTGCCCGATGCGGCCGTCGGCCGTTAGGCGGACGGCCACGCACACTTTGGCCTGCGTTGACCGACTCCGGCGCCGATGATAACTAACTAAATCTGCATGGAAAAAACCTCTCATATCCTCGTCACCGGCGGAAGCGGCATGGTCGGACGCGCGCTGCTGGCGCGGCTTCGTGCCGACGGCTACGCCTCGGTGCTGGCGCCGAGCTCGAAGCAGTTAGATTTGCGCGACCAGGCGGCGACGCAACGCTATTTCGCCGAGCACCGCATCGATTACGTTTTTCACCTTGCCGGACATATCGGCGGCATTGGCGCCAGCGTGAGCTATCCCGTCGAGTTTCTGTACGAAAACCTGATGATAGCCGTAAACGGCGTGCATGCGGCGCGCGCCGCGGGCGTGCGCAAGCTCGTCTTCCTCAGCAGCTCGTGTGTCTATCCGCGCGATTGTCCGCAGCCGATGCGCGAGGACTTGATTCTTACCGGGCCGTTCGAGCCGACCAACGAAGGGTACGCCATTGCCAAAGTGGCGGCGATGAAGCTGTGCGAATACTCTAATGCGCAATACGGCACCAATTTCCTCAATCTGATGCCGTGCAATCTTTACGGCTATGGCGATCACTTTGAGCCGGAGCGTTCGCACGTCGTCTCGGCTCTCATTTATAAATTTCATCGCGCCAAGCTGGCCGGCACGCCGTCAGTCAATGTCTGGGGCACCGGCGCGACGCGGCGCGAGCTGCTTTTCGTGACCGATTTGGTCGACGCCATGTTGCATTTCATGCTCAACGTGCAGGCCAAGGATATTGGCGGCTTCGTCAATGTGGGTTTGGGCGAAGACATCGCCATCCGCGATCTCGCCGGGCTCATCAGGGACATCGTCGGCTATCCTGGAAAAATCGTCTTTGATTCTTCCAAGCCCGACGGGATGCCGCGCAAGCTGATGGATGTCAGTCGCGCCGCGCGGCTCGGCTGGAGCGCCAAGATCAAGATTCCGGAAGGGTTGCGGTTGACCTACGACTGGTACCTCAAGAACAGCGCAGCGCAGGGAAGTGCGGCGTGACGGACCGGCTCACGAGTACCTTACTGCTCCCGATGTTAAATGAGATTGAAGCAGTTAGGGTCATCATACCGCAAATTCGGCGCGAATGGGTCGATGAAATCATCGCCATTGACGGCGGATCGACCGACGGCACCGTCGAATTCATGCAGGGCCACGATATCCGCGTGCATTCACAATCCGGCCGCGGCTATGGCCAGGGGATGTTGCAGGGCCTGCAGGTTGCGCGCGGCGATATTGTGGTTGAGTTTACGCCCGATGGGAATGCGGTTCCGGCAGACATTCCGCGCATTATTGCAAAGGCGCGTGAAGGCTACGACCTCGTCATCGCGTCGCGCTATCTCGGCGGGACGCAAAGTGACGACGACGACTGGCTGACCGCTTTCGGCAACAAGCTGTTCACGGCCATTGTGAATGTGCTGTTCCGGTCGCGCTACACGGACGTGTTGGTCGGATTCAGGGCGTTCCGGCGCGACAAGGCGCTACGGCTCGCATTCGACGCGCGCGGCCTGAGCTGGCCTTGCCAAAGCTCCATCCGCTTTGCCCGCGCCAAGATGCGAGTTGCGGAAATTCCGGCGCGCGAGCCGGCGCGCATCGGGGGGACGCGAAAAATGCGTCCGTTCAAGACGGGCATGGAGATCACGGCCCTGATCGTTAGAGATTTCCTGACATTTTCGCCGGGTTGAAAGAAGAGGCCATGGTCGTTGCGGAAGCATTGAAAGCGGGTCGCAAGCCTTACAAGCTGCTAAAACGCTGCAAACTCTGCGGATCTGAGGCGCTCACCGACGTGATTTCGATCGCGCCGCAGTTCCTGTCCCCGACCTTCACGCGCGACAACGCGGAGGAGGGGGAGCTTGCTAGGATCCAAGTGCCGCTCACGATGACGCTGTGCGATCGTGCGCACAATCCGGACGGCTGCGGGCTGTTGCAGCTGCGCGAGGAGGTCGAGGCTGACCTGCTCTACCGCCGCTATTTCTACCGCTCGGCCACCAGCGACATGATGCGAAAGGACCTCAAGGACGTCATCAGCGACATCTGCGGCCGCGTCGACCTCAAGCCGGACGACATCGTCATCGACATCGGTGCCAATGATTGTACCACGCTTTTATTTTATCCATCCTATCTGCGGCGCATCGGCTATGAACCGGCACGTAATATTGACTGGTCTGGCGTCCATCCTTCGATCACCATCATCAATGATTATTTCTCGGCCAAGCCGTTTCATGACCGTTTCAAAGGCGCGAAGGCGAGGGCGGTCGGCTGCAACGCGATGTTCTACGATCTCCCCGATTCGAACAACTTTACCGCCGATGTAAAATCGATCCTGGCGCCCGACGGCGTCTGGTGCATCCAGCTGAGCTATCTGGCGCTGATGCTGACCAACATGAATTTCTACGACATCTGCCACGAGCACTTGTCTTATTATTCATTGGCGGCGCTGCAAACGCTGATGAAACGCAACGGTCTCGCGGTATTCGATGCGTCAACCAATGCCGTCAATGGCGGCAGCTTGCGCGCCTTCGTGACGCATGTCGAAAACAAGCAGGCCTTCACTGATGAAGGCGCCAAAAATCTCGCGGCGCTCGCGAAAGGTGAGCGCGAACTCAAGCTCGAGGATGCCGAGACTTATCGCGCCTATTACGGGCAGATCGCCGGGCTTGCCAACCGGGTGAACGCCTTTCTCGATGGCGAAAGCCGCGAGGGCGGCAAGGTCTTCGGGCTCGGTGCCTCGACCAAGGGCAATGTGCTTCTGCAATTCTTCGGCATCACCAAGCAAAAGATGCCGTTCATCAGCGAGCGCAATCCCGACAAGGTCGGCTTGCGCACGCTCGGCACCGATTTTGAGCTGATTTCCGAGGAGCGCGCCCGTGAGCTTGGGCCGGCCTGCATGCTGGTCTTGCCCTGGTATTTCAAGAACGAGATCGTCGCGCGCGAGCAGGAGTATTTGCGCCAAGGCGGAAAACTGTTATTCCCCATGCCCTACGCGCACGTTGTCACCAAAGACGGCGAGACAAGGCTCTGAGTTTCGGTCCGGCGGCGTGCAAATCGACCTCGATCCGAAGATCAAAGACGCCCCTATGGCCCGCATCCCGCTTAACAAGAACATGCTCGGCCGTGAGGAGATCGAGGCGGCGAAAGCGGCGCTCGATTCCGGCCAGCTGACGATGGGCGAGCGTTGCCGCGCGTTCGAGCGCGCGTTCGCTGAATACCTCGGTGTCGACCATGCGGTAATGGTCAATTCCGGGTCGTCCGCCAATCTGCTGGCGATGTTCGCGCTGGCCAATCCGCTGGTGCCGGCGGGCAACGGATTGCCGGCACGGATCGCGCCGGGCTCGGAGATTATCGTGCCGGCGCTCACTTGGTCGACAACCATTTGGCCGGTGCTGCAGATCGGCGCGACGCCCGTTTTCGTCGATTGCGATCCGCGCACGCTGCAGATGCAGCCGGATGCCATAGAGGCCGCGATCACCCCGAAAACGTCCGCGATCGTCGTCGTCCACATCCTCGGCGGCGCGGTCAACATGACCGACGTGCAATCGATCGCAGAACACAATGGCCTGTGGCTGTTCGAGGATACCTGCGAGTCGCTCGGCGTTTTGTGGGACGGCAAGCGTGTCGGATCGTTCGGCCACGCCGCCAGTTTCAGTTTCTATTTTTCTCATCACATCACGACCATCGAGGGCGGCATGGTAGTGACCGATGACGCGCGGCTGGCGGAACTGCTGCGCGTCATGCGTTCGCATGGCTGGACCCGCAACATGGACGATCCGGACGCGGCGGCGTCCCGCTACCCCGACATCGATGGGCGCTTTCTGTTCATCACCAGCGGCTTCAATCTGCGGCCGATGGAGATCAACGCGGCCATTGGGCTGCGCCAGCTGAAACGGCTTGCCGGATTCAACGAGAGCCGGCGCCGCATCGGGCGGCGGCTGGACCGAGAGTTGGCCGCGCTCGATCAGGCGGGGCAACTTTCGCTCACCCGACACGATCCGCGGGTCACGCCGGCGCCATTCGGCTATACCGTGCTCTGCCCCGCCCGCGACGTACGCGACGGTCTGGTCAAGCATCTCGATCAGGCCGGCATCGAAACGCGGCCGGTGATCTGCGGAAACTTGACGCGGCAGCCCGCGTTTGCGCATTTTTGCTACAAAACAAGCGGAAAGCTTGACGGCGCCGACCGCGTCATGGATTGCGGGCTGTATTGGGGCAGTCATCCCGACATGACGGATGACGATATCAATTACATCGCGACAACCGTGAAAGCCTATTTTCAATGAAACGCGCGCTTATTTCCGGCGTCACCGGCCAGGACGGCTCCTATCTGGCGGAGCTGCTCCTGGAGAAAGGCTACGAGGTTCACGGCATCATCCGCCGCTCGTCGTCCTTCAACAGCGGCCGCATCGCTCATATTTTCAAGGACATCCATGAGAAGGACTCAAGATTTTTTCTTCACTATGGTGATCTTTCCGACGGCAGCCGATTGGAAAAGCTGATCGAGGTGATTGCGCCGAACGAGGTCTATAACCTCGGTTCGCAAAGCCACGTGCGGATCTCATTCGACGAGCCGGTATACACTGCCGACATTGGCGCGTTGGGGACGCTGCGTTTTCTCGAAGCCATCCGCAATGTTGGCGGGCTGCAGACAATCCGGTTTTATCAAGCCTCGAGCTCGGAGATGTTTGGCAATGCCGGGGAATACCCTCAGCGCGAAACCACGCCGTTTCGTCCGCGTAGCCCCTATGCCTGCGCCAAGGTTTTTGGCTTCTATCAAGTGGTAAACTACCGCGAGGCATACGGGATGCACGCCTCGAACGGCATTCTGTTCAATCACGAAAGCCCGCGGCGCGGTGAAACCTTCGTCACCCGCAAGATCACGCGCGGCATTGCGCGAATCCTCGTCGGCAAGGACAAGAAAGTCTATCTCGGCAATCTCGATGCCAAGCGCGACTGGGGCTATGCCAAGGACTATGTTGAAGCGATGTGGCTGATGCTTCAGCAGGAGGAACCGGGCGATTACGTGGTGGCGACCGGCCAGACCTGGTCGGTGCGTGATTTCCTCGACCGCGCCTTCGCACAGGTGAAGCTGGATTGGCGTGACTACATCGAATTCGATTCGCGCTATCTGCGGCCGAGTGAAGTCGACGTCTTGGTCGGCGATGCCGGCAAGGCACGATCTAAGCTCGGTTGGGCGCCGACCACGAGTTTCGACGATCTCGTCAAGATCATGGTCGAGGCGGACATCGCCGCCGAATCGCGCGATCCGTTCCCATGACGGCCGGCGGGCACCTGTAGGTTCGGGGGAAGGCGATTGGCACACGGACGAAAAATCGGCGTGATCGGCCTTGGCTATGTCGGTCTGCCGGTCGCCGTCGCCTTTGCGCGCTCCGGCGCCCCGGTGATCGGCTTTGATGTCGACCGCAAGCGCATTGATGAGCTGCGTTCGGGTCATGACCGGACGCGGGAGGTAGAGCCGGGGGACCTCAAGCAGCCGAAGCTGCACTATGAGGACAATCCCGACCGTCTTGCTGAGGCGGATTTTTATATCGTGACCGTGCCGACCCCGATCGATAGCGCGCGCCGGCCGGATCTGGGCGCCATGCTGGCCGCGTCCGAAAGCATTGGGGGTGTGCTCAAGCGCGGCGATATCGTCGTTTACGAGTCGACCGTTTACCCCGGCGCGGTCGAGGAAGAGTGCATCCCGGTGCTGGAAAAACGCTCGGGCCTGACCGGCGGACGTGATTTCACAGTCGGCTATTCGCCCGAGCGCATCAATCCCGGTGACAAGAAGCACCGCTTCGAATCGATCGTCAAGGTGGTCTCCGCGCAGGATGCGCGCACGCTCGATATCGTCGGCGACGTGTACGGCTCGGTCGTCACCGCGGGCATTCACCGCGCGCCGTCGATCAAGGTCGCCGAGGCCGCTAAGGTGATCGAAAACACGCAACGCGATCTCAACATCGCCTTCATGAACGAATTGTCGGCCATCTTCCATCAGCTTGGCATCGACACCGGCGACGTGCTCGCCGCCGCGGCGACCAAATGGAACTACTACAAATTCGAGCCGGGTCTGGTCGGCGGCCACTGTATCGGGGTCGATCCGTACTATCTGACCTTCCGCGCCGAAAAGGCCGGCTACCACCCCGAAATCATCCTGGCCGGCCGGCGAATCAACGACGGCATGGGCCAGCGCGTCGCGCGCGAATGCATGCGGGCTTTGCTGCAGCGCGGGCGCAGCAATCCGGTGGTGACCATTCTCGGCATGACGTTCAAGGAGAACGTTCCGGATATCCGCAATTCGAAGGTCATTGACATCGCGCGCGAGCTCGGCCGCGTCGGTGTCACCGTTCAGGTGCACGACCCGCTAGCCTTGCCGGACGAAACCGCACACGAATATGGCATCACTTTGACCGCTTTGAACGCGTTGCGGCCCGCCGATGCCGTCATTCTCGCCGTCGCGCACAGCGAATACCTGACGAAAGGCTGGCCGTTGATCGCGAAATTGCTCAAGCAGGGGGAGGGCGTCGTGCTCGACGTCAAGTCGCGGCTCGATCGCTCGCAAAAGCCGAAGGGAGTCGATCTTTGGCGACTGTAATGAGAGACCGGACGCACGCTTGGAGCGACGCTGATGTCTGACGGTCCCGTTCTCGTCACCGGGGCCGCGGGATTCATCGGCTTTCATGTCGCGCGGCGGCTGCTGGAGAACGGCCGCAAGGTCGTCGGGCTCGACAATTTGAATGCCTATTATGACCCGACGCTGAAGGAAGATCGCCGCGCCGAGCTCGAAAAATTCAAGGGCTTTCGCTTTATCAAGCTCGATCTTGCCGATCGCGCCGGCACGGCCGCGCTCTTCGCCGAGCACCGCTTTCCCTATGTCGTGCACCTCGCGGCACAAGCGGGGGTACGTTATTCGCTGGTCGATCCCTATGCATATGTGGATGCCAACCTGGTTGGTTTCACCAACATTCTGGAAGGCTGCCGGCACAATGGCTGTCGGCATCTGCTGTTCGCATCCTCGTCTTCGGTCTATGGCGCCAATACGCGGATGCCGTTCTCGGTTCACGACAATGTCGATCATCCGCTGAGCCTTTACGGCGCGTCAAAGAAAGCGAACGAATTGATGGCGCATGCTTATGCCCATCTGTACGGCCTGCCGGTGACGGGCTTGCGCTTCTTTACCGTCTACGGACCCTGGGGACGCCCGGACATGGCCATGTGGATTTTTGCCTCGGCCATCATTGCCGGCCGCCCGATCAAGCTGTTCAACCATGGCAACATGCGGCGCGACTTTACTTATATCGATGACGTCGTCGAGGCGGTCGTGCGGCTGGTGGACCACGTGCCGGCGGGAAACCCGCAGTGGTCGGGCGAGGCGCCCGATCCCGGCTCAAGCACTGCGCCTTGGCGCATCTACAACGTCGGCAACAACAATCCCGTCGAGCTCTTGGAGGTCGTGCGATTGTTGGAAGTCGCGATTGGCATGAAGGCGAAGCGGGAGCTCGCGCCGATGCAGCCGGGCGATGTTCCCGCGACCTATGCCGATGTCGACGATCTGATGCGCGAGGTCGGGTTCAAGCCGGCGACGCCGATCAAGGATGGGATCGAACGCTTTATCAAATGGTATCGCGATTACCATCGAGCCTAGCGCCGAGGCCGGCTTGTTCGCTGAGCACGGCGCCGGCGCCGGGCGCGCGCCGGTCCGTGGTGAACGTCCAGACCAGGCCGCCGAGCGCCCCGACCACCAGATAGCCGGCGCCGAACAGAAGCGAGACCAGCAGCCCATCGCTTGGCGGCAGGCCGGCATAGCCGAACGCCGCGACCATCGCGCCTTCACGGACGCCCCAGCCGGCGATCGAAATCGGCACGACGGCAATCAGGATCACCGGCAGCACCAGGAATACCGAATAAATAAGCGGCAGGTCTGCGCGGACCGCGCGCGCGGCGCACCAGGCCGCTAGCGCGGTCAGCAGATGGATGACGAAGGACAGACCGAAGATTGGCACAAAGGCTTGCGGCGAGCGCAGCACCGATAGGGCAATCGCCGCTGCGGCCGCGAGATGGCGCGTCAGCGACCAGCGTTGGAGGATACGCAGCCGCTCCCAGGTCAGGCCGACGAAGACGATGCCGGCGCCAATGCAACCCAGCCCGATCATCAGGAGCGCGGTACGGCCGACCGGGTTGCGTATCAGCGCAAGCGTCCACGGCAGGCAGGCGACGACGAACATGGCCAGCGCGACAACGCCGACGACGCGATCAAGCAGTACCGAATAGGTGGCGGTGCGCCAGTTGGCACGCTTGCCCACTAGCCAGATCCGAATGGCGTCGCCGCCTACGCTCGAAGGAAGCGTTTGGTTGAAGAACGTCGCGATCATGCTGTAGCGGAATGCCTGGGGCAGCGGCAAGTCGGCGCCGCAGCGGATCACGATCAGCCGCCAGCGCACGGCCAGAACGAAGACCTGAACCAGCAGCAACGGCAAGCCGAGTCCGATCCAGCGCAGATCGATCTGGCTGAGCCGGTCCTTCACGCTTACGATATCGACCGTGCGCAGCGCGAGATACAGCAACAGTCCGGATACCGCCGCCTTGACGACAAGGGAAAGCGCCTTGCGCATTGCCCCTCCTGGAATTGCTGGCGCGGTTCCTGCCGGCGCGCCATTCGGTTGCCGGTTCGGCTCAGGAATGTCAAGGTGCGGCCGGCGAGACGCCGCGGCCGGGCAAAACTCAGAATTCGCATTTGATCGTGCCGGCGGCCACTCTATATTGGCGGTACGGCGCGCCTGACGCCGGAAGGCAGGACCCCATGGCTACCCCTACGCTGACGACGTTGAAAGTTAAGCTTTTCACCGACGGTGCCGACAAGGCGCAAATCATTGAAATGGCGAAGCAGTCGTGGATCGCCGGCTTCACCACCAATCCGTCGCTGCTCAAGAAGGCCGGGGTTTCCGACTACGAGGCTTATGCGCGCGATCTCGTCGCCGCCGTGCCGGACCGGCATATTTCGTTCGAGGTGATCTCCGACGACATCCCGGAAATGGTAGCGCAGGCCCGCGTCATCACCGCCTGGGGCAACAATGTCTATGTCAAACTGCCGGTCACCAATACGCGCGACGAACCGCTGTTCGAGGCGGTGCGCGCACTGTCCCACGATGGCGTCAAGGTGAACATGACCGCGATCTTCACCGGCGATCAGGTCACCCGCGCAGTCGAAGCGCTCGACGGCGGCGCGCGATCTTGCGTTTCGGTGTTCGCAGGCCGTCTTGCCGATTTGGGCATAGACTATCGCCCGGTCATGAAAGATGCCGTTGCCCGGGCACGTAAGGCCCGCAACGTCGAGATTATCTGGGCATCCACGCGCGAGGTGTTCAATGTCGTCGAGGCCGAAGCCATGGGCTGCCATATTATCACCGCGCCCGCCGACGTGCTAAAGAAGCTGCCGGTACTCGGCACTAAGACCGACGTCGAACTCTCGCTCGCGGCGGTGAAATCCTTCCGCGAGGATGCGATTGCTGCCGGCCTGCGGCTTGCCGTTCCGGCTTCGCGCGCGGCGGAATAGGCGGCGGCGAGGGCGGATATTGCCCACGGAAACCGCGCTGTAACGCTTTGAATCAAAACGTGTTCACCGTGTTTTTGCGGGGCGGTCGCCTGCCGGCGCGCGCCATGCTAGGGATGGCACGACCGGAAGGGGCGGTCTGGGGACTGCGTTAAGACCATGACGCAAGCGGTAAATCCGGACACGGGGCGTTCTTTGCGTGTCGGCGTGGTCGGCGTCGGCGTCATGGGCAGCAATCATGCCCGCGTGTTCGCCGGGCTGCCGGGCGTAGAACTGGTCGGCGTTGCCGACCCCGATCGTCGCCAGGCCGATTTCGTCGCTCGCACGCTTGGCTGCACCGCCGTCGCCGATGTCTTGCAGCTGCTCGAGCTCAGCATCGACGCCGTCACCATTGCGGCACCGACCCATCTGCATCTCGACATCGCGCTTGCCTGCATTGCGCGCGGTATCCACGTGATGGTGGAAAAGCCGATCGCTTCCTCGGTCGAGGAGGGACGCGACATCATCGAGGCGGCGCGCCGAGCCGGCGTCACCTTGATGGTCGGTCACGTCGAGCGTTTCAATCCGGCGGTCGAGACGATCAAGGAAGCGCTGCGCGACGAGGATATCCTATCGATCGCCATCACTCGCGTAGGCCCGTTTCCGCCGCGCATGTCGAACGTCGGCGTGGTGATCGATCTGGCCGTGCACGACATCGACTTGATTCGCTGGTTCACCGACTCCGAGATCATCGAGGTGCAGCCGCAGCTCTCCAGCGCGGTAGCCGAGCGCGAGGACATCGCGCTCCTACAGTTCCGCACCGCCTCGGGCGTACTCGCGCACATCAACACCAATTGGCTGACTCCATTCAAGGCGCGCAACGTCACTGTCGCTACCCGCGGCAAATACATCATGGCCGATCTGCTCACCCGCCAAGTGACCGAGTGTTTTGGCTTCCAGCCCGACGGCAGCTATTCAATGCGCCATCTCTCGGTTGGACACGCCGAACCACTGCGCGCCGAGTTGTTCGCGTTCCTGTGCGCCGTCCGCGATGGCACGCCGCCGGCAGTGAGTGGAGAAGAAGGCGTGGCGAGCCTCGAGATCGCCGCGCATTGCCTGGCCGTGCGCCCGAGGGCCGAGCCCGCGGCCGAGCGCACGCCGCCGCGCGTGGTTGCCGGCTGATCCCCCCGATATTGCTTGGCTGATTGATGAACCAGCACACCAACTTGCCGCCTATTCCGTTCATCGATGTGGCGGCGCAGCGCCGCCGTCTTGGGCCGGCGATCGATGGTGCGGTCGCGCGGGTACTCGCGCATTGCCAGTTCATCCTCGGCCCCGAGGTGAGGACGCTTGAGGCCGAACTCGCGCAATTCTGCGGCGTGCGCCATGCGATCACCTGCGCCAGTGGAACCGATGCGCTGATGCTGGCGCTGATGGCCAAGGGCGTGGGCGCAGGCGATGCGGTGTTTTGTCCGTCTTTCACGTTTTGCGCCACGGCCGAGGTGGTGGCACTGCTCGGCGCCACGCCCCTGTTCATCGATGTCGAGCCGAACAGCTTCAACATCGATGCCAAGTCGCTCGCCGCCGCGCTCCCCTCTGCCAAGCGCCTTGGCCTCACGCCCAAGGCGGTCATCCCGGTGGACCTATTCGGGCTGCCGGCCGATCACGATGCCATCGCCGCCGTCGCCAAGTCCGCCAATCTGTTTTTGCTGGATGATGCGGCGCAGGCGTTCGGCGCTACTTATAAAGGTCGCGCGCTCGGCACTTTCGGGCACGCCACCGCCACCAGCTTTTTCCCCGCCAAGCCGCTTGGCTGCTACGGCGACGGCGGCGCGGTGTTCACCGATGATGAGGCCTTTGCCGAAACCATTATCAGCCTGCGCGTGCACGGCCAGGGCAGCGACAAATACGACAATGTGCACATCGGCCTCACCTCGCGGCTCGATACCATCCAGGCCGCGATCCTGAGTGAAAAGTTGAAGATATTTTCCGAAGAGATCGCCGCCCGCGATGACGCCGCCCGCCGCTATGCGCAAGCGCTCGGCGATCTCGCCATTGTCCCTCAGGTGCCGTCCGGCTCATCCTCGGTCTGGGCACAATACACGATCCGCATTGGCGGCGGCCGGCGCGACACGGTCGCGGCGGCGTTGAAGGCCGAAGGCATTCCCACGGCGATTTATTATTCGATCCCGCTGCATCGGCAGCAGGCCTACCGGCATTATCCGGTCGGCGAGGGCGGGTTGGCGGTGAGCGAGCAGCTTGCCGCAGAGGTACTCAGCTTGCCGATGCACGGCTATCTCGATGTTGCGACGCAGGACCGCATCATCGATGCCGTCCGTCGGGCGCTCACTCGGTGATCGGGTCGTCGTAGTATCTCGGAGCACCGATGGCGTTTTTATCGATCACGAATTCAGCGCGAAGGAAAAAGGTTATTTCTGATGCGCAGCCCGACTGAAACCGCTGCAGCGCCAGCCGAACGCAGCGGCGCTGCCGACACCCGTACCGCCCTGCGTTTGCTCGTCTGCGGTGCGGCGGATGCCGGCAAATCGACCCTGCTCGGCCAACTGTTTGACGGCCTGCAATCCGATCTCGAGCAGGGCAGCGGCATCGACTTAGCCTACCGCCATTTCGCGACGCCGCGACGCGCTTTCATCGCCGCCGATACTCCCGGCGACGAGCAACACACCGGCAACATCGCGGCCGCCGCCTCCAAATCGGATCTCGCCGTCTTGCTTGCCGATGCGTCCAAAGGGCTACTTCCCCAAACGCGCCGAAACGTCATCATCGCCAGCCTGATGGGCATCCGCCACGTCATGCTCGCAGTCAACAAGATCGATCTCGTTGGCTACGAGCGCGCAGCGTTTGACGAGATTTGCGAACGCTTCCGCGCCTTCGCCGGCGAGCTTGGCTTCGAGCAGATCGCCTGCGTCCCGGTCTGCGCGCGCGATGGCGACAACGTTTCGGCGGGTAGCGCGCGAACGCCATGGTATGCGGGACCGCATCTGCTTGAATATCTGGAAACGCTCGATGTCAAGGATGACCGTACGGCCAAGCCGTTCCGCATGCCGGTAGAAGGCACCGACGTTTCCCAAGGCATCCACGGCTTTGCCGGCACGCTCGCCAGCGGCAGCCTGCGGCCGGGCGACGAGATCGTGGTGCTGCCCTCCGGCAAGACCGCAACGGTCCAGGCGCTGCTCGGCCCCGCGGGCGAACGCGGCAGCGCGCGGGCCGGTGACGCGGTGACCGTCGCGTTTGCCGGCGAGATCGACGTGGTGCCCGGTGACATGTTTGCGGCCCTGCGCGGCCGTCCGCAGGTGGCCGACCAGTTTGCCGCCCATCTGGTCTGGTTGTCGGACGTCCCGCTGCTGCCGGAGCGCTCCTACTTGATGAATATCAACAACCGCACCTTGGCCGCGACCGTTACCGAACTCAAGCACCGGGTCGACGTCGACAGTCTTGCCAAGCTCGCCGCTAAGACGTTGGCGTTTAACGAGATCGGGGTGTGCAACCTGGCGGTCGCTGCGCCGGTCGCTTTCGATCCGCGCTCAGAAAACCGCGCTACCGGCGGTTTCATCCTGATCGACCGCGATAGCAGCGAGACGGTCGCCGCCGGCATGATCGACTTCGCGCTCCGCCGCGCGACCAATATTCACCACCAGAACATCACCATCAGCAAGGTCGAGCGCACTATGCTCAAGCAGCATCGCCCGGCGGTGCTGTGGTTCACTGGCCTCTCCGGCGCCGGCAAATCGACTATCGCCAACCTGGTCGAAGCGGCGCTGCACGCGCGCGGCGTCCACACGCTCCTGCTCGACGGCGACAACGTCCGCCATAGTCTCAACCGTGACCTCGGCTTCACCGAAGCGGACCGGGTGGAGAATATCCGGCGCATCGGCGAGGTGGCCAAGTTGATGACCGACGCCGGCCTGATCGTGCTGTGCTCGTTCATCTCGCCGTTCCAGGCCGAGCGCCGCATGGTGCGGGAACTGCTTGCCGCGGACGAGTTCGTCGAGATCTTCGTCGATACCCCGCTAGAAGAGTGCATTGCGCGCGATCCGAAGGGGCTCTATCGGCGCGCGCTGGCGGGCGAAATCAAAAACTTCACCGGCGTCGACCAGCCCTATGAAGCGCCGAAAAAACCCGAAGTGCGACTTGAGGCCGGGCGCAAGGACGCCGAGACGCTGGCAGATGAGGTGATCGAGAGCCTGGGGCGGCTGAAGATTCTGTAAGGAACGCGGCCTAAAAACCGCTAATGCCTGAATAGCCAAAACGCCGAAGTGCAGGCGCTTTGCCTGTCGGGCCGGTAGCAGAGCCGCCGCCGTCAGACCGCCACCTTGGTGAGGAAGCCCTCGACTTCGCTGCGCAGAATGGCGGCTGCCTTTTCCACCGATTCAGACGCGGTGAGCACGGTTTGCGCCGACTGCTGGCTTTCAATGGTGGCGTCAGCCACTTCACGCAATACCGTGACAATCATCTTTGCACCGTCAGCGGCGCCTGCGACGTTTTGCGAAATCTCGCCGGTCGCGGCGTTCTGCTGCTGCACCGACGCGGCGACAGCCGACGTATAGTTATTGATCTCCCGCATGCGGTTTGTGATCTGACCGATCGCTTCCACGGCCTTGCCGGTCGAATCCTGGACTTCCAGGATCTGGCTTGAAATATCCTCGGTCGCCTTCGCGGTCTGCACGGCAAGCGACTTCACTTCGGAGGCGACCACCGCGAAGCCGCGGCCCGCTTCGCCGGCGCGCGCCGCCTCAATGGTCGCGTTGAGCGCTAGCAGATTGGTTTGCCCGGCGATGTTGCGGATGAGCTGGACAACGTCGCCGATCTTCTGCGCGATCCGCGCCAGCGCGTCGATATCCTGATTGGTCGCCCGCGCTTCTTCGACCGCGAACCGCACCACCTCGGCGGTCTGACCGACCTGCTGTTCGATCTCCGTGATCGAACCCGACAACTCGTCGGTGGCGGATTCCGCGCTCTCAATGTTGGTCGAGGCTTTATTCGACGTCTGCACCGCGCTTTCGGCGCGCTGGGATGTATGGCCGGACGCGTTGAACAGGCTGGCCGCCGTCACGCGCATTTCGCCCGCGCTGTCGGTCACGGTCTTCAGCAGGTTTTCGGCGCGCTCGCGAAATGCCGAGATCGCTTCCTCGATGACGGCGCGGCGCTGTTCCTGCTGCTGCATGACCATGTGCTGTTGCTCGACCTGCCGCCGCTCGGTGATGTCCTCGTGCGTACCGATCCAGCCGCCGCCCGCCATCGGATGATTGGTGACCAGCACGAGGCGGCCACTCTTGGACTTGACCTCGTGCACAATGGTGCGCCCTTCTGCGACCGCGGCCAGAAATTCTTCCCGGTACTTGTCGGGATCGCGCGAAAACGTGCCCTTGGCGACCCGTCTCGCCAGCACCTCGGATAACGTGGCGCCAGGCTTTACGTCGTCCGGCGTCAGCTCATACATCTTGTAGTATTGCGCGTTGCAGACGACCAACCGTTCCGAGGCGTCGAACATGCAAAGCCCTTGCGCCATGCTGTTGATGGCGGTGCGCGTCTGATCGATTTCACAGCCTTGATTTCGGGTGAGGATGGCGCCCATCAGGCTCATCGCAAACTGGGCCACGACGGCGGCGAAAATGATGCTGAGCGCCGTTTCGGAGATGGCGGGGATGATTGCAGCGGGCCAGTCCGGGGCAAAGACAGTCAGCACACCGCAACTGCCTGCAAAAGCGGCAAGGCCGACAAGGATGACCAGCCATGAGGCGCGTTTGAGCGTGAGGGAAAACCGCATTCTTGGCCTGAACCACATTGGGGATATTGGGCGGCACATTATTCCCCGGCCGGTTGTTTTGCGGTTAATTGTTGGTTAGCAAATCGTTTACGAAGTCGCCCCAGGCGCCTTTTTCAGGCTTGGAGCCAAAAAAATCGGCATTGTTTGCGCGATGCAGGCGGGGCTAACTAATCCCGCTTATAGATGTCCTCGATGCGCTCGATGTCGTCTTCGCCGAGATAGCTGCCGGTCTGCACCTCGATCAGTTCCAGCGGGATTTTCCCCTGGTTGGCCAGGCGGTGAACGCTGCCGATCGGGATGAAAATCGACTCGTTTTCGTGCACCGCTTTGCGCTCATCGCCGATGGTGACTTCGGCGGTGCCGCGCACCACCACCCAGTGTTCGGCGCGGTGGCGGTGCTTCTGCAATGACAGCATGCCGCCGGGGATGACGACGATGCGCTTGACCTGGAAGCGCTCACCCATGTCGATCGACTCGTAATAGCCCCAGGGCCGGTGCACGCGCTTGTGCACGGTCGCTTCCGGCCGGTTGGCGGCCTTGAGCTTGGCAGCCAGGTCCTTGACTTCCTGCGCGCGGGCCCGCGGCACCACCATCACCGCGTCGGACGTGCTCACCACCACCAGGTCCTCGACGCCGATCATGGCAGTCAACTTGCCGTCGGAGTGCACAATGCAATTGCGCGCGTCCATGGCCACGACCTCGCCCTGCACGACATTGCCTTGCGCATCGCGCGGGGAAATCTCGAACAGCGCGTCCCAGCTGCCGATGTCCGACCAGCGAAAGGAGCACTCCACCACGGCGGCGCGCTCGGTTTTTTCCATCACGGCATAGTCGATCGATTTCTGCGGCGCGCGCGCGAAGGCCTCGGGCTGAAGGCGCAGGAAGCCGAGGTCGGTGGTCGCGTTGTTGACCGCGGCCTCGATTGCTTCCGCCATTTCGGGCTCGCGCTTCGCCAGTTCCGCCAGCAGCACGTCGGCGCGAAACAGGAAGTTTCCCGAATTCCATAGATAGCCTTCAGCGACGTAGCGCTTGGCGGTGGCGGCATCGGGCTTCTCGACGAAGCGCTTGACGCGATGGACTTGGCCGCCGTCGATCGCCTCGCCGGGCAGGATGTAGCCATAGCTGGTTTTTGGCTCGCTCGGCTTGATGCCGAAGGTGACGATGTGACCGGCCTCGGCGGCGACCCGGCCGGCGAGGCAGGTTGCGCGGAATTGCGGGACGTCCAGGACAATGTGGTCGGCGGCCAGCGCCAGCACGACGGCGTCTGGATCGCGCCCACGGGCGACCGCCGTCGCGGCCGCGATTGCAGGCGCCGAGTCGCGCCGCAGCGGCTCGATCACGACCGTCGCCTCGACCCCGACCTCCTCGGCCTGACGGCGGGCGAAAAAATGGAAATCCGGGCCGGTAATGACGATCGGCGCGGCGAACATCGGGTCGGCCACGCGCAGCAGCGTTTCCTGGTAGGTCGAGCGCTCGCCGACCAGGGGCAGAAACTGCTTGGGCAGGGCGTCGCGCGAAACCGGCCAAAGCCGCGTCCCGGCGCCGCCGGCGAGCAGGATAGGAATGATCGGCGAGGGCATGGGCTTAGGCCGGGCTCGTCCAGGCTATGTTCAGGTCAAGAATCGTCTTAAGGCAGTTCGGCGGGCCTGACCATCGCTACCGCTACCAATAGTTACTGCTCAAGCCGGCAGATTCGCAGCGTTTTTGCCTCATTCTGGTAACACAGGGCGATGATTGAACGCATCCTCACGGTCGGCGGCTTTACTTTGCTGTCGCGGATCGCCGGCTTCGCCCGCGACATCGCCCTGGCCGCGATCCTGGGCGCGGGACCCACCGCCGACGCCTTCTTCGTCGCGCTGCGCCTGCCCAACCATTTCCGCGCCATCTTCGCCGAGGGCGCCTTCAACGCCGCATTCGTTCCGGCCTATGCCCGCATCCGCGAGCAAGGCGGGGCCGAGCGCGCCGGGCGGTTTGCGGACCGCATTTTTACGCTTTTGCTCGCCAGCCAGATCGTGCTGCTGGCGATTGCGCTTCTTTTCACGCCGGCGGTGATCGACGTGCTGGCGCCGGGCTTCTCCGACGATCCCGGCCGCTACGCGCTCGCCGTGAAACTGACCCGTGTCACCTTCCCGTATCTGCTGCTGATCACGCTGGTCACGCTCTATGGCGGCATCCTCAATGCACTGCAACGCTTTGCCGCGGCGGCGGCGGCGCCCATCCTGCTCAATTTGTCGATCATCGTGGCGCTGTCGCTGGCGGCGTTCTTTCCAAACGCCGGTCATGCAGCGGCCTGGGGCGTGCTGGTCTCCGGCGTGCTGCAGGCGTTGCTGGTCGGCGGCGACGCCTTGCGCGCGGGCGCGCTCGCGTCCTTGCGCTGGCCGGAGCTCGATGCCGACGTACGCAAATTTTTCCGCGCGCTCGGGCCCGCCACCGTCGGTTCCGCCGGCGTTCAACTTGCACTGTTCGCCGACACGATCATTGCCAGCTTCCTGCCGGCGGGCGCCATCTCCGCGCTCTATTACGCCGACCGTCTCAATCAGCTGCCGATCGGCGTGATCGGCATCGCCGCCGGCACCGTGGTGCTGCCGGAAATGTCGCGGCGCATCGCCGGCGGCGACGACGCGGGCGCCGCGGCCGCGCAGAACCGCGCGATCGAGTTCACGCTGCTGCTGGCGGTTCCCTGTCTGGTCGCCTTCTTCGTCATTCCGGAACTGATCATGCGCGCCCTGTTCATGCGCGGCGCCTTCACCGCGGCCGATGCGCTCGCCGCCGGCCGCACGCTCAGCGCCTACGCCTTCGGGCTCTTGCCCTTCGTGCTGATCCGTAGCGCGGTGGCAAGCTTCTTTGCCCGCGGCGACACCGCGACGCCGGTGAAGGCGGCGCTCATCGCCGCCGCGGTCAATATCGCCTTCAAGGTGCTGCTGATGGGGCCGCTGGCGCAGGTCGGCCTGGCGCTTGCCACCTCGATCGGCGCCTGGATCAATCTCGGCTTGGTGTTTTGGTTCGCGTGGCGGGCAGGGCTCGCGCGCATCGACGAGCGCCTGCGGCAGTCGGCGATCAAGCTTGCCGCCGCGGGGCTTGTGCTGACCGCCGTCCTATGGCTGTGCCGGGACCCGGCCATGAGATTTTTTGAAGCCTGGGACCGGTTCGCTGACTTGGCGACGCTGCTTGTTCTTATGGCCGTCGGCGGCCTTGTCTACGGCGCGATCGTTTTGGCCATATTTGGCCGCGATTGGCTGAATAGATTTCGTGCTGCCGCGCGGCGCTGAACGATTATTGCACGGTAATGTGACGCGCCACAGCCGGTGGACATCGTTCGGCCGCAACGCTAAGGGGACGGGCTTGGCAATCCAGCCCGGCCTCGCCATCTTAGCCAATCCATGAAACTGCGCCTCCATCCGGCATCCGCCCAGACGATCCGCGTCGTCATGATTCTGGCGTTTGCGACTTTGGTCGCAAGCTGCGGCCAGGACAAAAAGCAGGGCGGCGCGCCGCCGCCGCCGACGGTGACCGTCGCAACGCCCATCAAGCGCGCCGTCTCCGATTTCGACGAATATGTCGGCCGCTTCGTCCCCGTCGATTCGGTGGAGATACGCGCGCGCGTGTCCGGCTATCTCGACAGCGTGCATTTCAAGGACGGGCAGATGGTCAAGAAAGGCGACCTGCTGTTCACGATCGACAAGCGGCCGTTCCAGAACGCGCTCGCCCAGGCGCGCGCCGCGTTGACGCTGGCGAAATCCAATCTCGCCTATACCAAATCCGACCTCGAGCGCGGCCAATCCCTGGTGACGGCAAAGACCATCACCGAACAGACCTTCGAGCAGCGCTCGCAAGCCTTCCGCAATGCGCAGGCCTCCGTCAGCGGCGCCGAGGCGGCGCTGCGCCAGGCTGAGCTCGATCTCGAGTTCACGGAATTGCGAGCGCCGATGGACGGCCGCATCGGCGACCGCCGCGTATCGCCAGGCAACGTGGTGGCGGGCGGGACGATCCCCACCACCACGCTGCTGGCAACCATCGTGTCGACTGACCCGATCCATTTCGAGTTCACGTTCGACGAGGCCTCCTATCTGCGTTACGAGCGGCTCGCCAAGGATGGGCGCGATGTCGCCAGCCGCAACGCCAGCGTTCCGATCATGCTCAAGCTCATCGACGAGGATGACTTCGCGCACAAAGGTCGCATGGATTTCGTCAACAACGTGATCGACAGCGCAACCGGCACCATTCGCGTCCGCGCCTTGTTCGACAATCCGAACGGCGTGTTCACGCCCGGCATGTTCGCACGCGTGCGCGTTCCGGCTTCGCCGCCTTACGAGGCCTTGCTCGCGCCCGACGCGGCCATCGGCAGCGAGCAGACGCGCAAATATGTTTTGGTCGTCGGCCCCGATAATAAGGTCGCCGAGCGGTTCGTGACGCTCGGGCAGGCGACGCCCGACCATCTGCGGGTGATCAAGTCGGGCCTCGCGCCCGGTGACCGTTTCATCGTCAACGGACTGATGCGCGCGCGGCCCGGGCAGAAGGTCAACCCGCAGGCTGAAGGTGACAAACCGGTGGCGCCGGCCAAGCCGGGCGCGCCATCGTCCGCCTCGAGATAGCAGCGGCATCAGGCCATGCGGATTTCGCATTTCTTCATCGACCGGCCGATTTTCGCTTCCGTGGTCTCGATCATCATCGTGATCCTGGGCGGCGTCGGCTTCGTGCGGCTGCCGATCGCGCAATATCCGGAGATCGCGCCGCCCACCATCACGGTCATGGGGCAGTATCCGGGCGCCAGCGCCGACGTGGTCGCCGCCACGGTGGTGACGCCGATCGAGCAACAGATCAACGGCGTCGAGAACATGATTTATGTCACGTCGAACTCGACCAGCGACGGCAACTTCAACATCTCGGTGACTTTCGACATCGGCACCGATCTCGACACCGCCCAGGTACAGGTGCAGAACCGCGTCTCGGTCGCGCTGCCGCGCCTGCCCGCGGCAGTGCGCGCCATCGGCGTCACGGTGAACAAGACCTCGCCCGACATCATGATGGTCGTGCACCTCTATTCCCCGGACAAGTCGCGCGACACGCTGTTCATGTCGAACTACGCGACGCTGGAAATCACCGACGCGCTGGCGCGCATCGACGGCGTCGGCACGATCGCCGTGTTCGGCAGCCGCGACTACGCCATGCGCATCTGGCTCGATCCCGACCGCCTGCAGTCGGTCGGTCTGACGGCGAGCGACGTGGTGAGCGCCTTGCAGGGCCAGAACCTGCAAGTCGCCTCCGGCGTGCTCAGTGCGCCGCCGGTCGATCAGCCGCGCGCATTCCAGATCTCGGTGCAGACGCTGGGCCGGCTCAGCAACGCGGCCGAGTTCGCCAATATCGTCGTCAAGCAGACCGCCGACGCCGTGGTGCGGCTGAAGGACGTGGCGACGGTCGACCTCGCTGCGCAGGACTACACGACCAATTCCTATCTCGATCGCGATCCCGCCATTGCACTCGGCATTTTCCAGCGGCCCGGCTCGAACGCACTGTCCACCGCCGATAATATCAAGAAGACGATGGAGACCCTGTCCAAGCGGTTCCCGCCCGGCATGAAATACACCATCGTCTACAATCCGACCCAATTCATCCAGCAGTCGGTCGACGCGGTCGAGACGACCATCGGCGAGGCGATCATCCTGGTCGTGCTGGTGGTCATCCTATTCCTGCAAACCTGGCGCGCCGCCATCATCCCGATCGTCGCCATCCCGGTGTCGCTGATCGGCACTTTCTTCGTGATGGCGCTGTTCGGCTTTTCGCTCAACAACTTGTCACTATTCGGTCTGGTGCTGGCGATCGGCATCGTCGTCGATGACGCCATCGTCGTGGTGGAGAACGTGGAGCGCAACATCGCATCGGGCCTGAACCCGCGCGACGCTGCGGTCAAGAGCATGACCGAGGTCGGCGCCGCGCTGATCGCGATCGCGCTGGTGCTCTCATCGGTGTTCATCCCGTCGGCTTTCATCACCGGCATTTCCGGCCAGTTCTACCGCCAGTTCGCCCTTACCGTCGCCGGCGCCACCATCATATCGCTGATCGTTTCGCTGACGTTGTCGCCGGCGCTGTGCGCGCTGCTGCTCAAGCCGCACACCAGCGGCGAACGCGAGCATTGGTGGGCGGCGCCGATCCACGCCTTCTTCCGCGCCTTCAATCGCTATTTCGAAGTCGTGACGCGCGGTTACGGCCGGCTGTCGGCGCGCCTGGTGCGCGTCGCCGTATTGATGCTGGTCGTCTATGCCATCGTCATTGCCTTCGGCCTCAACGAGTTTCGCAAGACGCCGATCGGCTTCATTCCGAATTTGGACCGCGGCTATCTCATTATCGTCACGCAGCTGCCGCCGGCGGCTTCGCTCGCGCGTACCGACGCCGTCAACCGGCGCGCGGTCGAGATCGCCCTGAAGGTGCCGGGTATCGCGCATGCGGTGAACATCGTCGGTTTCTCCGGCGCGACCTTTACCCGCGCATCGAATGCGGGCGCCATCTTCGTCACGCTCGATCCGTTTGAGCAGCGGGCAAAAGATCCCCGCCAGTCCGCCGGCGCCATCGTGGGCCAGCTGTTCCAACGGCTTTCCACGATTCGCGACGGGGCTATTTTTGTGGTCGCGCCGCCGCCGGTTTCCGGCATCGGCAACGCCGGCGGCTTCCGCATGATGATCGAGGACCGCGCGGGCCTTGGCTCGCACGCCTTGCAGGGCGCCGTCTACGCAATGATGGGCGCCGCCGCCAAAACCCCCGGCGTCGCCCAGGTCTTTTCGCTGTTCGAGACCAAGACGCCGCAAATCTATCTCGATATCGACCGCACCAAGGCGCAATTGCTCGGCATCAGCATTCCGGATGTGTTCGCGGCATTGCAGATCTATCTGGGTTCGATCTATGTCAACGATTTCAATATCCTCGGGCGGACCTACCGCGTGGTCGCGCAAGCCGCCAGCCAGTTCCGCAACGATACCAAGGATATTTTGAAAATCCGCGTGCGCAACGCCAGCGGCGGCACGGTGCCGCTCGGCGCTTTCACGACCGTGCGGAATATTTCCGGTCCCTACCGCGTGCCGCGTTACAATCTCTATCCCGCCGCGGAGCTCGATGGCGCGGCGGCGCCCGGCTATTCGCAAGGCCAGGCGATCAAAATCATGGAGCAGCTGGCGCAGCGCGTGCTGCCGGAAGGTTTCAGCTACGAATGGACCACGCTCGCCTTCCAGCAAATTCGCGCCGGCAATACCGCGATCTTTGCTTTCGTGCTGGCGGTGGTGTTCGTGTTCCTGGTGCTGGCCGCGCAGTTCGAGAGCCTGACCCTGCCGCTGGCGGTAATCATGATCGTGCCGATGTGTCTCATCGCTTCGATCGTCGGCGTGGTCTTGCGCGGCCAGGACAACAACCTGTTGACGCAGGTCGGCTTTATCGTGCTCATCGGCTTGGCGGCCAAGAACGCCATTCTGATCGTCGAATTTGCCAAGCAGCTCGAGGACCGCGGCAACGACCGTTTCGCCGCCGCCGTCGAGGCCGCCCATCTGCGCCTGCGGCCGATCCTGATGACGTCGTTTGCCTTTATTCTCGGCGTGACGCCGCTGGTCTGGGCGGTGGGCGCCGGCGCCGAGCTGCGGCAGACGCTGGGCACGGCGGTGTTCTTCGGTATGATCGGCGTCACCGCATTCGGCCTGATTTTCACGCCGGTGTTCTACGTGATTTCGCGCTGGTTTGCGCTGCGTTTCGCGCGCCGCCGCCGGCGGCAGCACCCGGCCAAAAAGCCGAACCTATGATGTAAGAAGGCGGCGATGAAATTTGGATTCGGTCAGGCCGTCAGGCGCAAGGAAGACGATGCGCTGCTGCGCGGGCAGGGGCGCTACGTCGCCGATGTGGCGCCGGCGGCGACGTTGCACGCGGTGGTGCTGCGCTCGCCACACGCTCATGCCCGCTTTCACATTGTCGATCTCGACCGCGTGCGGGCAATACCGGGCGTACGCCTGGTGCTGGCCGCGTCCGACGTTGCCGGACTGGGGTCTTTGCCGACCCTCGGCGCGATTCCTGACGTCGATATCGAAGCCCCACCCTATCGGATTCTCGCCCGGAACGAGGTGCGCCATGTCGGCGATGCCATCGCTTTCGTGGTTGCCGACACGGTTGCCGCCGCCAAGGACGCTGCCGAAGCCATCACGGTCGACTGGCAGCCGCTGCCGCACGTCGTCGGCGCAATGGCTGCGCTCGCAGCCCGCGCGCCGCAGGTGTGGCCCGACCGGCCCGGCAATCTCGCCTTCGCGGTCGAAGCGGGTGACGCAGGTAAGACCAAGGCCGCATTCGCGCGGGCCGCGCGCACGGTGGAGCTCACCATCGTCAACCAGCGGCTGGTGACCAATTATATCGACACCCGCGGCGTCATCGCCGAATACGACGGCGAACGCTATACGCTCACGCTCGGCAGCCAGGGCAGCCATATTATCCGCGATACCCTGTGTGCGAACGTGTTCGAGATTCCGCCCGAGCGCATGCGCGTGGTGACGCCCGACGTCGGTGGCGGCTTCGGCACTAAATTGTTTCCCTATCGTGAATATGCGCTGGCCGCCGTCGCCGCCGAGCGGTTGCGCAAGCCGGTGAAGTGGGTGGCTGAGCGCACCGAGCATTTCCTTGGCGACAGCCATGGCCGCGACAACGTCTCGACCGCGCGGCTGGCACTCGACGACAGAGGGAAGTTCCTCGCGCTCGCGCTCGACATCGTCGCCGACATGGGCGCGTATCTGTCGTGCTTTGCGCCCTATATCCCGTGGCTCGGCGTCGGCATGGCGACCGGCGCCTACGATATTC